>JBPCNP010000076.1:0-35371 GCA_051001215.1 Acidimicrobiales bacterium
CCCGGCTGCAAGACCAAGTGCGGTCCGGACGTCCGCCGGTATCACCAGGCGCCCCTGCTGACCAAGGACTACTGTGGCATCCATGAGCACATAATGCCAGACCGGCGGTACTCATGCCACTGGCGTCGCGATTCCCGCAGGTGGAACCTCCAGGCTGTGCCCGAAACTTCGGACGCTCGGCTCCCACCTGCGACAATGCGGCTTTGCACAGCGTCCAGCCCGAGCGATGGTTCAAGTAGCCCTCTCAGGGCTCGAGGGTTGCGAAGTCGACGCCCTCGGCCTCCATGATCTCCGCCCAGCTCCGACCCGCGTTTTCCGGCGTCACGCGTATCGCTGCCCGATGATGGAGGGCGGCGCCGACCAACTCGGCAAGAAGCAGGTTCGCCCGGTAGCTGGTGGCGATGCGGATCGCCTCGGCAATGCTCGACCGAGGATCGAGTACGACCAGGCGATGGGCGGGCGGGTGGAGCACGCGGCCGACGGCGGAGGCCGGGTCGGGCAACCGCCGGGACAAGCTCCCGGACCGCGCCGAGTCCGACACGGCACGAGCCATCCGGTAGTGGAAGCCGTAGGTGGTCACCACCGGACCGCTCGCTCCAAGGCCCGGCGCTGCCGGCAACGGATCTCAGAGCGAGATGGTCGTCGACGATGACCACTCAGGCGATGTGAAGGTCGACGTCGTCACGACTGAGCACCCTGGAGCGCTCGGCCAGCTCGGCAGCGGCCTCCGCGAGCGCCAGATCGACGTCACTCTGCTCGTCGTGGCGAAGATTGAGCTCCCGATCGACGATGGCGCGTACGACCTCGCTCCTCGTTGAACCTTCGGTGGCGGCTCTGGCGTCGAGCGCGGCCTGCTCGACGTCGGTGAGATAGATGTTCGTCCTGCGCACTCGAACAACGTACACCGCCACGTACACCGTTGGTCAGCGAACTGGGGCCTGGCTCACCGTTCGACCGGACGACCGGACGACCGGACGACCGGACCTCTCCACCAGACGAGAAGTGAACTTCGGACGCTCGGCGCCGACCTGCGACAATGTGGTGATGCACAGCGTTCAGCCCGAGCAACGGTTCAAGTAGGGGTCCCGTCCGCTCCACGCTAGGTCGATCCTCGGTCGGGGCGTGAGCACCAACCTGGTCGGTGACGGTGCCGAGGTCCTACTGGTGGTGGCCGTGGGCGGCATGCTCTGGTCGGCCGTCGCCCGTCTCCTCCACGGACGCATCGGCGTCGTGCGCTGCCGGGCCTGTGGGCGTACGGGTTCCCGTGCCTATCCTCGTTGCCCCTGGTGCGAGCAGCCCCGTGGGTAGCCGTACGCTCGGTCCATGAACCGTCTGGCCGGCGAGACGAGCCCCTACCTCCAGCAGCACAAGGACAACCCCGTCGACTGGTACCCGTGGGGCGAGGAGGCCTTCGCCCGGGCGCGCGCCGAGGACCGGCCCGTGCTGTTGTCGGTGGGATACGCGGCATGCCACTGGTGCCACGTGATGGCCCACGAGTCGTTCGAGGACCCGGCCACCGCGGCGGTCATCAACGACCTGTTCGTGAACGTCAAGGTCGACAGGGAGGAGCGGCCCGACGTCGACGCCGTCTACATGGAAGCCGTCCAGGCCATGAGCGGCCACGGTGGCTGGCCCATGACCATGTTCCTCACGCCCGACGGCAAGCCCTTCTTCGGCGGTACCTACTTCCCCCCCCAGCCCCGGGCCGGGCTGCCCGGCTTCGTGCAGGTGTGCCAGGCCGTGGCCGAGGCATGGACCGAGCGGCGGGACACCGTCACCGAGCAGGCAGCGGAGCTCAGCGCCGCCCTGGGCCGCATGGGTGACCTGGCCCCGAGTGGGGGCGACCGCCCCGGCCCGGAGGCATCCATGGCCGCCAGAGATGCCCTCGCCGGCTCCTTCGACCCCCAGTGGGGCGGGTTCGGGCGATCGCCCAAGTTCCCCCAACCCGACACCATCGAACTCCTGTTGCGCCTGCACGCCCGCAGATCCGACGCTGACGCCGTGGCCATGGCCGCCACCACCCTCGACGCCATGGCCGCCGGGGGCATCTACGACCACCTCGGGGGCGGCTTCCACCGCTACTCGGTCGACCGGCGGTGGCTCGTCCCCCACTTCGAGAAGATGCTCTACGACCAGGCCCTGCTGGTGAAAGCCTACCTGCACGCCTGGCAGCTCACCGGGGAGGAACGCCATCTCCAGGTCCTGTCCGAGACCATCGAGTACGTGCGACGGGACCTGCGACACCCCGACGGAGGCTACTTCTCCTCCGAAGACGCCGACTCCGAGGGCGTGGAGGGCAAGTTCTACATCTGGTCGGCCGACGAGCTGAAGGCGCTGGCGGGGCCAGACTCGGCCGAGGCGATGGCCTGGTGGGGGGTGAGCAAATCCGGCAATTTCGAGGGATCCAACATCCTGCACCGTCCCGTCCGGGGCGATCTGGCCCGGCCCGAGGGCGTCGAGCGGGCCTGCCAGGCCCTGTTCGCCGCCCGCGAGCTACGGGTCCGCCCGGGGCTCGACGACAAGGTCCTCACCGAGTGGAACGGTTTGTTCGTGTCCGCCCTGGCCGAAGCCGCGGCCGCCACCGGGCGGGTCGACTGGCTGGCCGACGCCCGCACCGCCGGAGAGTTCCTCCTCGGCGCCCTGCGCCGTGACGACGGCCGGTGGCTGCGGTCCTGGCACGTCGGAACGGCCCAGGACCCCGCTCAGGGGGCCGCTCGAGCCCGCCATCTCGCGTATGCCGGCGACTACGCCGCCCTGGTCGACGCCTTCACCAGGTTGGCCGAGGCCACTGGTGAGGCCCGGTGGGTGGCCGAGGCGCGGTCGGTCGCCGACGCCCTCATCGACCTGTTCGCCGACACCACCAACGGCGGTTTCTTCACGACAGGCTCCGACGCCGAGCGCCTGATCACCCGCTCTAAGGACGTGCTCGACAACGCCCTCCCGTCGGCCAATGCCGTGGCCGCCGTCGCCCTTCACCGGCTGTCGGCCCTGGTCGGTGACGATCGCTATCGCCGGCAGGCCGAGACGGTCGTTGCCCTCATGGCCGAAACCCTGGCCGACCACCCCGCCGCCCTGTGCCACCTGTTGTGGGCCGTCGACCTGGGTGCCGGACCGGCCGTGGAAGTGGCCATCACCGGGGACCGGCCCGATCTGGTGGCTGCCGTGCAGCGCCAGTGGCTCCCTGGCGCGGTGCTCGCCTGGGGGCAGCCCTATCCGTCGCCCCTGTTCAGCGACCGGCGAGAGGGCCTGGCCTACGTCTGTCGCGACTACGCGTGCAACGCGCCGACGGGCGACGTCGAGGAGCTACTCGCCCAACTCCGGTCGTGATGGGTGCCGGCTCACCAGCGGCCCCGGTGCACGACCTCGTCGAGCGGGCGGCGGCCCCGGGCCAGCGACAGGGACGGCCGGTCGGGCCGGGCATATCCCACAGCAATCGCGCCCACCGGGGCGTAGCTGTCGGGAATGGCGAATTCCGCTCGAAGGCCGACCGGGTCCGAGACCCCGAAGAACAAGGCTCCGAGGCCCTCGTCGACCGCAGTGAGGATCACCAACAACGAGGCAAAGGCGGCGTCGACATGCCACCAGGGCACCGGCCAGGGTCCGTCTCCCGGTCCCGAGCCCGCCTTGTCGGCCTCGGCGTAACGGGCCCGATACGCGGCCTCCGACGACAGGACCACGATCAGCAATGGGGCCCGCAGCACGCCGGGCCAACCGCTCCGGCTTCGTCCACCGTCGGGGGCCGACGTCGACGACCAGAAGCGTCCGGTCTGGACCGGGCCCTCCAGGACGAGCAAGTCCCAACCCTGGGTGAAACCGGCCGACGGAGCACGAGCGGCGCTGGCCAATAGTCGCTCGACGACGTCGACGGGGACCTCGCGGTCGTCGAAGTTGCGCACCATCCGCCGTCGTTTCAGGATCTCCCGGAACTCCATCACGGCTATTTGACCAGTCCTGGGAGCGGCCGCCAGCAGGCAACCGTCGCTTGCGTTCGGGAGCATCCACCATTTGCGACCTCGGGACGGTCACGATTGCGACATGCGTGCTGCCGTTTCGTGTCGGGTCGAAGTTGTAGGAGCCGAGTTACGAATGCTTGTTCTGGCCGCCGATGCCGGGGGATGCCTCGGTGTCGACCTCGACTCCGGGGCATTTGTCAGGGCGAGATATCACGGTGAGCCCGAGCCGCTCGCTGCCTTTGACGTCGTGAGCGCCCAGATCGCCGACGCCAACCATCCCATCGACGCCTCCCGGCCCGAGACCGTCTATCTCGACCACCCTCCCCAGCACGTCGGGACATTGTCGGCCCGCCGGGCCGAGCGCTGGCTGGAGCCGTTGCACCATCCGCGCCGGCGCAGCCTTCTGGGGTTTCCCGGGGCGGCCGTGCCCTACTGGACGCTCAACGGTGATCAGCCGTCGCTCACCCTCGTCGACCTCGTCGCCGGGCCTCAGGTGCACCGCGAGCCCCAGCAGTACGAATGCCGCTTCACCTGGCAGTCGGTGCGCTACCACCTTCCCCTCGTCGACCGTGACCTCACCACCCGTCTCGACGACATCGGATGGCCCCGGTACTCCAGCCGCGACCTCGAGTCGGTGCTGGGACAGCGCGTTCGGCGAGTCCTCGTTGCCCTCAGCCCCCCACACGGGGGCTACTGCTACAAGGTGGCCGCGGCGTTGCTCCCCGGCGCCTGACCCACCGCACCGGCTCTCGATGCAGCGCCGGCGAGCTCAATCGGCGAGGACGGCCAGGTTCTCGGCCATGGCCCACCCGAAGGCCACCACCGCGTCGCCCCGACCGCGGTCGAGGGGGGCGAAGAAGGCGGCCACCTCGTCGTCGACGCCGTCGGCCGAGGCGCACTCGAAGTCGAGCACGATGGCCGGGTCGCCCACGCCCTGGAGCACCGATGTGCGGTCGTCGACCCTGCCCTCGGCACCGAAGCGCTTGGCCAAGCGTCTGGCCCACGCCCGCTCCTCACCGGTGGCCTTGTGACCGGGCCGGGGGACGATGTCCTCCAGACCGGAGAAGGCGGCGAAGGCCTCAGGAGCGGCGAAACGAGTGCCGACGAGCACGTCCTCGTCGGGAAAGGCCAGCACGGCCCGCCGGAGCTGGTCGCCCACCAGGGCCTTCAGCACCGCCGCACAGCGAGGGCCACGCTGGACCGACGCCAGGCCCACCAGCACACTCGGCGTGCCACCGATGCGCTCGAGGGTGCAGAACGAGAACCCGGCCAGCCGGCTGCCGTCGCTGACCTGGGTGACCAGTACCCATTCCTCACACTGCTTGGAGAGCAGCCCCACGTCCCAACTGGCGCCGCCCTGGGCGCACAGGTCGGCCATCTCCGACAGTTCGGAGTCACTGAGTGCGGTGCAATCCTTGGTTTCGACCTTGAGCGGCATCGGTTTTCCTGCACTCCAGTGTTCCACGGACAGCCACGGTGAGCGCCTCCAGCCTAGGTCACCAGGGCGTTGGGTCCGAGCAAGACCCGCAACTCGGCGCACAGGCCGTTGCGGGAGTCGACCCTGAACTCGTCGGGGAGCCGGAGAACGGTGTGGTCGAAGTGCACCAGGACCTGGGAGCCACCGGGGTGATCGCCCAGCACGGCCTTCAGCCGGCTCAGGAGCGATTCGGTGACGCTGGTCGAACTGAGCTTGATGCGCACCGGCGGGTCGTCGTCGCTCGACAGCTCGGGGCGCTTGAGCTCGAGGCACACCAACTTTGGCGGCTCCTCGCGCAGGTCGACCCGGCCCTTGACGCAGATGACGGCGTCGTCGGCCAGCAGGGGGCCGTACTCGATCATGGTGCGGGGGAACACCATCACCTCGACGGCGGCATTGAGGTCTTCCAGGGTGAACACGGCCATGAGGTCGCCCCGTTTGGTGTACTTGCGGGACAGGCCGGTGACCACACCACCGACCCACTTGCACTCGCCGTCCCGGAGTTCCCGCAGGTCGTTGATGGTGCACTCGACATGGCGCTTGAGCGAGCCCTCCACGTTGAGCAGCGGGTGACTGCTCACGTAGAGGCCGAGCATCTCCTTCTCGAACGCCAGGCGCCGGGTGTCGTCGAACTCCACCGCCTCGATGGGGACCCGCTCGTCGTGCACGGGGCTGGGCCCCCCGTCGGCGGCGTCGCCGAACAGGCTCATCACCCCGAGCTCCCGCTCGCGGCGGCGGGCCAGCGTGCCGTCGATGATGCGCTCGAAACCGTTGAGCAGGCCCTGGCGGGGATGCCCCATGGAGTCGAAGGCACCGGCTTTCACCAGTGACTCGATCGATCGCTTGTTGAGGACGCCGGGGTCGACCCGCTCGCAGACGTCGTAGAAGTCGGCGAAGGGACCGTTCTCGTCCCGCTCGGCCACGATCAGGGCCACCAGGCCCTCACCCACGTTGCGCACGGCCGAGAGCCCGAAGCGGATGGTGCCGTCACTCGCCGTGAAGTCCGACTCGGACTCGTTGACGTCGGGGACGAGCACCTTGACGCCCATGGTCCGGCACTCGGACAGGTAGACGGCACTCTTGTCCTTGTCGTCTTTGACCGAGGTGAGCAGGGCGGCGAGGTACTCGACAGGGTGGTTGGCCTTCAACCAGGCGGTCTGGTATGAGATCATGCCGTAGCAGTAGGCGTGGGCCTTGGGGAAGGCGTAGTCGGCGAAGGGCTCGATGACGTCGAACAGCTTCTGGCCCAGGGCGGCGCCATAACCGGTGGCCTCGCAGCCGGCCACGAACTTCTCCCGCTCGGCGGCCATGAGGGCGCGGATCTTCTTGCTGCAGGCCTTGCGCAGGTTGTCGGCCTCCTGCAGCGAGTAGCCCCCGAACTTCTGGGCCACCCGCATGAGCAGCTCCTGGTAGATCATCAGCCCGTGGGTGTCGGCCAGCAGCTCGGCCAGGTCGGGGTGCAGGCAGGTGACGGGCTTGCGGCCGTTCTTGCGGTCGGCGAAGTCGTTGTGCATGTTGGCGCCCATGGGCCCCGGGCGGTAGAGGGCGACGAGGGCGCCGATGTCGTCGAAGCAGGTGGGGGCCAGTGAGCGCATGAGGGTCCGCATGGGGCCGCCCTCGAGCTGGAACACGCCGATGGAGTCGCCCCGGCGCAACATCTCGTAGACCTTCTCGTCGTCGAGGGCGACGTGGTCGATGTCGGGGCGCGCCGCCACTGCGTCCGGGCACGCTGCCAGGGTGGACCGCTCGATGAGGTCGAGGGCCCGCTCGATGACGGTGAGGTTGCGCAGGCCGAGGAAGTCCATCTTCAGCAGGCCCAGGTCGGCGACACCGTGCATCTCGTACTGGGTGACGATGGGCGTGTTGGCGGGGTCGGTGCCCGCCTCCGGCTTGCGCTGGATGGGCAGGTACTCGGTGAGCGGCTCCCGGGTGATCACCACCGCGGCGGCGTGGATGCCGTCCTGGCGACGCAGGCCCTCGAGGCCCCTGGCCACGTCGATGACCTTCTTGGCGTCGGGATCGGTCTCGTAGATGCCCCGCAGATCGGCGGCCACCTTGAAGCCGTCCTCGTGGCCGGCCGTCACCTCCAGGCACGCGGCCAGGGGCGTGTCGCGACCCATCACCAGTGGCGGCATGGCCTTGGCGATGCGGTCGCCGACGGCGTATGGGTAGCCGAGCACCCGCGCCGCATCACGGACCGCGGCCCGGGCCTTGATGGTGGAGAAGGTGACGATCTGAGCGACATGGTCGGGACCGTACTTCTCGGCCGCATAGCGGATCATCTCGCCGCGGTAGCGCTCGTCGAAGTCCATGTCGATGTCGGGCATCTCCTTGCGCCCGGCGTTGAGGAAACGCTCGAAGAGGAGACCGAAGCGGATGGGGTCGAGATCGGTGATGCGCAGGCAGTAGGCGACGCAGCACCCGGCGGCCGAGCCCCGCCCGGGGCCGACGCGGACGCCCACCTCGCGGGCGTGGCGGATCAGGTCCCACACCACGATGAAGTAGGCGGACAGGCCCATGCCGGCGATGACGCCGAGCTCGGCCTCGATGCGCTCGGCCACCTCAGCGGGCACGGGGTCGCCGTAGCGGTCGACGGCCCCCGCCCAGGTCAGGTGGCGGAGGTAGTTCTCCTCGGCCTCCTCGGGACTGGGCCCCTCGAAGCCGGGAGGAAGCTCGAAGCGGGGCAGCTCGGGCTTGCCGAACTCGATCTCGACCTGGGCCCGTTCGGCAACCAACAGGGTGTTGTCGCAGGCGTCGGGCGTCTCGGCGAACAGGTGGCGCATCTCGGCCGCCGACTTCAGATAGTGCTCGTTGCCCTCGAAGCGGAAGCGCTTGGGGTCGTCGATCGAGGCTCCCGTCTGCACACAGAGCAGCGCATCATGGGCGACGGCGTCGGAGCGATGGGTGTAATGGCTGTCGTTGGTGGCCAGGAGCGGGGCGCCGAGGGTGCGGGCGATGGAGATCAACTGGGGATTGGTGCGGTGCTGGTCGCCGATGCCGTGGTCCTGGATCTCGACGAAGAGGTTCTCGCGCCCGAAGATGTCCTGCAGGCGGGCCGCCAACCGGGTAGCGCCGACCTCGTCACCGCGCAGCAGGGCCTGGCACACCACCCCGCCCAGGCACCCGGTGGAGGCGATCACACCCTCGTGGTGGGCCTCGAGCAGCTCCCAGTCGACCCGGGGCTTGTACCAGTACCCGGTGAGGTAGGCGGCCGAGGCCAGCTCGAGGAGGTTCTTGTAGCCGGCTGTGCTCTCGGCCAGCAGGGTCAGGTGGTAGTAGAGCTTGTCGCCCGCACCTGCCTCGCCGCCGGTGTCGTCGAGGCGTCCCCGCCGCAACGGGCGGTCGAGGCGGCTGCCCCCGGCCATGTAGGCCTCGATGCCGATGACAGGCGTGATACCCCGGGCACGCGCCGACCGGTAGAAGTCGAGGACGCCGTACATGTTGCCGTGGTCGGTGATGCCGATGGCGGGCTGGCCGTCGTCGGCAGCGGCGGCGATGACGTCGTCGACGCGCGAAGCGCCGTCGAGCATCGAGAACTCGGTGTGGGTGTGCAGGTGGCAGAAGCTGCCCTCAGCCATCGGACCGGGCCTCGTGTCGCTGGCAGCTCGACGACCGACCTGTTGACAACCTGGGGGGGAACGACACGCCTGTAATTCTGCCACGGTAGGACTCGCTCGTGCTGTTGGGCGCTGCGCTCCTCCGCTGCGCTTCGGTGCTCGCTCTGCTGTTGGGCGCTGCGCTCCTCCGCTGCGCTTCAGTGCTCGCTCGTGCTGCCGGGATCAGCAGTGGCTCACTGCCTCGCCGTGTCGCGGAGGTAGTTGTAGATGGTGTCGGTCATGTTCTTGACCCCGTGCTTCTTCTGGGCGTGGGCGATCACCTTGGACTTGAGCTCCTCCTCGGATCCGGCCCGCACCGTCCACCCACATCCTTCTGCCCCGGCCTTCTTGCAACTGTGCTCGTAGCTCATCATCTCCCTCTCGTTCGCCGACCAAGACACCTGAGGATCTCAGCATCGCACGTCGGCCCTGCGGGCGCACGAGCGCGTCGCGACAGCTACAGGTAGGTACCGGGTCGAGGCGCTTCGGGACCGGGCGGCAGGCCGCGGGTGCGCATCTCCTCCAACTGGGCCCGCGCCGCCATCTGCTGGGAGAACAGCGTGGCCTGGATGCCGTGGAACAGGCCCTCGAGCCAGCCCACGAGCTGGGCCTGTGCCACCCGCAGCTCGGCCTCCGACGGCGAGGCGCTCTCGAAGGGTGAGGACAGCCGGGCCAGCTCGTCGCGCAGGTCTTCACCCAGGCAGGCCGACAGCTCGCGTACCGACGTCTCGTAGATCTCCCGCAGGCGGCTGCGCCCGGCCTCGTCGAGCGGCGCCCGTCGTACCTCCTCGAGCAGCTCCTTGGTCATGGTGCCGATGCGCAGGACCTTGGCCGGCGACTCGATCGTGTCCCCCGGGCTGCCCGGCGCGGCATCGACGACCTCGGCCTCGTCGGCATGGTCGATGGCCTCCTGGGTGGGCACGGGACCCGGGCCGGGGGTGGCCAGTTGATCAGTCGAGGCTACGGGCTCGGTCATGGCGCGGTCCCTTCGGTAGGTCTCAGGCGGTAGGTCTCAGGCGGTAGGTCTCAGGCGGCGGCCCCCAGGAGGGGGATCCTCATCTCTGCCGGGGTCAGCGACCCATGACGACTGCGCAGTCGGATCTGGCCCGTGTCGGCAGGGTCGAGGAAGGCAACGGGGTCACGTGCCGCCAGCACCACGTCACCCAGGCGAGCGGCGACATCTGCGGTGAGGGGGCCGCCGAACCAGCCCTCGGCCACAGCTTGGTCGCGCGTGCGCACCCAGGCCTGGTCGCCGTGACAGCGACGCACGGCCGCCTCGAGGCGATCGTGGCAACCGGCCCGTGCGTGGACCCACCGGAAGCGGCCCTCACCCGACAGCAGTGACGCCAGGTCCATCACCTCCCGCCGCAGGGCCACCACGTTCTCGCCGACGTCGACCTGGCCGTGGTCGGCGCACACGAGCAGGGCGGCGCCAGGGGGCAGTACGTCCAGCAGATCGGCCACCAGGCGGTCGGCCGCGACCACCTCGGCCTCGTAGTACCGGCCCAGGCCGTACTCGTGGGCCACCTTGTCGACGCCGTCGTAATAGGCGTACACGAAGTCGACCCCGTCGCCCAGCTCGATGTCCACCCTCGTCACCAGGGTGGACGGGACGCGGTACCCGAGGAGGCGGACGCCGGCCAGATGGGCCCGAGTGAACCCGGTCTCGGCGAACTCGGCGCGGGTGATGACGGGCGGCTTGGTGGCACCGAAGGGCTCGAGGCGTTGCATCGTCTCGGGCGGGATGGTGGTGCGAGCGTCGTCGCCCGCCATCGTGCGCCATCGCAGCACGTTGAGGACGTCGGTGCCCATGACCCGCATCCGGTAGCCGACCACGCCGTGCGCGGCCGGGTGGGCACCGGTGGCCAGCGAGGTGAGCGCCGTCGCGGTGGTCGACGGGGCGACGGTGGTGATGGCCCCGCCCTCCATGGCGGACAGGGTGGGTGCCAGCGCTGCCCGCTCCTGGAGCTGGTCCCATCCCAGGCCGTCGAGCACCAGGAGCACCACCTGGTCGGCGCCGGCCACACAGGCCGGGAGCCACGCCGGAACCCGATCCCGGCGCCCGAGGATGGCGGGCACGACGCCGTCGAGGCAGGCGCCTCCGTAGTCGGGCACGAGCGGCTCGACCCCGTCGTCCATCCGCGCCACCCTACTGGCCACTGCCGCCGGCACAGCCAGTCGCGCATCTCACCCCCCCAGGGGCGCGAGAAGCCGTACCATGGAGGGGGTGAGAGTCTCGACCAGGGGCGACTACGCCAGCCGGGCCCTCCTCTCCCTGGCCCTTCACGCCGGCAACGGCACGCCCACCTCGGTGCGCGACATCGCCGAGCGCACCGGGCTCCCCCAGCCCTATCTGGAGCAGATCCTCCTGGCCCTCAAAGGGGCCGGCCTGGTCCGTTCGAAGCGGGGGGTGGGTGGCGGTTACGTGCTGGCCAGGCCGTCCACCGAGATCACCCTCAGTCAGATCGTGAGTGCCGTTGACGGGCCCATCGTGGCCGGCGACTTCGGCGAGCCCCACCAGAACGGCGCCTGCGACCACGAGGGCCAATGTGTCCTGTTGAGCGTCTGGGCCGATGTCGGCGAGCACATGCGCCACCACCTCGACTCGTTCACCCTGGCCGACATGACCAACCGGGTGAAGACCACCCAGGACCGGATGTCGTCATCCATCCTCACCTGATCGGCCACCCGGTCAGGAAGGCCGGGTGGGCGGGCCGTTGGCCTTGACCGTCTCCTCGGGGCGCACACCCCGTATCGGCGTGCCCGGCGGGAGGGTCGCCGTCGTCCCAACGTCGACCAGGCGGACCTGTCCCGATGCGGCCAGCGCCTGGAGGGACTTGGCGGGCGCCTGGACGACGACGCCGAACACCAGCGGACCATCGGGTTTGACGGCGTCGAGAAGCTTGTCGAGGCGGACGATCTCGTCCTGGTAGAAGGTCTTGAACTGCGGGTCGTCGACGGTGGGTAGCAGCGACTGCATCTCGTCGCGGTCGTTGCGCTTGTCGGCCACCTGCCCGTTCACCCACATCGCCATCGACCCAGTGACGACACTGGGGAGGCCGCCGGGGACGGCGGCGAGGAGGCCCACGACCTTGGCCTGGCCGACAGCGGCGCGCGCCTGGGTCTCGTTGACATAGGCGGGCAGCGACACCACGGCGCTGCGGTCGCCGGTGGCTGCGGACAGGGCGGTGGAGCGGCCGGCCACGTACCCGCCCAGGTCGTCGCCCGGCTCGGGCCCGATCGAGCTCGATGCCGCGACGGCATTGTTGGTGGTGGGCTTGTCGGCGCTCTTCCCGCCACTCGGCCGATGGATGACGGTGACGGCCAGCAGGCCGCAGAGCCCGAGCACCACCAGGCTGGCGGCGAGGAGCAGCAGGACCCGGCGACCAGCGACTTCGTTGTCGCCGGCGGGAACCCGGGGATCAGTGGAGAAGCTCACGCACCGCCTCGAGGTCGGGCGCCAGGGGCGAGGTCCAGCGACGACGTTCACCGGTTGCCGGATGCTCGAAACCGAGCTCGAAGGCGTGGAGAAACGGCCGACTGACCCGTAGCTGCGGGCGGGAACCACCATACCGGACGTCTCCCACCACCGGGTGACCGATGGCGGCCAGATGGACGCGGACCTGGTGGGTGCGGCCCGTCTCCAGCCCACAGGCGACCAGGGTGACGGGAGCCGGGTCGTCGTGGCGGGAGATCACCTCGTAGCGGGTGCGGGCAGCCCGCCCGTCAGCGGAGACGGCCATCTGCGTCCGATCACGCTGGGAGCGCCCGACCGGTGCGTCGATGAGCCCGAGAGGAGCCTCCACCGTCCCCCACACCAGGGCCAGGTAGCGGCGCTCGACGGTGCGGGCCGCCAGCTGGGCGACGAGGGACGTGTACGCCGACGGGGTGCGGGCCACGGCGAGCAGTCCCGACGTGCCTGCGTCGAGTCGGTGGACGATGCCGGGCCGGAGGGGCTGGCCGACGGTCGCGATCTCCGGCCACCGGGCCACCAGCCCGTGGACGAGCGTGCCAGTGGGATGGCCCGCCCCCGGATGGACGATGAGACCCGGAGGCTTGTCGACCACGATCACCTGGTCGTCGATGGCCACCACCGCCACCTCGATGCTCGGATCGGGCTCGATGGTTGTGGGCGCGTTCCGGTCGACCGGGTCGACCTCGATCACGTCACCCTCGACCACCCGATAGGCCCGCACCGCGGCCACCCGCCCATTCACGTGCACGCCGCCCGCGCTCACCCGGTCGGCCACCTGCCGGCGGGGCAGGTCCCAGAGCAGGGCGATGACCCGGTCCAGTCGTTCGCCGGCCAGTGACCGGGAGACCTCGACTGTGGTCGGCGTCGTCGTTACGCCACTCGTTCGGCCGCTCACGGCTGCTGCGACCGCCACCCCGACCACAGGAGCAGCACGCAGCCACAGGTGATGGCGGCATCGGCCAGGTTGAACACCGGCCACCAGCGGAGGTCGACGAAGTCGACAACGGCGCCTCGGAGCAGGCCGGGCGAACGAGCCAGGCGATCGACGAGGTTCCCCAGCGCGCCACCCAACACCAGCCCGGCGGCGAGCGCCAGGCCGGGGCGGCGAATGACCTCGGCGCGAGCGACGAGGGCCACCACCAGGGCCAGGGCCCCGAGGGCGAGGAAGGGGACGAAGGCACCCCCGAGACCGAAGGCACCGGCCGTGTTGCGGGTGAGCGTGAAGCGGATGGGCCCGACGATGTCGACAGGCCCGTCGCCCAGGTTGTGCATGGCCCAGGCCTTGGTGAGCTGATCGAGGGCCACCACGACCAGCGCTCCGGCCACGACGAGGCCACTTCGCCGTGACCAGCCCGAGCGTCGCGTCTCAGGTTGGCGCTCACCTGTTCCGCCGCTCGGGCCCGGCATCCCGCTCAGAGGGCCGCTCGGGCCCGGCATCCCGCTCAGAGGGCGCTCCTCGCCTCGGAGCTGGTCGGCGTCAGCGACGCGACAGCCCCCCGCTCTTGCATGCGACACACAAGGCAGCGGAGGGCATGGCCTTGAGGCGGGCGCGGGGGATGGGCTCGCCGCAGCGCTCGCAGGTGCCGTAGTTGCCGGTGTCGAACTTGGCCAGGGCCACGTCGATCTCGTCGGCGGTGGCCCGGGCCTGGGCGGAGAGGACCAGGTCGCGCTCACGCTCGACGTTGAGGGTGGCGCCCTCACCGGACTCCTCGTCGAACTGCGTGTCGCCCGGCTCCATCTCCTCAGCCAGTTGCTCGGCCTCGGCCCGGAGCGAATCCGCCTGGCGAAGCACCGCCTCCCGTTCGCTCAACAACAGGAGCCGCTGCTCCTCCAAGTAACGGTCAGTGGCGGGCGTGCCACCCTTGGTGGCCGAGGAGGACGCTGGCTGCCGACGGGGGGCTTTGGCCGCCCCGGACCTGGTGGCGGTCGCCTTCTTGGCTGCGACGGCGGTCTTGGGTGGCTTCGACATGGCACACCGGCTTGGAGACGTGGTGGATGATGGAATGGGGGGGGCGAGCCGAGGCGCAAGCCCCGGAACGCCGACGAGAAACGGGTCTCGGAGCCGCGGATCCTAGCAGGCAGGACGGCCTCATCGACGGCCGCTCTGGCGGTTCTCGGGCCCCGGTCCCCCGGCTGCGTCCTCGACGGCCCGCTCCAACTGGCGGCGAAAGTCGTCGAGGTCGATGCCGCCGATCTTGAAGCGCTTCTCGCGGCTCTTCTCACCACCGACCAGCTCGACAGAGGCGGCTGCGAACGTGCCGGTCAGCAGAGTGGCGCACGCCTCGTTGGCCCTCCCCGCCTCGGGTGGCACGGCGACCCGGACCTTCAGGGCCGATCCGTGGCGGCCGACCACGCTGGTGCGGCCGGCTCCGGGCTGAAGGTGCACGTTGAGCACGACTGCATCGTCACCGGCCGTCGTGTACAACTCGTCGAGGTCCATGAACCGTTTTCTAGCCGCCTCGATGACCGATACGCGGGACTGGCCGTATCGTGGGGCCTCGTGCCCTTCGGACCCGTAGACAGCCAGGCCGACTTCGTCGCCCTCGAGGAGCGGGTGCTGGCACGCTGGCGGGCCTCGGGACTGGCCGCCGCGGTGGGTCGCCACCGAGCCGGAGCCCCCCCCTGGGTGTTCTACGAGGGCCCGCCAACGGCCAACGGCCGTCCCGGCCTGCACCACGTGTGGGCGCGGGCGTTCAAGGACGTGTTCCCCCGGTTCCGCACCATGTCCGGATTCGACGTCCCCCGGAAGGGGGGATGGGACTGCCACGGGTTGCCCGTGGAGATCGAGGTGGAAAAGGAGCTGGGGTTCACCAGAAAGGGCCAGATCGAGGAGTACGGCATCGGTCGCTTCAACCAGCGCTGCCGGGAGTCGGTCCGTCGCTACGTGCAGGACTGGGCCGCCCTCACCGAGCGTTCCGGCGTGTGGATCGACACCGACGACGCCTACTGGACCCTGTCCGATGAGTACGTCGAGTCGGTGTGGTGGCTGGTCAAGCGCCTGCACGACGAGGGACTGCTCTACGAGGGCCACCGGGTCAGCCCCTACTGCCCCCGGTGCGGCACCGCCCTGTCGTCACACGAGCTGGGCCAGCCCGGGGCCTACCGCGACGTCACCGACGCCTCGGCCTACGTTCGCTTCCCCCTCGTCGACGCCGACGCCGACCTGGCCGTCTGGACGACCACGCCCTGGACCCTTGTGTCCAACGTGGCCGCAGCGGTCGGGCCCGACCTCGAGTACGTGCAGGTGGCCGATCCCGCCGGGGGTCGCGACCTGGTGCTGGCCGCCGCCAAGGTGGCCGATGTGGTGGGCGAGGGCGCGCGCGTGCGAGCCAGGTTCACCGGCACCGAGCTGTGCGGGCGTCGGTACCGGCGCCCCTTCGAGCTGGTCGACGTGGACGAGCTCGCCCAGCGGGTGGTGACGGCCGACTTCGTGGCCATCGACGAGGGCACGGGCATCGTGCACCTGGCCCCCGCCTTCGGGTCCGACGACATGGACGCCGCCCGGGAGTGGGACCTGCCGGTCGTGAACCCGGTGATCGCCGACGGCACCTTCGACGAACGCATCACGCCGTGGGCCGGGCGCCGGGTGAAGGAGACCGACCGGGAGGTCATCGCCGACCTGGCCCGGCGCGGGTTGCTGTTGAAAGAGGAGCCGTACCTGCACGCCTACCCGCACTGCTGGCGCTGCGGCACGGCCCTGCTCTACTGGGCCAAGACGTCGTGGTTCGTGCGCACGTCGCAGCGGCGCACCGACCTGCTGCGGGAGAACGAGCGGGTCAACTGGCATCCCGACCACATCAAGCACGGCCGCTTCGGTGACTGGTTGGAGAACAACGTCGACTGGGCCCTGTCGCGCGACCGCTACTGGGGCACTCCCCTGCCCATCTGGCGGTGCGCCGAAGGCCATGACACCTGTGTGGGCTCGGTGGCCGAGCTGACCAGCCTGGCCGGCCGCGCTCTCGACCCCGTCGACCTGCACCGGCCCGCGGTCGACGAGGTGGAGATCGCCTGCCCCCAGCCCGGGTGCTCGTCGGTGGGCCGGCGCTTGGCGCCGGTGCTCGACGCCTGGTTCGACTCGGGATCGATGCCGTCGGCCCAGCACCACTTCCCGTTCGCCGGCGCAGCCACCGACGCGCCCGGCTCCGTGCCCGAGGCCTTTCCCGCCGACTTCATCTGCGAGGCCATCGACCAGACCCGCGGATGGTTCTACTCGCTGCTGGCCGTCAACACGCTCGTGTTCGGGGCAACGCCGTTCCGCAACGTCGTGTGCCTGGCCCACATTGTCGACGCCGACGGCCAGAAGATGTCGAAGAGCAAGGGAAACGTGATCGACCCCTGGGACGTCATCGGTGCCCATGGCGCCGACGCCCTGCGCTGGTACTTCTTCTCGGCCGGCTCACCCTGGACCAGCCGTCGGGTCTACGAGGACGGCATCCGCGAGGCGGCCCGCCGGACCCTCGTCACCCTCTGGAACGTGTTCGCCTTCTTCGCCACCTACGCCGACATCGACGGTTGGACACCGCCGCCGGCGGATGCTGCGCCCGCGCCGACCGAGCACATCCTCGACCGATGGGTTCGGGCCCGGCTGGGAGAGACCGTGAGATCGGTCACCGAGGCCATGAACGGGTTCGACGCGCTGGGTGCCACGACGGCCCTCGCCGAGTTCGTCGACGACCTGTCGAACTGGTACGTGCGGCGGTCGCGGCCACGTTTCTGGGGGGCGGCGGCCGACGGCGCGTCGGCCCATGCCACGCTCCACCACTGCCTGGTCATCACCGCCCAACTCCTCGCCCCCTTCTGCCCGTTCATCGCCGATGAGCTCTACGTGGCCCTGACCGGCGAGGAGTCGGTGCACCTCACCGACTGGCCTGACGTGGGCGCTGTAGCCCGCTCAGAGGGCCGCTCGGGCCCAGCGTCGCCGACCGACCGGGCCGTGGTCGAGCAGATGGCGGGCGCTCGACGCCTGGTGGGCCTGGGCCGGGCGGCGCGGGGCGAGGCCCGGGTCCGGGTGCGCCAGCCCCTGCGCCGAGCCCTCCTCCTGCATCCAGGCGTCGACCTCGACGACGAGGTGCGCCGGGAGATCGCCGACGAGCTCAACGTCAAGGCCCTGGAGGAGGTCACGTCGTTGGCCGAGCTCATGACCTGGCAGGTGGTGCCCAACTTCCGAGCCCTCGGACCCCGGCTCGGTCCCCGCGTGAACGACGTGAAGGCCGCCCTGTCCCGCGCCGACGGCGCCGAGGTACGCAGGCTGTTGAAGACCCAGGGCTGGGTCGAGGTCGCCGGCGAGCGCCTCGGTCCCGAAGACGTGGAGGTCCGCGCCGGCCACCACGAGGAACTGGCGCTGGCCCAGGACGGCGGATGGGCGGTGGCGCTGGACCTGGAGCTCGACGACGCCCTGGAACGGGAGGGCACGGCGAGGGAGTTGATCAGAGGTCTCAACGACCTGCGCAAGCGTCTGTCCCTGGCCCTCACCGACCGGATCGACCTACGCATCGCCCCCACCGGACCGAGGGTCTCGGCGGCCATCGAGGCTCACGGCGGGTGGGTGGCGGCAGAGGTTCTGGCCACCGGGTTGGCGGCGGCGGCGATGGCTGACATCACCGACGGCCACGACCTCGAGGTGGACGGCGAGGCCGCCGTGGTCGCCGTGCACGTCGTCAGCTGAGGGGCTGGGGGGCTGCGTCACTGGCGGCTTCGCCGCCCCGGGCGGGGCCCCATCCCCACCCTCCTCCGAGCGGCGGGTCAGCGCTTCCTGGGCGCCGTCTTCTTCGCGGGCGTCGTCCGTTTCGAAATGATCTTGGCCTCAGCCACCGCCTTCCGGGTGGAAGCAGTGGCCTTCTTGGTGGCCGCCGGCGCCTTCTTGGTGGCCGCAGGCGCCTTCCGGACCGGACCGGTGGCCGGTGCCTTCTTGGACGGGACCACGGTGGCCGCCCGGGCCGTCCGGGGCCGCTTGACCGCTGGGCCCTCCGCCACTGCGGGCATTTGGATGGTGGCCTCGGCCGCGGGTGTGTCTGGCGGTGCCGCGGTCGGCGGTGCCTCGCCAACCGACGACCTGGTGGAGGTCCGGCGGGTCGTGGTGGCCCTGCGCCGGGGGGCCACGACGACAGGCTCGGGCTCCGGGGGCGCTTCTTCGACCAGACGATCGATGCGGTTGAGCACCATGGCTCGACGCAACCCGTCCTCTTCCCGGCGCCTGACCAGGTGCAGCTCGCTCACGCTCAGGTCGGGAAGGCGCCCCAGGACCTCCAGGGCCCGGAGGTCGTCGAAATCGGGGATCGGGAACTCGCCGACGGCAGCGGGCTCGGCACGGCCGGCGGCCATGGGGCCGGTGGGCACCGTTGCCGACGGGGGCGCCGGAGCGGGCTCGGGCTCGCTCTCCCAGCCCTCGTCCTCGGCATCCCACGCCTGCGCCCTGGTCTGCTTCTGGGACGCGATGCGCTTGAGGATCATGGCCCGGTTCTTGCCGTCGCGCTCGCGGCCTTCCACGGCGTCGAGCTGGTCGTCGGAGAGCTCGGCCAGCATGGGCAGGATCTCGGTGGCCCGCAGGCTGTCGTAGTCGTGGATCGGGAACCCGTCGTCGAACGTGGGCTGCTCGACCTCCACCCGGTCAAAGGACTGGGTGCGGTCGTCGCTCTCGGCCACGTCGACGTCCCCGGCTGCGAGTGCGCTGGCTGACACCGGAACGGCCTCGGGCGCCGGTTGGGGCGCCGACGTGGGTGACGGCAGGGGTTCGGCGGGACGGGCCGGGGCCACCCAGGTGTCCGGAGGCGGAGGCGGAGGTGCGGTCGAGGTCGAGTCGTCGCTCCGCGCCGCTCCGACGGCTCCCTCGGCCGGCCGCCGGCCGGCACTGGGTCCACCCGCGCTCCTTGGCTCGGGCCGACCCCGGAGGACCGCAGTGGCCAGCACGATGCCGGCCGCCACCGAACAGGCGATCGAGACATAGATGATCCCGAGACCGGACTGCAGCAACCCGATCACGAGCGTGATGGCCGCCACCACGACGAGAACGAAGCTCACTAGGACCACGAGGTCACCATCCCATCAGTTGAACGCGCACAGCGGAGCCCCTGGGGGGGCGAGAAGTATCGGCCACGGCTGGATGCTATCTCGGCGGTCGACACGACCCACGATTCGCTCAGCGGCGCCCGCCGGCGGGGCGGCCCGGCCCGAGGTCTCAGCAAATGAAGTTGTTCAGCAACGAGATGACCAGGATCACGATCAGGGGCGAGAAGTCGAACCCCATCCCCCCCATGCCCATCGGCGGGATCACCCGTCGGATGGGACCGAGCACGGGTTCGGTGACGGCGTACAGGAAACCGAAGACCGAGGCCATCACCGATCCCGATTCGATCGGGAACCAGGAGAGGATGATCCGCGCGAACAGAATGATCAGGTACGCCTCGAGGAGCCGGCAAACTATGCCCACAGATCAGGCGCGGTACAGCCCGCGCTCCTGCAGGCGCCTCTTCTCCTCGGCGGGAACTTCCACATTGGAGGGCGTGAGCAGGAAGACTTGTTCGGCGACGCGCTCCATCTGACCGCCGAGGCCGTACGTCAGGCCGCTGGCGAAATCGATCAGCCGCCGTGACAGGTCACGGTTGACGCCTTGGAGGTTGAGGATGACGGGCTGACTGGCCTTCAGCTTGTCGCCGATCTCCTGGGCGTCGTTGAAGCCGTCGGGTGCCACCACGTGCACCTTGGGGTGTTGGGTCGTCACGATGGGGCGCACCACGGCCGGGCGCTGGATGGTGATGCCGCCCGTGTCTGGTTCGCGCGGCAGTGTCCGCACTCCCCCGACTGACGGCTCGGGCTCGAAGACGGGGTCGGGGGGCGCCTGGCGCACCGCGGCCTGGCGCCGGGGGGCGGCCGTCACGGGCGGCTGGGGCGCGACTTCGTCATAGGGCTCGTAGTCCTCGTACTCCTCGTCGTCGACGAGGCCGAGGTAGACCATCGTTCGTCGCCAAATCGATGCCATCGGCGCAGCCCTCCTTGGCTCGGCAGCCTATCGTCGCAGGTCGTCGGCGCCATTCCGCGGACCGAACAGCCCGCGGCCCACCCGAATCATGGTGGCGCCCTCGCTCACAGCCACCTCGAGGTCGTCGGTCATGCCGATGGAACGCTCGGGAAGTCCCAGGCGCTCGGCCAGGGCCACCAGGGTGCGAAAGCCGGGCCGGGCATCCTCGGGTGAGCCGGTGGGGCCGACGGCCATGAGGCCCCGGACATCGAGTCCGATCCCCACCAACTCGTCGACCAGGCCCACTGCCTCCCCCGGGCGACAACCGTTCTTGGCCGCCTCTCCGGACACGTCGAGCTGCACGAGCACGGCCGCCCCGGGGCTCCGTCGGGCGATCTCCCGGCCGGCGGCCAGGCGATCGACCCCCTGCCACAGGTGCACCACGTCGGCCATCGTGCGCACCTTGTTGCGCTGGACCCGGCCGAGGAAGTGAACCCGCACGGGGAGCTCGGGGAGGTTGCCATGGGGGGGCTTCTCGTCGGAGCGCCGTGGCGGGCGGCTTCCTCCCGTGCCGAGGGCGGCGGCGGTGGCCACCAGCTCGGCCGCGTAGTTCTCGCCCACGTCGGTGAGGCCGGCCTCGACGGCGGCGACCGCCGCCGCCGGCCCGTGACCTTTGGTGACGGCCACCACGGTCACGTTGTCGTCTGTCCCCGCAGCCGTGCGTATCCGGTCGCGCACGTGCGCCAGCCGGTCGACCACCTCGGCCCGACTGGGTTCGGTGCGCGTCATCACCGCCACACGACCGTCGCCTGGCGCTCGCGCTCGCCTCGCGCCCGCCACGAGTACCACCCGGGCGAGCACGCCGTGCACGAGCCCAGGTCGTCGACGTCTTCTACGCCGACCCGCGCCAGCGCCACCTTCACGCCGGCGGCCAGATCGAGGGCCGGCGCTCCGGAGCCAGCTCTCGCTCGCACCGCAGGGCCGACGCGTCGGGCCACACGGTCGAGGTCGTCGCTGCCGAACTCGTAGCACTCAGCCCGGATGCACGGCCCGACGACCGCGGTGACGGCTGAGGCCCCGAGGTCGACCATGGCGTCGACCGTCCGTTCGAGGATGCCGGCGGCGAGCCCCGCCCAGCCGGCATGGGCCACGCCCGAGACCCCCTCGGCGCTGGCAAAGGCCACCGGCGCACAATCAGCGGTGAGCACAGCCAGGGCGCATCCGGCCCCGGCGGTGACCGCGGCATCGCCCGTGCTTCCCGCCGCCGACCCCGGGCCGACGACCCGGATGACACGGTCACCGTGCACCTGGCGCAGCCACGTCCAGGGCAGGTCGACGACGGCCCGCCGGCGGGCGGCCACATCGGGCGTCACCTGGTGGGCGTACGACCCGCCGTGGCCCATGTCGCCTTCGCCACGCCCGGTGAAGCGCGCCGAGACTCCCCCTGGCAACGCCACGGTGATCGTCTCGGCCGCCTTTCGCCCTGCCCCTTCAGGCAACAGGGCGCTTCCCGGCGACACGGCCCTACTTCAGGAACGACGGCACGTCGAAGTCGTCCTCCTCGTCGAGGCCCAGCGGGCTGCCGGGGCGCCCGAACAGGTCGTCGTCGGCCTCCTCCGCATCGAGGCCCAACGACGACGGACGGCTGGACTCGGCTCCGGCACTCGAGGAGCTCTCGCGCGTGTCGTCCCAACGGTCGAAGCCGGCGGCGATCACCGTGACCCGGACCTCGTCGCCCATGGCCTCGTCGATGACCATGCCGGCGATGATGTTGGCATCGGGGTGGGCCACGTCGTGGATGATCTCGGCCGCCTCGTTGACCTCGAACAAGCCCAGGTCGCTGCCCCCGGAGATGTTGAGCAGGATGCCGCGTGCGCCCTCGATGGACGACTCCAGCAACGGGCTGGAGATGGCGGCCCGGGCGGCGTTCAGCGACCGGCCTTCACCGGACGCGTACCCGATGCCCATGAGCGCCGAGCCGGCGTTGCTCATGATCATCTTCACGTCGGCGAAGTCGGTGTTGATGAGACCGGGCGTGTTGATGAGGTCGCTGATGCCCTGTACGCCCTGGAGGAGGACCTCGTCGGCCATCTTGAAGGCGTTGAGTGCCGACGTCTTGTCGTTCGACACCGACAGCAGTCGGTCGTTGGGGATGACGATCAGGGTGTCGACCTTCTCCTTGAGCGTGGCGATGCCCTGCTCGGCCTGCACGGCCCGACGGCGCCCCTCGAAGGCGAAGGGCCGGGTGACCACCCCGACAGTGAGGGCACCGAGCGACTTGGCTATCTCGGCCACGACCGGAGCACCTCCGGTGCCCGTGCCGCCACCCTTGCCGGCGGTGATGAAGACCATGTCGGAGCCCTTGAGGACCTCCTCGATCTCATCCCGGTGAGCCTCGGCGGCCTGGCGGCCGACGTCGGGGTCGCTGCCGGCACCGAGCCCCCGGGTGAGCTCCCGCCCGATGTCCAGCTTCACGTCGGCATCGCTCATGAGCAACGCCTGGGCGTCGGTGTTCACGGCGATGAACTCGACTCCCTTGAGGCCGGCGTCGATCATCCGGTTCACGGCGTTGACACCGCCCCCGCCGATGCCGACCACCTTGATCAGGGCCAGGTAGTTCTGGGGTGCGCCGATCATCGTCTGCCCTCCGTCTTTCCTCATGGCGTCTTTCCTCATGGCGTCGTTCTTCATGGCGTCGTTCTTCATGGCGTCGTTCTTCACGGCACGGTCGGTCCTCGTCGCCACGGCATGTGGCCTCGTCCGATCGAACGCAACGTTCGGTTGGCGCCTTGTATTGGTCGAATGCAACCGAGCCTCCACCTTCACTACAGGTTGACAGTTATGTCACCCTGTCCTTTGGGTCGACACTCTACTGAAGGGCTAGAGCTGAGTCAACACAGGTGTGGCAGGAATCCTGACGTCAAGGGTGGACACCGTCCGGCCGTCGACCGCCGCCAACACCGTCTGGGTGGCCCGCAACTTGGCCGCGGTGTCGTCGCCTCCTCCGAGCACGACCACGCCCTGGGGCTTCAGGCGCAGCTCCACGCCCTTGGCTCCGAGCGTCACGGTCGCCACCCTCGGAGCCAACCCCGGAGGGAGCTGGGCGGCAACGTCCAACGCCTGACGGGCAGCCGTCGAGATCTCGGTGCCGGGAGCGCCCGCCGGGGGGACCCCATCGACGATGACGACGCTCGCTGGCGGGCTGGCGACCGACGCGAGGACGCGCCCGAACCGGTCGACGAGCACCCACGGGGCGACAGCCTCTCCAGTCGCAGCAGCCCCGCCGGCCGGCGCCGAGGCCCTGGTCACGGCGATGGCTCCCCGCTCGACGACCCGGATGCGAACGGTGGAGGGCCAGTCCCGGACCACCTGGACGTGTCGTACCCACGGCAGCCGGGACACCCGGCGGGCCGCCCCGGCACCGTCGACATCGGTCATGGCCGTCCCGCGGCCGATGTGGGCGACGGCCCGGACGGGCGCGTCTCCGGTGTGGACGGCTCCTTCGATCAGGACCCGGTCGACGTCGAGCAACGGCGACCTGGTGACCCCCCACGCGACCACGACGACGCCGACGGCCGCCAGGCCCGCCGTCACCATGCGGAGGCGGCGGCGTCCCGCAGCCCGGCGAACGGCAATCTGGCGTCGGCGGATCCGGGGGTCGATCGCCGCACCGGGGCGTCGCCCTGCGTGCGGTTGCGGCGCAGGCGGGCGGGGGTCATCGACAGTCGTCCTCATACTCTCAACCTTTTCTCGAGCGTTATGCCTGAAGCCTTCATCGAGCCTGCTCAGGGAAGCCGATCAGGTGGTTCTCGACCCGGAGGCGCACCCCGGTCCGTGCTGCCACCAGGCGGGCCACCTCCCCCACCAGGCCGGCCACGTCGTCCGCCGACCCACCGTCGTCCACCTGTACGAAGTTGGCATGCTTGGGCGACACGAACGCGGATCCCCGGCGCAGGCCCTTGAGACCGGCCTCGTCGATGAGCCGGCCGGCGGACTCCCCGTCGGGGTTGGCGAACACCGATCCCCCGTTGCTCCCTCCCGGCTGGTGCTCCCGCCGCCAGCGGACGATCTCGGCGATCGCCCGCTCCGACGAGGCGCGGTCGCCGGGCGACAGGGCAAACCGGGCCGAGACCACCATGTGGGCCGGGCCCAGAGCCGAGCACCGGTAGCCCAGGTCCAACCGGTCGGCGGCCACCGAACCATGCAGGCGTGAACCGCCGGTCGTCTCCCTCGAGCCCAGTTCGTGCACGCGAACGCTGACCAGGCTCCGGCTCATGTCGCTGCCGTGGCCGCCGGCGTTCATGCGCACGGCTCCCCCGACCGAGCCCGGCACCCCGACCGACCACTCCATGCCGGTGAGGCCGGCAACCGCCGTGCGCCGCGCCAGCACGGGCAGGCTCACGGCCGCCCCGGCCACGACGTCGGTGCCCTCGACGGAGATGTCGGTGAACCCCGCGCCCAGCACGAGGGCCAAGCCGGGGAAGCCCCGGTCGGCAACGAGCAGGTTGGAGCCCCGGCCCACGACCAGCACCGGCACTCCCGATGCCTGCACTGCCCGCCCCGCCAGTTCGAGGTCGGCCTCATCGGCGACCTCGAGGAACAGGGCCGCCGGCCCCCCCACCCGGTAACTGGTCAGCGGGCCGATCGGGACCTGGCGCCGGGCCCGTTCGCCCAGGACGGCTGCCGCCCGCTCCACAGGGTCGTTGGCCGGGCTCATCGGCGCGGGGCTCACCGGGCTGGGCCCGCCGGCGACGAGGCATCCGGCGGCGAAGGGGCGGGCTCATCGGCCGGCGATGAGCCCGCCGGCCCTAAGAGCTCACCGGCCAGGGTGGTGACGTCGCCGGCCCCGACGGTCAGGCACAGGTCTCCGGGCCGCAGGCGGGAATGCAAGAAGCTCAGCACTTCGTCCCGTCGGGGGAGCCAGGCGACGGCTTGGGACGGTCGGGCGTCGCAGACGGCGTCGACGACCAGCTTGCCGGTGATGCCGGGCCGGGGCGCCTCGCCGGCGCCGTAGACGTCGGTGACCACGAGCAGGTCGACGCCGTCGAACACGGTGGCGAAGGTCCGCCACAGGGCGGCGGTCCGGCTGTAGCGGTGGGGTTGGAACACGCAGACCACCCGGCGCCAGCCGCCGCCTCTGGCCGCCGCCACGGCCGCCGCCACCTTTGCCGGCAGGTGGGCGTAGTCGTCGACGACGGTCACGCCGCCGACCTGGCCCCGCACCTGGAAACGCCGGTCGACGCCGGGATAGGCGCCCAGGGCGGCGGCGACGGCCTCGAACGACACGGCCTCGAACGACACAGCCTCGAGCGACACGGCCTGAGACGACCCGTCCGGGGCGGTGACGGCTGCGGTCGTGGCCGCTCCCCCCTCGAGGGCTGCGGCCAGGGCGGCCGCCCCGTTGAGGGCGTTGTGGCGGCCCGGGGCGGGAATCCGCACTCGGCCCAGGGCCCGGCCGGCGTGTACGAGCACGAAGGTGCTGGCCGCGGGCTCCAACACCAGGTCGGTGAGGCGGTAGTCGGCGCCCTCGGCCGTCCCGTAGGTGGCGGCCCCGACCCGGCGCCCGATCCGGGCGGCCGGCTCGTCGTCGGCACAGACGATGGCTCGCCTGGCACCGGCGAGGAACGTCCCGAAAGCCGCCTCCAAGGCGCCGAGGTCGCCCCAGTGGTCGAGATGGTCGGGAGCCACGCTGGTGACCACGGCCACCTCCACGGGAAGGTCGAGGAAGCTCCCGTCGCTCTCGTCGGCTTCAACCACGAGCCACTCGCCGGTGTCCCAGCGGGCACCGGTGGCCATGCCGCCGATCAGGCCGCCGACGATGTACGAGGGCCGCACGCCGCACCCGGCCAGCGTCGTGGCCAACATGGCCGTCGTGGTCGTCTTGGCGTGGGTCCCGGCGATGGCGATGGTCCGGCGACAGGCGGCGATGGCCGCCAGCACCTGCCCTCGGCGCAGCACAGGGATGCCGCGCTCGTGAGCGGCGACGAGCTCGGGGTTGTCGGCGGGGATGGCGGTGGAGGGCGAGACGATCTCGGCGTCGCCGACAGAAGCTGCGTCGTGGCCGACGGTCACGACGACGCCCAGGTGGCCGAGGCGCTGAACCACCGGCGACTGGGCCTGGTCGCTTCCCGACACCCGGTGACCCTGCGCCACCAGTACCTCGGCGATGGCGCTCATGCCCGCTCCCCCGATGCCCACGAGGTGGATGCGCCGTGGCCGGCGCAGGTCCAGCATCGGGCTCCCCTCCTCGGGCATCTGCTGGTCAGCCACGGCGGGCGTGCTCGGTGACCAGGGCGGCGACGGCTTCGGCGGCATGGCGGTGGGCTACCCCGGCCGCGGCCGCGGCCATGGCTTCGAGCCGGGCCCCGTCGTCGACCAGGGCGTTCACCTCGGCCGCCAGCCGGGGCCCGTCCAACTCGGCGTCGGGCACCATCACCGCCGCCCCGGCACCCACCAGGTAGTGGGCGTTGGCGGTCTGGTGGTCTCCCGGGGCGCCGGGCAGGGGGACGAGGATGGCGGGCACGCCCACGGCGGTGAGCTCGGCCACCGAGCCGCCGGCCCGGCACACGGCGAGGTCGGCCGCGGCCAGCAGCAGGTCCATCCGCTCCTCGTACTCGACCGGCTGGTAGACCAACCCGCCGGCCGCCAGGCTGGGAGCGGCCTCGCTGACCATCGCCCAGTCCCGCCGGCCGACCACGTGGCGGACGGCCAGGTCGGCCCGGGCCGCCCACAGGTCGAGCGCAGCCAGGATCGCCTGGTTGATGCGCCGCGAACCCAGCGAGCCGCCGAAGGACACCACCACCCTGCGGTCGGCAGGAAGGCCGAGTGCGCGGCGGGCCTCGTCACGATCGCGGGTGCGGTCGACGGCGAGCATCTCGGCCCGGACAGGGTTGCCGGTGACGGTGGCCCGGGCCAGGTCCGTGCCGGGGAACGACACGGCGGCGGCCCGGGCGAAGCGCCCGAAGAGCCGGTTGGCCGCCCCCGGGACGGCGTTCTGCTCACACAGCACGAGGGGGACGCCACAGGCGATGGCCGCCGCCGCGCCCGGCGCGCTGGCGTAGCCGCCCAGGGCGACGACCACGGCCGGTCGTCGTCGTCGCACCTCGCTCAGCGCCATGGCCGCGGCGCGGACCAGCCCCCACACCGCCGCGGCGCTGGCCGGTGACAACCGGCGCTCGACTCCCCGGCCGGGCAGCAGGGTGACCCCGAAGCCGGCTTCGGGCACGAGTCGGGCCTCGATGCCCACCGCGCTACCCATCCAATGGATGCTCTCGGGCGGGTGCCCGGCGGCCACGAGCGCCCGGGCCACGGCCAGGCCGGGCAGGACGTGGCCGGCCGTACCGCCGCCGGCGATCAGCACCCAGGTCGACATGTCGGCGGTCGGGGTGGTCGTCACCCGAAGACCGACGACACCACTCCACGGCGCCCGGTTCGGCCCGCCCCCGCCGCAGGCCCGGACCGGCTCGCGGTGTCGGCACAACCCTGCCGGGCCACGTTGGCCAATGTGCCGACGGCGACCATGGTGATCACCAGCGACGAACCGCCGAAGGAGACGAAAGGCAGAGGAACCCCAGTGACCGGGAGAATGCCGATGACCGCCCCGACGTTGATGATGGCCTGGCCCACGACCCAGACGGTGATGCCCGAGGCCATCAGGGTGCCGAAATGGTCAGGGGCCCGGACCGCTGCCCGCACGCCGAGCACGGCGAAGGCGGCGAAGAGGCCGACCACCAGCACCGTGCCCACCAGTCCGAGCTCCTCGCCGATGATGGCGAAGATGAAGTCGGTGTGGGCGTTGGGCAGGAAACCCCACTTGGCCCGACTGGCGCCGAGGCCGACCCCGGTGAAATGGCCGGTACCGAGGGCCACCAGGGACTGGGCCATCTGGTACCCGGTGTTGGACGGGTCCTTCCATGGGTTCATGAAGGAGAACATCCGTGCCCGGCGGTAGTCCTCGGCCAGGCTGAAGAACACGGCTGCGGCACTGACGGCCACGGTCAGCAAGCCCATCTGGGCGAGAGGCACGCCACCGATGAACAGCACCGTCAGCACCACGAACACCATGATCATGGCCGTCCCCATGTCGGGCTGTTTCAGGATCAGTAGTGCCGCCGCGCCGGTGACCAGCAGGACAGGCTTCATGACGACGGCGGCGGACCCCCAGCGGGCCGTGCGGCGAGCCAGGAGGTCGGCGGTGAAGACCAGGATGGCCAGCTTCATCAGTTCCGACGGCTGGAACCGGACCTGGCCGATGCCGATCCACCGTGCCGAACCCCCGACGCTGACTCCCAGAGCGGGCACGAGCACGAGCACCAGGAGGGCCATGCACACCACGACGAGGGGGACGGCGAGATGTCGCCATCTCCGGTAGTCGACCCGGGTGGCGACGGCCATGGCCAAGCCACCGGCCAGCACCCACAACAACTGGCGCTCGAACAGCACCCACGGGCCGCCGTAGACCCGCAGGGCTGAGACCGACGACGCCGACAGCACCATCATCAGTCCGATCCCGCAGAGCAGGGCCACGACCGCAGGCAACCCGACCCAGCTCCGGTCACCTCCCTCCGGGGGTGAAGCCTTCCGGGTGATCTCAGCCATCCGCTGCCCCCTGGTCGTAGAACTGGTGCACGCACCGGACGAAATCGTCGCCCCGCTCGGCGTAGGACCCGTACTGGTCGAAGGAGGCACAGCCCGGTGACAGCAGCACGACGTCGCCGGGCTGGGCCGTCTTGGCCGCGACGGCCACCGCTTCGGCCATGGTGGGGACACGGGTCACGGGTCGCAGGCCGCCAAACGCGGCCTCCACCTCGGCACCCGCCTCGCCGAGGGCGACGACGGCGCGGACCGGTTCGGCTCCGGCGCCCAGCATCGTCAGATCGAGGCCCTTGTTCCGGCCGCCGGCGATCAGCACCACCGACTCGAACCCCGACAGCGCCGCCACGACGGCGTGGGGGTTGGTGGCCTTGGAGTCGTCGTACCAACGGATCCCCCCGGCGTCGGCCACCAGAGCCAGGCGGTGGGGCAGGTTGTCGAACCCCCGCAGGGCGGCCCGCACCCCTTCCAACGTTGCTCCCGCAGCCAGGGCGGCGGCCGAGGCGGCCAGGGCGTTCGCTACGTCATGGGGCAGCGACCGGCGCAACTCGGACACGGCGAGGATCCGCCCGGGCGGCCCCACGAGGACGCCGTCGACCAGGCGCCAGTCGGCCGGCCGCCTCAGGCCGAACGTCTCGACGCGCGCCGGGGCGCCGGCTGCGTGGCGCACCACGACGGGGTCGTCGGCGTTCACCACGGCCAGGTCACCCTTTTTCTGGTGCGACCAGATGCGTGCCTTGGCCGCGGCGTAGTCGTCGACGTCGGCATGCCAATCCAGATGGTCCTCGGCCAGGTTCAGCCACACCCCGACCTTGGGGCGGAAGGTGTCGGTCCACCACAACTGGAACGACGACACCTCGGCCACCACCACCTCGACATCGCGGCGCACGGCGTCGGACAACGGGACGCCGATGTTGCCGCCGGCCACGGCGGCAACATCCGAAGCCACCAGCATCTTGGTGATCAGGGCCGTGACCGTGGTCTTGCCGTTGGTGCCGGTGACAGCCACGAGGGGCAGCTCGGTCCAGCGGAAAGCCAGTTCCACCTCGCCCCGAACCGGGATGCCCTGAGCCTCGGCCAGTGCGAACACAGGGTGGGCCAGGGCCACGCCGGGGCTGGGCACGACCACATCGACTCTGCCAACCAGGGACGCGAGGGCGCCGGCGTCGGGGGCCTCGACCAGATCGATGCCCAGCCGGGCCGCATGGGAGCGCACCTGGTCGTCGGGCGCGTCGTCGAGGGCGAGGACGCGGGCGCCGCGTTCGTGCAGGTGGCGGGCAACCGCCACCCCACTTCGTCCGAGGCCCACCACGAGGGCGACTTCAGGCACTGGCCACCGCCCGGCACCCGTGCGACAGGAAGTCGGCGTAGAAGAGCCCGACGGCCAGCGCACCGAAGAGTCCGCCGATGATCCAGAAGCGCACGATCACCGTGGTCTCGGGCCAGCCCAGCAGCTCGAAGTGGTGGTGGATGGGTGCCATGCGGAACACCCGACGACCGACGATGCGAAAGGCGGCCACCTGGACGACGACGGACAAGGTGACCATGACGAACAGGCCACCCACCACCGGCAACAGGAGCTGGGTGTTGGTCGTCAGGGCCAGCGCGCCGAGCGCGGCGCCGATAGCCAGCGCCCCCGTATCACCCATGAAGATGCGCGCCGGGGCCGCGTTCCACCACAAGAAGCCGGCGCAGGTGCCGGTGAAGGCGGCAGCCACGAGGGCCAGGTCGAGGGCGGGCCCCACCCCGTAGCACGCCGGGTGGCGGAACTGCCAGAAACCGATGAACACGAACGTGGCGAAAGCGAAGATCGCCGATCCACCGGCGAGGCCGTCGAGGCCGTCGGTGAGGTTCACGGCATTCGCGGAGCCGAGGAGGATCACCACGGCCAGGACGCACCACAGGGGTACCCCGAGGCCCACGCCGATGGACCGGGTGAACGACAGGTCGGTCCGCACCTTGGCCTCGTAGGCGGCCAGCAGGGCGAAGAGCAGCGCCACCCCGATCAGGCCGAGCGCCTTGGCCGTCTTGTTCAGGCCCAGGCTGCGCTGGCGGGAGATCTTGATCCAGTCGTCGACGAAACCCACGGCACCGGCCCCGACCGTGACCAGGCCCACCAGCAGCCCGGCGCTGGTGAACACCGCACCCGTGTTGAGATGGCCGGCCAGGTAGCCGAGGACCACCGAGCTGAGCATGGTGATCCCACCCATGGTGGGTGTGCCCGCCTTGGTGATGTGGCCCTGGGGACCGTCCTCACGGATACGTTGGCCGATGCCCCGTTCCTGGAAGGCACGGATCAGCAACGGCGTGCTCATCATCGAGGCCAGCAGGCCGACCCCGAGGGCGACGAGGAGCGCTACCACGCCGACATCCTCTCCACCGAGCCGGTGAGGACGGTGGCCAGCCGCTCGAGACCGGCGGCCCGGCTGCCTTTCACGAGCACGACGTCGCCGGGCCCGACGGGCCCGATCAGGACGACGGCAGCGGCAATGTCGGCTACGTCGTCGCCGCCGTAGTCAGGAGCGCCGACCGTGACCAACAGGTCGATGCCGAGGTCGCGAGCCAGATCCCCGACCCGGCGGTGCTCGGTGACCGAGTGCTCCCCCAGCTCGAACATGGGGCCGAGGACAGCGACACGGCGCGTGGCGTCGAGGGACGCCAGCGAGCGCAGGGCCGCCTCGGTGGATGCCGGGTTGGCGTTGTAGGAGTCGTTGAGCACGAGGCCACCGTCGAGCGACCGGTTCAGCTCCATGCGCCACGGTGACGATCGGGCCCGGCCCAGGCCCGCGGCCACGGCTTCGAGGGGCACCCCCACGGCCAGGCCGGCGGCGGCCGCGGCGGCGGCATTGGCGGCCTGGTGGGCACCCCGGACAGCCAGGCGCACATCGACCGAGCCCCACGGTGAGGCCAACCGGAACGACGGTCGGAGATCCTGGTCGACCACGAGGTCGCAAGCGCGAACGTCGCCCTGAACGACTCCGTAGGTCAGCACCGCCGCGGTCGAGACCGACCGCATGGCCGTCACCCGATCGTCATCGGCGTTGAGGACGGCGGTGCCCGAGGGGGGCAGGGCCTCGACCAGCTCGGCCTTGGCCCGCGCCACGCCATCGAGGGACCCGAGCGTCTCGGTGTGGGCCAGGCCGACGTTGGTGACCACGCCGACGGTGGGGCGGGCGATTCGGCACAGCGTGGCGATGTGTCCCGGGCCCCGCGCTCCCATCTCGACCACCGCGGCATCGGCGTCGTCGAGCGCGTTCACCAGGGTGAGGGGCACACCGAGCTCGTTGTTGAACGAGCGCTCGCTGGCGGCAGGGCGGAACGTCCCGTCGAGCACCGCGGCCAACAGGTCCTTGGTCGAGGTCTTGCCAGCCGAACCGGTGACGCCCACGACCCGGTCTCCGAGACGGTCACGAGCGGCCCGCCCGAGCTCGCCCAGAGCGGTGGTGGTGTCGTCGACGAGCACGGCGGTGCCCGGCCCCGGCGGCTGCGAGGTCAAGTAGGCCGCGGCACCGGCGTCGAGGGCCCCGGCGATGAAGTCGTGGCCGTCACGCGCGGCCTTCACGGGCACGAACAGCTCCCCGCCGGCGACCGACCGGGAGTCGATGGTCGCTCCCCTGACCTCGGTGTCGGGGCCGTACAGGACGCCACCCACGGCCTCGGCGATGGCTGCCGCTCGCCACCTCACAGGGTCCGGCTCCGATGTCGGGCCAGCTCGTCGCGGACGACGACACGGTCGTCGAAGTCGACCGTGGAGGCAGCGCCCACCTGGGTCGTCTCGTGGCCCTTGCCGGCGACGACGACGACGTCGCCGGGCCGAGCGCGGTCGAGCGCCATCCCGATGGCGGTTCGGCGGTCGGGCTCGACGATCACGACGCCGGGCCCGGCCACGCCGGCAGCCACCTCGCCGATGATGGCGAGGGGGTCCTCACTGCGGGGGTTGTCGGAGGTGAGCACGGCCACGTCGGCCAGGCGGGCCGCCACCTCCCCCATGGCCGGGCGCTTCGACCGGTCCCTGTCGCCACCGCAGCCGAACACGACGAGTACCCGGCCGGGGTCACCGCCGTGACTCCGGGCGTCCCGGTCGTCGGCGGCGTGACTCCCGGCGGCGTGACTCTCGGCGGCATGACGGGCGGCGACGAGGGCCTGACCGAGGCTGTCGGGGGTGTGCGCGTAGTCGACCAGCACGGTGAACGGTTGACCACCGTCGATGACCTCGAAGCGGCCGGGAACCGACATCACCGACGACAATCCCTCGGCCACCGCCGATGCGTCGACCCCCAGCTCGCGCGCCGCCATGGCTGCGGCCAGGGCGTTCGAAACGTTGAAAGCCCCGCCCAGGCCGAGGCGCACGGCCTGACCCTCCCAGGCGAAGGTGCTGGAGGTGATGCCGACATCGAGGTCGACGGCGTCGGCCAGCGAGAACGGGCGGGTGGGAATGGACACGGTGTCGAGGAGTCGCCGGCCCCAGGGATCGTCACGGTTCACCACGCCGACGGCCGCTCGCTCGTGCGAGAAGAGCGAGGCCTTGGCCCCGAAGTACTCCTCCATGGTCCCGTGGTAGTCGAGGTGGTCCCGGCTCAGGTTGGTGAAGACGGCCACGGCGAACCAGGTGGCGTCCACCCGGTGCTGCACCAGGGCGTGCGACGACACTTCGATGGCCACGCCGGCCACCCCCCGCTGGGCCAGCCCGGCCAACTGGGCCTGGAGATCGATGGCCTCGGGCGTGGTGCGGGGCCCGGTGAGCGTGCCGATGACCCCGCACGGACGGCCGGCGGCACGCAGGGCGGCGGCGAGGAAGTGGGTCGTCGTGGTCTTGCCGTTGGTGCCGGTGACCCCCACCACGGGGAGTCGGCGGGACGGGTGGCCGAAGAAGGTGGCCGCGACCGGCGCCATGGCCGACCGGGTGCATGCCACGATGGCCTGCGGCGCGGCGACGGGCAGGGCCCGCTCGCAGAGCAGGGCCACGGCGCCGGCGGCGACGGCATCGCCGCCCAGGTCGTGGCCGTCGACGCGCCCGCCGCGGACGCAGCAGAACAATGCCCCGGGCCTGACCGCCCGGGAATCCTGGGTGATGGCGGCGATCTCGGTGCCGGCCGGGTCCCCCCGGAGCTCCAGCACTTCCAGCTCGCCGAGCAACCGGTCTAACCGCACACGGGTCCTCAGGGCCTCGACGTCGGGGGCCTACCGAGCGTACCGGCCGCCACCGCCGCCGCATTCGACTTGGGGGTGACGGCCGCCGTAGCCGACCCGGCCCCGGGGACGACCGGAGCGGTTGGGGTGACGGGCGCGGATGGGGTGCCGGGAGCGGTTGGGGCGGCGGGGGCGGCGACCGTCGTGGTGGTCGAGGCAGCCGTGGGCGCCACCGTGCCGGTGCTCGGAAGGGGCACGTCCGGCGGGATCCGGAACAGGCGGGCGCCGAAGCCGGCCAGCTCCGAGAACAGCGGGGCCGACACCAGGCCCCCGAAGATCGGGGTGGGCTCGTCGAGCACGATGATGGCCGACAGCCGGGGCGACTGTGCGGGCAGGAACCCTGCGAAGGTGGCGAGGTAGGCACCTTCTTTGTAGCCACCCCCACCGTCGCGGATCTTCTGGGCCGTTCCCGTCTTGCCGGCCACGCTGTAGCCGGGAATGGCAGCAGCGGTCGCCGTGCCGTCGGACACCACGTGTTGGAGCATGGGGACCACAGCCCGGGCGGTGGCCTCGGACACGATGCGGCGGGGGCCGGGGGTTCGCAGGTCGTGAGGCTTGCCCTTGGCGTCGACGATCCGCTTCACCAGCACCGGGGGAACCTGCACGCCTCCGTTGGCGATCGAGTTGTAGGCCACCAGCATCTGCAGAGCGGTGACCGCCACCCCTTGGCCGATGGGCACCGTGGCCAGAGACGTGCCCGACCACTGGGACGGCCTGGGCAACAGCCCGCCCGACTCCCCGGGGAAGGCCAGGTTGGTCGGTGCGGCCAGGCCGAAGGAGCGGATGTAGTGGTCGATGCGTTCCTTGCCCAGGCGCTTGGCGATCATGATCGTCCCCACGTTGGACGAGTCGGCCAGGATCCGGTCGACCGACATCGTCTCGGTTCCATGGGGCTCGGCGTCGTGGAAGGTGGAGCCTGCCACGTCGAGGTGATCGGGGACGACGAAGCTGTCGGTGGGCTGGATCGCCCCGGATTCGATGGCGGCCGACACGGTGACCATCTTGTTGACCGAGCCGGGCTCGAAGGCGCGCGTGACGGCCGCGTTCTCCGGTGTCGGGGGGGGGGGGGGCGCGCCACGGACAGCCATGAAGGCGGGCATGGGCAAGAAACCCCCCCTTTTTGGGTTCACTAGG
>JBPCNP010000077.1:0-42162 GCA_051001215.1 Acidimicrobiales bacterium
CGCAACACCACCCACCAGATCAAGAAGATGTCCAAGGCCGTCCTGCGCACGTTCCGGGCCCGCCTCCACCTCGAGGACCAGATTCCCGACGAGGCCCTCGACGCCGACCTGCCGCCGTACTACCGCCCCGCCGAGGGCTCGCCCGAGTACGAGTACATGATGGCCCGCCGCCAGGCTCTGGCCGGCTCGCTGCCCAAGCGCACGGTGACGGCGGCGACCCTGCCGGCGCCCGACCCGGCGGTGTTCGAAGGCTTCGCTGCCGGCTCGGGTGGCCAGGAGGCGTCGACCACCATGGTCTTGGCCCGCCTGCTGCGCAGCCTTCTGCGCGACAAGGCCATGGGCGCCCGGGTCGTGCCCATCATCCCCGACGAGGCCCGCACGTTCGGCATGGACGGCTTGTTCTCCGAGGTCAAGATCTACGCTGCCTTCGGCCAGCAGTACGAGCCCGTCGACGCCCAGTTCGCCCTGTCCTACATGGAGGCCAAGGACGGCCAGATCCTCGAGGAGGGCATCACCGAAGCCGGCTCCATGGCCAGCTTCACCGCCGCCGGCACCGCCTACGCTACCCACGGCACGCCTATGGTGCCGTTCTTCATCTTCTACTCGATGTTCGGGTTCCAGCGCGTGGGCGACCTCATCTGGGCCTTCGCCGACATCCGCGGCCGCGGGTTCTTGTGTGGGGCCACCGCCGGGCGCACCACCCTCCAGGGTGAGGGCCTCCAGCACTGCGACGGGCACAGCCTGGTGCTGGCGTCGACGGTGCCCAACGTGATGGCCTACGACCCCGCCTTCGCCTACGAGCTGGCCGTCATCATCGACGACGGGCTGCGCCGCATGTACGGCCCCGAGCCCGAGGACATCTTCTACTACCTCACCCTCTACAACGAGAACTACGCCATGCCCCCCATGCCGTCGGGCGCCGATGTCGACCAGGGCATTCTCCGCGGCCTGTACCGGTTTGCGCCGGCACCCGAGGGCCCGGCCCGCCGGGCAACCATCGTCTTCTCGGGCACCGCCCAAGGAGCCGCCCGCGAGGCCCAGACCCTGCTGGCCGAGCGCCACGACGTGGCCGTCGAGCTGTGGAGCGCCACGTCGTACAAGGCGCTGCGCGAAGATGCCCTCTCCGTCGACCGGTGGAACCGCCTGCACCCCACCGACACGCCCCGCACGCCCTACGTCACCGAGGCACTGTCCGAGGCCGAGGGCCCGGTGATCGCTGTCACCGACTACATGAAGGCCGTCCCCGACCAGGTGGCCCGTTGGGTGCCGGCGATGTTCACCTCCCTCGGCACCGACGGGTTCGGGCGCTCCGACACCAAGGCCAACCTGCGTCGCCACTTCGAGACCGACACGGCCAACGTGATCGTGTCCGTGCTCGCTGTCCTCGCCGGGGCCGACGCAGCCAAGCCCGAGGAGGTGGCCGACGCCATCGCCACCTACGGGCTCGACCCCGAGGCGCCCGACCCCCGTACCGTCTGAGACCGGCGTCGGGACACGGGCTGTCCGCATACCATTTGGCCATGGCCTTCTACATGACCGGCGATCCGGAGGCCGACGGCCTGCTCGAACGGGAGCCATTGGCCCTCCTGATCGGGATGCTGCTCGACCAGCAGGTGCCGATGGAGAAGGCCTTCCACAGCCCGTTCGACCTCGAGAACCGCCTGGGCGGGCGCTTGGAGGCCGCCACTATCGCCGACGCCGATCCCGACGAGCTTGCGGCGATGTTCGCCGAGCGCCCTGCCCTCCACCGCTTCCCTGCGTCGATGGCGGGCCGCACCCAGCAGCTGTGCCGCCACCTGGTCGAGCACCACCGCGGCCAGGCTGCCGACGTCTGGACGACGGCGACCACGGGTCAGGAGCTGTTCGCCAACCTGAAGGCGCTGCCCGGCTTCGGCGAGCAGAAGGCCCGTATCTTCACCGCCCTGCTGGCGAAGCGCATGGGAGTGACACCGCCCGGCTGGGAAGTCGTGGCCGGCACCTACGGGCAGCCTGGGTTCTTCTCGGTGGCCGACATCGACGGCCCCGATGCCCTGGCCCGGGTTCGTGAGCACAAGCGGGCCACCAAAGCGGCGGCCAAGGCCACATCCGGCGTGACCCCGCCCGGCGGCTGAACCGACGCCCCGTCCCCCTCGTGCCTGACCGACGGTCACCGATGAGGTTGGTCGCCGCCGTGGCCCTGCTCGCCACCGTCACCTCCGTGTCCGCCGTGTCCGCCGTGCCCGCCGTGACCGGCGCCGCCGCGGCGACTGGATCCATTCAGGTGGCGGGCAACCTGCAGTACGGGTGGGCCGGGGGCCAGCCCCTGCTGCTCGACGCCTATTTCCCGGCCCCCGATGAGACGGCCAGGCCGGCGGTCGTGCTCGTGCACGGAGGGTCCTGGCGGGTGGGAAGCAAGGGTGACTTCGCAGCCGAGGCCAGGCGCTTCGCCGAGCTCGGCTGGGCCGCGTTCTCCGTCGACTACCGCCTCGTCTCGGCGTCGGCGTTCCCCGCCGAGGTCGACGACGTGACCGCCTCGGTGCGATGGGTGAGGGCCCATGCCGGCGACTTCGGCGTGGACCCCGCTCGCATCGGGGCCCTCGGCGCTTCCGCCGGGGGCCACCTGGTGGGCATGCTCGCCACCCTGGGTACCGGGCCTCTCGACACCGGTGCCCGCATACGGGCGGCGGTGTCGTGGTCGGGCCCCATGGACCTCGAGCGCCTGGCCGGCCCGGGAGGCCTTCCCGGCCTCACCCACAACCTCCTGCCCTGCACCACCGAGGAGTGCCCCGCCCAGTGGGACGCCGCCTCGCCCATCAGCCACGTGGATCGCAGCGACGCGCCCCTGCTCCTGGCCAACAGCACCAACGAGCTCATCCCCCTCGACCAGGCCAAGGAGATGGCCGCTCGCCTCCGACAAGCCAAGGTCGCCTACCGCCTCGACGTCTTCCCGGGCAGCCGGCATGCCCAGGCCTTCGGTGACGACGACTGGGCGTCGACCGTTGCCTTCCTGCGCCGCTTCCTGGAGCCCTCCGCCGGCGCCGCTGGCGGGCAGGCCACGGTGGCCCACGGCGACGTTGCCGCCGGTGGGTTGCAGGGAGCCGGTCGCACCACGCTCGGGGTGATCGCGGCCGGCGCTCTCGGCGCCGCCGTCGTCATGGGCCTGGCCGCGCTGGTCGTCGACCGGCGCCGCCGAGCCGAAGCCCGGGCCGGATGAGAGTCACGGCCAACGGCGACCCCGTGGAGCTGGGTCACGGCGCCACGGTCGACGATCTGCTGGCCCAGCTCGGCCTGGGTGGCAAGTGGGTGGTGGTGGAGCGCAACGGCGAGGCGGTGAACCGCCGCGACCTGGCCACCACCGTGCTCGCAGACGGTGACCGTCTCGAGCTGGTGCGGGCGGTGGCGGGCGGATGACCGACGGGATCTCGCTCAGCGGCCGCCGGCTCTACCTGTGCACGCCCGACCGGCCGGATCTGGCCGCGTTCCTGGCCGCCTGCATCGGCGGCGGGGTCGACGTGGTGCAGCTCCGGGACAATCACCTGGAGGCCCGGCCGCTGCTGGCCCGGGCCAGAGTGGCGGCCGGCGTCTGCGCCGACCTGGGCGTCCCCTTCGTGCTCAACGACCGTCCCGATCTGGCCCTGGAGGCCGGCGCCGACGGGGTGCACGTGGGCCAGGACGACGCCCCGCCGGCACTGGCCCGGCGCATCCTGGGGCCGTCCGCCCTCGTAGGCTTTTCCACCCACGCCCGCGCCGAGCTCGACGACGCCGCCGGCCAGCCCGCCGACTACCTGTCGGCCGGCCCCGTGCAGGCCACGCCCACCAAACCGGGCCGACCGGGGACGGGTTTGGACTACCTGGCCTACGCAGCAGCGCGAGCGACGGTGCCCTGGTTCGTCACCGGTGGGGTGACCCCGGCGACGGTGCCGGCCATGGTCGGCGCCGGCGCCCGGCGCTTCGTGGTCGTGCGCTGGCTGACCGAGGCCACCGACCCTCGGGCCGCGGCCCAGGCCCTGGCGACCGCCATCGACCGCAGTGTTCTCTTCGCGATTTCCAACACCGGCTGGTAGAAATCGCGAAGAGAACGGGGCTTACCCGGCGTGCACGGCGGTCTGCTCCAGCCAGCCGAGGAGGATGGCCACCACGCGGGGATCGTGGCGCAGGCGGTGGCCGGCTTCGGGCACGACCCGCAGGTCGGCTCCCTCCCCCGCCGCCTCGGCCAGGGCCCGGGCGTCGTCGAGCGGGACGATGTCGTCGTCATGGCCGTGAACGATGAGCAGCAGCCGGGGGGAGACCTTGGCCACCACTGCCAGCGGGTTGATCTCGGTCAGCTCCCGGGCCCAGCGCACTGGGTCCCGGGGGTGGGCCGGGTCGGAGATGACGCCCATCTCCCGGCCACGGGCGACGAGCGCTTCCGGGTTGGCCGCCCATGTGGCGAAGGTGGCCGGTGCGGCCAGGCTGGCCACGCCCTGGACCCGCTCGTCCTCGGCCGCCTCACAGATGGCCAGTGCACCTCCGGTGCTTGATCCGGCCACGTACACCCCCGACACTCCCTCGGTCCGCTCCAGGTACCCCACCGCGGCCCGCAGGTCATCGAGCCAGCCACCCAGCGAGAAGTCGCCCTCGGACGCCCCCGTCCCCCGGAAATTGAACGTGAGCACGACCCAGCCGCCATCGGTGGCCAGGTGGTCGGCCAGTTCCGAATAGGTCTGGACCTTGGCCGCTCCGCCGCCCGGGTTGGCCGGAAAGCCGTGACAGAGCACGAGGCCGGGGACCGGACCGCTGGCCGTCGGTGGTCGCGACAGATGCGCGGCCAGTCGGAGCCCGCTCGAGACGATTGTGATCTCCACGATGTCCGCACCTCCGGTTCGGGTGCTCTCATGCGTGCCGCGGACGAGCCGGGTACTCGAACCGTCCGTTGTTTGACGATAGGCCGAAGCCCATCTCGACGCGCTGCGAACGCGACGAGGGGGAGCGGCGAGCGCCCCCTCGTCGAAAATGCTGGATCAGAGACCCGAGCGAAGCGGAAAGCACCGGGGGGGACCAACTCCCAGTCGCTGCTCAGGCGATGGCTGGCGGTATTGCCAGCCGGTCCAGCTGCCGGCTAGCGGACAGCCACCTCCGAGGTCCCATGACAACAGTCACTCAGTTGGACCACCTCCTTTCCTCGGTACGGATATGAAACCACATCCCGACGGTCAGTTGTTGGAGGTTTTTTGGATTCAGCCGTCGGGGCCCTCGTCGCGATCGCTGACGGGGCCGACGGCGCCGATCGACTCCAGGTAGGTCATCTGGGCATCGAGCACGGCGTGCACCTGGGAGGGGGTGTAGTCGAGGCCGTCGGCCTCGGCTCGCTTCAGCACGAAGTCGACGGTCTCGGCCCCGCTCACCACCACCGGGCCCTCGACGTTGGGCGACGCCCCGTTCGACGACACCCCCTTGATGCGGAAGTACTCGAGGTGCCAGTTGAGGATGCGGCGCACGTCGTCGGGGCTGAGCACGGCCGCCACCTCCTCGCCCACGTGGTCGCACACCCAGTTGACGGCATCCTCGAACTCGAAGACCCGTCCGGGGGCCTTGGCCGCCAGGCGCCGGGCTTCGCGGCCCACCACCACAGCGGCGATGGCGAACACCAGGGCGATGGCGACAAATCCCAGTATCAGGCCCATGGCCGGCGAGGCTACCGTTGCCCATGGCCGATGAACCGCTGTATTACCAGGACCCTCAGGTGGAGATCACACGCGTGGTGGTCGGGCCCATGGACAACAACGTGTACGTCGTGCGATGTCGGCGCACCGGCGAGTCCGTGCTCATCGACGCGGCCGACGACGGCAACCAACTGGTCGAGCTGTGCCAGCGCCTGAACGTCACCAAGGTGCTCACGACCCATGGCCACCGGGACCACATCCAGGCCGTGCCCGCGGTGCGGGCCGCCGGCTACGGGGTGGGCATCGGCGCCGACGACCTGGACATGCTCACGGGCCTGGGCGGTCCTCAGAGCGGGGAGGCGGTGCACGACTTCGTGATCGAGGACGACTCGGTCTTCCCCGTCGGCGACCTCGTCCTGCGCACCATCCACACCCCCGGCCACACGCCAGGTTCGATGTGCTTCGTCATCGAGGGCTCGCCCGTGCTGCTCGCCGGCGACACCCTGTTCCCGGGCGGGCCGGGGGCGACCAAGGTCCCCGGTGGCGACTTCGAGGCGATCATCGCCTCGATCAGTGTGCGCCTCTTCGGCCGCCTGCCCGACGACACCGTGGTCATGCCCGGCCACGGCGACAGCACCACCATCGGCGCCGAGCGCCCCCACCTCCAGGAGTGGGCCGACCGAGGCTGGTGAGCGCTACGCGGTGAGAGGTTTGCGGGGGTGGCGGACCCACTCGATCTCGGGCGGCAGGCCCTCCACGTTGACATCGTCGCCGTCGACCTCGACGGTGACCCGCCGCCCACCCAGAGGGATGCGGTCGACGCGCAGGCGCCCGATACGTTCGGGCAGGGCGGGGTCGAGCCACAGCTTTCCGTGCGGCACCCAGGGATCGAGGCGCAGGAGCGTCCGCAGGAACAGCAGTGGCGTGGCCGCTGCCCACGCCTGGGGCGAGCACGATGACGGATAGGAGACCGGGAACCGCACCTCCTGGCGGCTGAGGCCCCCGAACAGCTCGGGCAGCCGGTGCCCCTGGCCCTCGGCGGCATCGAGCATGGCCATGATCACCCGGTGGGCTTCGCCGACGAACCCGTAGCGCATGAGGCCGGCGGCGATGATGGCGTTGTCGTGGGGCCAGATCGACCCGTTGTGGTAGCTCACCGGGTTGTACCCCGTCATCGAGGCGGCGAGGGTGCGGATTCCCCACCCGCTGAACATCTCGGGGGCCAGCAGCTGATGTGCGACGAGTGGCGCCTTCTCCTCGTCGACGATGCCGGTCCACAGGCAGTGGCCCATGTTCGAAGCCAGGGCGTCGATCTGGCGCTTCTCGGAATCGAGGCCCATGGCGTACCAGCCCCGCTCGTCGATCCAGAAGTCTCGGTTGAAGGCGATCTTCAGGTCTGAGGCCTTGGTGCGGTACCGGGCTGCGGTGGCCGCGTCGCCTTCCTCCTCGGCGAAGTAGGACCGGGCCAGGTAGGCGGCATAGACGTAGCCCTGCACCTCGCACAGCGCCACCGGCGGACGGGCCAGGCGGCCGTCGGCGAAGCGAATGGCGTCCCACGAGTCCTTCCACCCCTGGTTGGCGATCCCCCGGTCCGACGAGCGGCGGTACTCCACGTAGCCGTCGCCGTCACGATCGCCGAAGTCGGCGATCCAGGCCAGCGCCTTGTCGGCCGCCGGGAGCAGGGAGTCGACCACCTCCCGGGCCAGGCCCCACCGGCGCAGCTCGCCCAGGAGCATGACGAACAGCGGCGTGGCGTCGGCCGAGCCGTAGTACACCTGGCCACCGCCGAGGGACAGGCCAGGGGCATCGCCGAAGCGCATCTCGTGGAGGATGCGGCCGGGCTCCTCGTCGTTGCGGGCGTCGATGTCGGTGCCCTGGAAACGGGCCAGGGTCTGGAGCACGCCGAGGGCGAGCTCGGGGTCGACGATGAGCGCCATCATGGAGGTGAGCAACGAGTCACGACCGAACAGCGTCATGAACCACGGCGCCCCGGCGGCCACGACCGTGCGCTCGGGGTAGTCGGGATCGAAGATGCGCAGGGCGCCCAGGTCCTCGGCGCTGCGCACCACCACGGCCCGCAGCTCCTCGTAGTCGGTGTCCACGGCGGGAACGTCGCGCCGCCACTGCTCGAGACGACGTTGGGGCGTGGCTCGCTCTACCGGCTGGCCGCAGAGGTAGCGGGGCTCGACGGCTTCGTCCTCGATGATCGTCGCCACCTGCAGGCAGGTGCTCCAGTTGCCCCGCGCCGGGACGATCACCTCCCAGGTCATCTGGTGACCGGAGGCGGTGGCCGGCTGGCTGGAGGTGACCCGGACCCCCTTGCGGACCTGTCCCTTGCGGTAACCGAACAGCAGTTGGGAGGGCTCGGCGGCCACCTTGACCTCGCCGTCGGCCTCGGTGCGGCCCTCCTTGACCCGGAACAGGTTGGCGAAGTCGGAGTAGACGTCGAGCTCCACCGAGCAGTAGGCCGGTTCCTCGGCGTAGTTGAAGATCACCAGGTCCTCGCGCATCCCCCGGCCCACATAGCGGTGGCGAAAGACGAGGAGGGTGCTGTCGGCCCTCCCCGGAGGCGGTTGGGCCCGGACCACATACGTGGCCGAGAAGGGCGTCGTGCTGTCGACGGCGAGGGACTCTCCCCCGGCCTCGTTGACCCGGAGCTCCCAGTGCGACAGCAGCCTGGTGTCGCGGAAGAACAGGCCGTGGCCCAGGCCCAGGCCGATGTCACCGTTGCGACCGGAGATGCAGAAGGCCGAGCCCTCGACCAGGGTGACCGACCCGCCGGCCTGGCCCAGAGCCGGACTGCTGCTCACTCCCCCGTCCCTGGTCGTGGCATCGGGCGGGAGCGTAGTGCCCGCAGCGCCGACTCCCGATCCTATTTCCACTACACCCGTAGTGGTAATAGGATGAGCATCATGACTGAGACCTCAGGTCCCCTCTTCCGGATCGAGGGCCTCCACGTCACCGCCCCCGGTGGAGGTGACAAAGCGCCGGCGGCGACCGAGATCCTCAAGGGGGTCGACCTCACTGTCGCGGCCGGCGAGGTGCATGCCCTGATGGGCCCGAACGGGTCGGGGAAATCGACGCTGGCCAACACCCTCCTCGGCCACCCCGACTACCAGGTCACCTCCGGCCGCCTGCTGTTCAAGGGCGAGGACATCACCGCCTGGCCCACCGACGTCCGGGGCAAGTCGGGCATCTTCTTGGGCTTCCAGTACCCCGAGGAGATCCCCGGGGTCTCGGTGGTGCAGTTCCTCCGCCAGGCCCTGTCGGCCCGCAAGGGCATCGACCTGTCCGTGCTTGAGCTCCGTCTGGCCATCATGGACTGGATGAAGCGTCTCGACATGGACCCTTCGTTCGGCGACCGCTACGTCAACGAGGGCTTCTCGGGCGGTGAGAAGAAGCGGAACGAGATCCTCCAGATGGCCATCCTGGAGCCCGAGCTGGCCGTGCTCGACGAAACCGACTCGGGTCTCGACATCGACGCCCTGCAGGTGGTGGCCAGGGGGGTGCAGGAGGTGCGGGCCGATCGCCCCGACCTCGGTGTGCTCGTCATCACCCACTACCAGCGCATCCTGCGCTACCTGCAACCCGACGTGGTCCATGTGCTCGTCGACGGCAACATCGTGGCCACCGGGGGGCCCGAGCTGGCCGAGCAGCTGGAGCAGAAGGGCTACGACGCGTGGCGCTCGACGTAACCACCCTGAAGAAGAGCTTCCCCATCTTCGAACACCCGACCGACACCGGGCATCGCCTCGTGTACCTCGACTCGGCGGCCAGCTCACAGAAGCCCCGGTCGGTGCTGTGGGCCATGGAGGCCTATTACGAGGGCCACAACGCCAACGTCCACCGGGGCGTCTACGCGCTGGCCGAGGAGGCGACGGCGGCCTACGAGGCGGCGCGTGTGGCCGTGGCCCGCTTCATCGGCGCCCCGTCGGCGCGCAGCGTGATCTTCACCAAGAACGCCACCGAGGGCATCAACTTGGTGGCCCACTCCTGGGGTCGCAATCTCCCCCGCTCAGGGGGCCGCTCGGGCCCAGGGCTCCCCCGCTCAGGGGGAGGCTCGGGCCCAGGGCTGGGGCCGGGCGACGCCATCCTGCTCACCGAGATGGAGCACCACGCCAACCTCGTGCCCTGGCTCATGCTGGCCGAGGAACGGGGCGTGGAGCTGCGCTACCTGCCCGTCGACGACGACGGCCGACTCGACCTCTCCGATCTCGACCGCCGTCTCGACGGGGTCCGCCTGGTGGGGGTGACGGCCGCCTCCAACGTGCTCGGCACCATCAACCCGGTGCGCCAGATCGCCGACGCGGCCCACGCCGTGGGCGCCCTGGTCCTCGTCGACGCGGCCCAGTCCGTGCCCCACATGCCCACCCGGGTCGAGGATCTGGGCTGCGACTTCCTGGTCTTCTCGGGGCACAAGATGTGCGGGCCCACCGGCATCGGCGTGCTCTGGGGCCGTGAGGAGCTGCTCGAGTCGATGCCCGCGTTCCTGGGGGGCGGCGAGATGATCCTCGACGTCCGCCTCGACGGCTGGATGCCAAACGGGCTGCCGTTGAAGTTCGAGGCCGGCACCCCACCCATCGCCGAGGCCGTGGGCCTGGGAGCGGCCGTCGCCTGGCTCGATGAACTGGGCATGGACGCCGTGCGCGGGCACGAGATGGCGCTCACGTCCTACGCCATGACCACCCTCGCTGATCGCCTGGGCGCCGAGCTCCACGTGTTCGGGCCCACCGACCCGGCCGAGCGCGGCGGCGTGGTGTCGTTCTCCTACAAGGGCATCCACCCCCACGACATCTCCCAGGTGCTCGACCAGTCCGGCGTGTGCGTGCGGGCCGGGCATCACTGTGCCAAGCCCCTCATGCGCCGCCTGGGCGTGGGCGCCACCGCCCGAGCGTCGTTCTACGTGTACAACGACGAGGCCGATGTCGACGTCCTGGCAGACGCCCTCGTGGCCGCGTCCGACCTCTTCGCCCCCGCATAGGCATTAGGAGCCCACCTTGGCCGTACTCGAAGACCTCTACCGCGAGATCATCCTCGACCACTACCGCAACCCCCGGAACCGGGGCGAGCTCCCGACTCCTCCGGCCCACCGGGCCGAGGGTTTCAACCCGCTGTGCGGTGACGAGATCGTGGTGTGGGTCGACTTCGACGGCGAGCGGGTCAACGACGTGAAGGTGGGCGGCCAGGGCTGTTCCATCAGCCAGTCGTCGGCGTCGATGATGTCGGCCGCCGTCAAGGGCCGCACCGTCGGCGAGAGCCGGGCCGTCATGCGCGCCGTGAAGGCCATGATGTCCATCCACGAGAGCCGCCTCGACGGTGAGGGCAAGGAGATCAGCGAGGCGGTGGCTCCCGACCCCGAGGTCGACCTCGGCGATCTGGCCGCCCTGCGCGGCGTGGTGAAGTTCCCAGTGCGCATCAAGTGCGCCACCCTGTCGTGGAACACGCTCGCCCAGGTCCTGGACGAGGCCCAACCCCCCACGTAGCCCGTCCGGTCTGCCGGCGGAGGCGCCCGCGCCCGCCTACGCTCGGCGAGTGGACGGGGACGGCCTTCGCCAACTCCTGGGCACCGGCCGACCGGTGGTCATGCCCGGTGTCTGGGATGCCCTGTCGGCCCGTCTTGCCGCCGGCGCCGGCCACGACGTCGTGTTCCTGTCGGGCTATGCCACCGCCGCCACCCTGCTCGGCCTCCCCGACTTCGGGTACCTGACCCAGACCGAGATCGCCGAGGTGGCCCGCCGGGTGTGCGCACGGGTTCCCGAGACGGCGGTCGTCGTCGACGGCGACACCGGCCATGGCAACGCCCTCAACACCATCCGCACGGTGGCGTTGTTCGAAGCGGCCGGTGCCGCCGGGATCTTCCTCGAGGACCAGGTCTGGCCCAAGAAGTGCGGGCACATGGCGGGCAAGGCCGTCGTGGCGAGGGAGGAGTGGCTGGCCAAGCTGGCTGCTGCCCTCGAGCACCGCAGCAGTCTGTTCGTGGTGGCCCGCACCGACGCCCGAGCCGCGGTCGGCCTGGGTGAGGCCATCGAACGAGCCAGGGCCGCCGCCGACCTCGGCGTGGACGCCGTGTTCGTCGAGGCGCCCGAGTCGGTGGCGGAGCTCGAGGAGGTGGCCGCGGCCACGCCCGGGGTGGTGCGGGTGGCCAACATGATCGAGGCCGGGCGCACCCCCCTGCTCACCCCCGGCGAGCTGTCGGAGCTGGGCTACGACCTGATCGTCTCCCCACTCACCGGGCTGTTCGCCGCCGCCCGGGCCCTGAGCCATGCCTACGGGATCCTTGCCGACAAGGGCACGCTGCGCGACGACCTCGACCTGGTCACCAGCTTCGACGAGTTCAACCGGGTGGTCGACCTCGAGGCCCACTACGACCTCGAGGCCCACTACGAGCTCGAGACCCGCTACCGCGGTGGCCCCAGGCCCGGCGGGGACCCGACCGGCGGGTGAGCGCAGCCCGGTCCCGGCGCATCCTGGCCATGTCGTCGCTGCGCCCGCTGCACCGGCGCGACTTCGCCCTGGTGTGGAGTGCCGCCCTCTTCTCCAACATCGGCTCGTGGATGCAGACGGTGGCCGTCGGCGTCCTGGTGACGGCCAGGACCCACCAGGCGGGATGGACGGGCCTCGCCGCGGCGGCGGCCTTCCTGCCCATCGGGCTGCTCTCCCCCGTCGGGGGAGCCATGGCCGACCGGGTCGACCGCCGTCGCTGGCTGCTGGCCACGACCGTCGGGGAGACCGCCTTCGCCACTGTCCTGGCCCTGCTGGCGGCGACCGGCAACGCCACGCCCCTCGACGTCATTCTCGTGGTCCTGGGCGGGGGGACCATGGCCGCGCTGGGGTTTCCCGCCTACCAGGCCATCCTGCCCGACCTCGTTTCCCGCGACGAACTGCTGGCGGCCATCTCGTTGTCGTCGACCCAGTACAACCTGGGCCGGGTGGTGGGACCGGCCCTGGCCGGCGTCGTCCTGGCCATCGGTTCCTACACGCTGGCCTTCGCCCTCAATGCCGCGTCGTTCGGCGCCGTCATGGTCGCCCTCGTCTTCGTCAGGGTCCCGCCGCCGGTGCCCGATACCGAGGGCGGCACCCTCCGCGGCCGCATCGCCACCGGCATCCGGGCGGCGGCGGCCGAACCAGGGTGCCGCCTGGCCATCATCGCCATCGCCGTCACCGCCTTCCTGGTCTCGCCGTTCATCGCCCTCATCCCCGCCGTGGCCCTGAAGCTGTTCCACCACGAGGACACGGGCACGGCCATCCTGGTGACCGCCCAGGGGGTGGGCGCGGTGGTGGGTGCCCTGGCCCTCGCCCCGATGGCCCGCCGCTTCGGGCGCCGCCGGGCTCTGCAGGCCAGCCTGGTGGCCGTCGCCGTGGCCGTCGTGGCCTACGCCGGCGCTCCGTCGCTGCCCCTGGCCGCGGTCGGCCTGGTCATCGTCGGCGCCACGTACATCAGCGTTCTGTCGGGGTTGGGGACGGTGGTCCAGCTGCGTGCGCCCAGGGCCTACCGGGCCCGCATCCTCAGCCTGTACATGGTGGCTCTCGGGACGATCTACCCGTTGGGCGCCATCTTCCAGGGCGTGCTCGACGACCGCTTCGGCATCCGGATCGTGACCGCCGGGTGCGCGGTCGTCTTCATGGGCCTCATCCTGGCCGTGCGCTTCCTCCGGCCCCAGCTCACGTCGGCCTTCGATGATGTCTCTGGCGACTTCGTCGCCCCGGGCGGGGCCCCATCCCCGCCCTCCTCCGTAGCGGCGGGGGCCCCCGCCCCGCCGCCGGCCGTCTAGTCTCGCCACCTCGTCGCGCCGTGCGTGCGATGCTCGGGCGGTGGAACAGCGCGTCTCGCTCGTCACGCTCGGTGTGGCCGATGTCGACCGGGCCCGTCGGTTCTACGAGTCCCTGGGGTGGACCGGCGAGTCGCCCGACGGCGACGTGGTGTTCTTCCAGGCCGGGGCCATGGTGGTCGCCCTGTGGGCCCGGACCAAGCTGGCGGCCAACAGCGCCGTCCAGGACCCCGGCGGGTGGGGTGGCGTGACGCTGGCGCACTGTGTTGCCTCGCCGGCTGCGGCCGACGAGGTCCTGGCCACCGCCCAGGCGGCAGGGGCGACGATCGGGCGACCGGGCGAGGCCACCTTCTGGGGCGGGTACTCCGGCATCTTCATCGACCCCGACGGCCACCCGTGGGAGGTCGCCCACAATCCCGGATGGGTCCTGAGCGACGACGGGACGATCCGCCTCCACTGACTCGGCCACGAGGGGCGGTCGTGCGGGGGCGAGGACGACCTTGCCCTCGGCCACGGTGGTGACAGCGGGTAGAACGTGGTCATGGACCACAGCGACGATCAGCTCGACACCTTTGCCCAATGGGAACGCCAGGTGTGGGAGACGCGCGCTGCGCCCTACGCCCAGGGCATGGTCCGGCTCACCGTCGGCGCCGCCGGTGCGCTCCTCGATGCCGCGGCCGTCGCCGCCGGCTCGCAGGTGCTCGACGTGGCGACGGGCCCGGGGGTCGTCGCCGTCGTCGCCCAGAACCGAGGAGCCTCGGTCGTCGCCGTCGATCAGGCCGAGGCCATGGTGGGCCTGGCTCGGGCCGCCGGCATCGATGCCCGCCAGGCCGGCGTCGAACAGCTCCCGTTCGCCGACGCCGCTTTCGACGCGGTGGTCGCCGGGTTCCTGCTCAATCACCTGGCCCGCCCTGCCACCGCCGTCGCCGAGCTGGCCCGTGTCTGCCGGCGGCGCCTCGCCCTCAGCGTGTGGGACGCGCCGCCGGCCAACCCCGTGCTCGGCCTGTTCGGCTCGGTGGCGTCGTCGTTCCCCTCGCCGGGATCCGCAGTGATCCCTCCCGGGCCGGACAGCGACCGGTTCGCCGATGACGACCGGTTCACCAACCTGCTCACCGATGCGGGCCTGGACGACGTTGTCGTCGAACGGGTGCGCTGGACGATCACCGTCGACCCCGGTGACTGGTTCGACACCATCGCCGCCGGCACCCCCCGCACCGGGGCCATCTTGGCCGCGGCCCCGGCCGAACAGCTGTCGTCGCTACGGGAGCGCTATGTCGAAGTCGCCACCACCTCCTACGGCGGGGCCGACGGCCTGGTGACCCTGCCGGCGGGAGCACTCGTGGGCAGCGGCCAGGCGAGGCCGGGCGGGGCCCACCGATGAGCCGGTGTCGGGAGGGACAACTGCGACTGGGCTGACCCGACCGGGTCAGTGAGCGTTGCGACTGCCTCAGCCGGGGCGGAAGACAGGGAGGCCGTCGCCTGCGTCGGAGATGGCCGGAGCACCGAATACCGCGGCCACGGCGTTCCATCGGTCGCGGTCCCAGCCGCCCACGGCGTCGGCCACGGTGCCGTCGGCCTCCACCACGAACAGGGTGGGCACGGTGGCAATCTCGTAGGCGTCCGATACCCGGTAGGGGGCAGCCTCGCTCACCGTGGGGACTCCTTGTCCCTCCTCGGCCGCGTAGCGCTGCAGGGCGGCGGGCGGGTCCTCGCCGACGGCCACCACTCGGGCGCCGCCGTCGGCCAGGGCCTTCAGCTTGGGAGCGACCATCTTGCAGACCGGGCAGGTGACCTTGAAGAACGCCAGCACGGTGCGACCGGCCTGCCATGGATCGGTGACGGGCTCGCCGGTGGCGGCGTCGGGAAGGGTGAACGAGGGGGCGGGGGCGCCGGCGGCGATCACGCTCGACAACGGGCAGGGGCGGCAGTGGATGCGGTCATGGGTCGATCGTAGGCCCACACCTGAGCGTTCTCACGACGTCTGCCGGCGCAGCTGGCGCACGTCGCGCAGCTGGTCCTGGGGCCACTTGGCGACGTCGTTCTCCCTGACCTGGGCGCCGGCTGCGGCTGCGGCCGGTCACGGCGCTGCTGAGGGTCCATGGTGAGAGCGGCGAACATGGCATCGGCCTGTTGCTGGGTATCGAAGGGGTACAAGGTGACGGCGAACTCGCCGAGCTCCTCGTGGGCCCCGGCGTTCTCGGAAAGGGCCAGCACCCCGTCGTTGGTGTTGAGCAGAGCCGCCTCCTTGGCCACCAGGTTCATCCCGTCGGCGACGGGGTTGACCACGAGCACGTCGAACGACCGGTAGGCGGCCACCACCTCGTCGAAGTCGCCCTCCAGGCTGAGCTCGACGGGCTGCCATTCGGCGTTGCCGTGCCTGTCGTTGACCTGGGCCACCGCCCCGCGGATGGCCTCGAGGTAGTCGACGTATTGCTCGACGTCGCCTCGGCTGGGCTGCACGAGGGCCAGGAACGTCACCCGACCGCGCAGCTCGGGGTGGTCGGCGAGCATGGTGTCGTAGGCCTTGAAGCCGCGCAGGATGTTCTTGCTGGGGTCGGCTCGATCGACCCGCAGGATGAGGTGCTCACGGCGTCTCTCGGCCAGGTCGCGCTCGCGGTCGGCCACCCCCGGCACAGGTGGTAGTCCTGCACCATCACCGTGGCCCGCCCCCCCTTGCCTCCACCTCCTCGGCCACCGCGTCGGCAAAGCGGGCGTTCACCGGGACGTAGCCGTTGTCGAAGGCGTCGGCTTCGTGATCGAGCTCGACCATGCGGAGGCGCATGCCGGCGTCGTCCCCGTCGTGGTGGAACGACGACCCACTGTGCTCCCGGGCGACCACCACGTCCTCGTCGCTCAGCGCCGCGCACACCCAGACGGCATCGTCGAGGTGGCCGGCCAGCCCGGAGAGGGCGGTGACCAGCCCGCCGTGGCCCGGTGTGGCCGTGCGCTCGCCGTCGTCCCGGCTGTACTCGACCGGCCCGCGGTTCGACACCAGGATGAGGGGATCCGCCTCGACCCCTTCTGGTAGGTCCATCCGTGCCGTCCTAGCCGTTGGCGTCGGAGGCGGCCCTGTTCTGGCTCTCCCGGGCTTGGATGAGGTGGTAGAGCAGGACGAGCTGGGTCAGGGCCAGCGGCTCGTCACGCGTATCGGAGTCGGGGTCGAGCCGGCCGAGCGACTCGGGCAGCGGCGTGTCCACCCCGAGCTGGTCCCAGACCGCCTGTTCCACCTTCTTGGTGATCTCCCGTTCGGCGTAGGAATGGATGTGCACGGCGTCGACGGGCTTGCCGTCGTCGTCCCTGCTGAGCTTGAGGTGCATGGCCTGGGCGGTGTCGTCGCTCAGGATCTCGTGCAGGGGTGGGTGGTCGATGGTGGGCCGGAGGAGGAGCGTGGCACTGAGGGGGTCGTCGGGCGTGTCACTCCGATCTTCGATGGGAGCGAAGCGCACGACGATGTCGGCCCGAGAGCGTTGGGGGCGGATGAACTCCTGGGACTCGGGCTCGCGCTTCTTCAGGTCTTCACGAACCTCGTCTTCGGTGTAGCCCCGCTTCTTGGTGTCGCGCGCCAGCTTCCACGCCACGCGGATGTCCTCGGGGGGATCGAGGTACACGCTCACGTCGAAGCAGGCCCGGGACACCTCGGTGTGCAGGGGGAGAAGTCCCTCGACGATCACGAACTCGCGGGGCTCCACATACTCCGGGCGCCCGAGCTCACCGGTGTCGTGGTCGTAGATCGGCTTGAGGATCGGCTCGCCCATCGCCAGATGCCGGAGGTGCTGCTCCATGATGTCGATGTAGTTGCACTTGGGGTTGAGCGGCGTGAAGGGGAGGGACTTCCGCTCCTCACGGTCGTAGCGGTGGTAGTCGTCGGCCCCGACGGAGGTGATGCGCTCGGGTCCCAGGGCGTCAGCCAGGCCGGCGGTGATCGTCGTCTTGCCGGTACCGCTGTCACCGGCGATGGCCAGCATGATGGGGCGGCGGCGACCGCCGTTGCCCTCGCCGCCGCCGTTCGCCCGTGAGACGTTCATCTGCTTGTCCGACATGGTCAGCTCCTGTCGTGATCGTCGTTGGAAATCTCTTCGTTCTTACCCACGACGACGATGCCGTTGTCCGAGACCGTGAACCGCTGGCCGTCGGCCTCGGGGTCGACCCCGAGCTCGGCTCCGGGCGGCACCCTCACGCCCTTGTCGATGATGGCGTTGCGGAGGTGTGGATGGGCCAGCGGGGGTTGTAGAGATTGAACCTGGGTTGGGGCGACACCAGGTCCATGTGGGCCTCGTAGTAGGTGTCGAGCGTCCCCACGTCGCGCCAGTAGCCCTGGTCCCCCTCGGCCTCGCCCGGGACCCGGTTGTCGCCGAAGTCGTAGACGTGGGCCTCGCCCCGGTCGACCAGCATGGGGATGATGTCGCCGCCGCCGTCGTGCTCGGAGTCTTCGTCATCGGCGTCGGTCGAGACCGCGTCGGCGAGGGTGCCGGCGGTGAACACGTAGTTCCCCATGGACGCGAAGGCGCGCTCGGGGTCGTCAGGGAGGGCGACGGGGTCGGACGGCTTCTCCTTGAAGCTGCGTATGGCCGTACCCTCGCCCACCTCGATGACGCCGCTCTGGGACGCTTCGTCGATGGGGGATGCGGACGCCGGCCACGGTGGCTCCGGCCCCGGTCTCGATGTGCTGTTCGACCATCTGGCGGGTCCATCCGGTAGATGTGATCGGCCCCGAACACGCAGATGTAGTCCGGTCGCTCGTCGGCGATCAGCCCGAGGTTCTGGTAGATGGCGTCAGCGGAGCCCGCGAACCAGTGCGGGCCTCGGCGCATCTGCGCCGGCACCGGGCTCACGAAGCTGCCGAGCAGCGGCGACATGCGCCAGGTGCGGGAGATGTGCAGGTCCAGGCTGTGGCTCTTGTACTGGGTGAGGACCACGATCTTGAGGTACCCGCCGTTGGCCAGGTTGGACAGCACGAAATCGACGAGCCGGTAGTGGCCGGCAAAGGGGACGGCGGGCTTGGCCCGGTCGGCGGTCAGAGGCGCGAGCCGCTTGCCTTCGCCTCCCGCCAGCACCAGGGCCAGGACCGCAGGATCCGACATACCTTCAACCTAACGTGCCCGCGTTTGCGGCGGCCGGCCGACTGCCGGGACGAGCGCCGGCACCGGACGGCCGGAAGGGGGCCCTTACTTCTCCCGGCGGACGAGCCAACGCAGGCGCTTGGCCCCCTCGAAGGCGGCCTCGGCGGCGAGTTGGCCGATGCTGGTCGACAGGGTCGGGTACACGTGGATCAACGAGGCGATGTCGCCGAAGCTCAGTCCCCGATTGATGGCCAGGGCCAGCTCGTGGATCATCTCGCCCGCCGCCGGCGACAGGATGTGGGCACCCACGACCTTCTTGTCGTGGGTGACGATGACGATGGCACCCTCACTGGCCCCGTCGGCCCGGGCCCGGTCGGAGTGGGCCAGCTCCATGCGCCATACGTCGACCGCATCTCCCCAGCGCTGCGTGGCCTCGGCCACGGTGGCCCCGGCGTGGGCCAGCTCGGGGTCGGTGAACGTGCACCAGGGCACGAAGTCGGTGACCGTGCCCTTGCCGGGGAAGAACATGTCCCGGATGGCCCGGACCCCTTCGTAGGCGGCCGAGTGGGTGAACAGGAAGCGCCCGGCCAGGTCGCCGGCGGCGTAGATCGACGAGACGCTGGTGCGCATGCGCTGGTCGATGACCACGCCCTTGGGGCCGATCTCCACGCCCACGTCCTCCAGGCCCAGACCCTCGGTGTTCGGGCGCCGCCCCACCGCCACCATCAGCTCCTCGGCGTCCCACCGGGAGGCGACACCGTCCTCGGTCCCGTGCACCACCTTGCGACCGTCCTCGACGGTGACCCGCTGGATGTCGACCTTCAATCGCAGGTCGACTCCCTCGTCGCGCAGGCGGCGGGTGAGGATGGCCACCAGGTCGGGCTCGTCACGGGGCAGGATCCCCGGCCCCCTCTGCAGGACGGTGACGCCGATGCCCAGGCGGGAGAAGCCCTGGGCCATCTCGATGGCGATGGGCCCCCCGCCGATCATGACGACGCTCGCCGGCCCCCGCTCCAGCTCGAAGACGCTCTCACTGGTGATGAACCCCGCCTCGGCCAGCCCCTCGACGGGGGGAACCGACGGCCGGCTTCCTGTGCAGAGCAGGACGAACCGGGTCTCGAGATCGTCGTGCGAACCGTCGTCGGCCGTGACCCGCACGGTGTGCGGCCCTGTGAGGTTGGCCGTTCCGGCGATGAGGTCGATCCCCATTCCCCGGTAGCGGTCGGGGTTGTCGTCGGTGGACGCCACGTCCTGCTGCACGGCACGGATCCGCTTCCACACCAGTGCGGTGTCGATCTCGGGGTCCACTGACGGCAGTCCCCACTTGTCGGCCACCCGCATGGTGTGGGCGGCCTTGGCCGACGCCAGCAGGGCCTTGCTGGGCACACAACCGGTCCAGAGGCAGTCGCCCCCGACCCGGCCCCGCTCCACCACGGCGACCCGCAGATCGAGGGTGGCGGCGAACTCCGCGGCCACCATGCCTCCCGAGCCCATGCCGACGATGACCACGTCGTAGCGAGCGATCGCGTGCCCCCTTCTCTGTCCCAGCGTCAAAACTGTAGATGCCGACAACCCGACCTGCCCGGCGCCACTTACCATCGGCTGCGTGTCGAGCTTCGATCCCAACTCCGGTGCCACCGAGATCGTCCTCGGCATCGGCGTCGTCCTGGCCCTGGTCAGCCTCATCCGTTCATGGCGGTCCTTGTTCGACGCCGACTTCACCCCGGCCGACCGGCACGTGGCCATGCAGGTGGCCGTGTTCCTCATCCCGCCCGTGGTGGTGCTGCTCCACGAGGTCGGCCACGCCGTCGCGACCGTGGCCGTCGGGGGCCAGGTGACCGATTTCCACTACGGGCTGTTCGAGGGGGCGGTGAGCTTCACCGGCGACCTCACCAACGGCCAGATCTGGTTCATTGCCCTGGCCGGCAACCTCGTCAGCATCGGCATCGGCCTGGCCATGGTGGCCGCCGGTGGCCTGGCGGGGCGCCTGCGGCGACCACTGCGGTACCTCCTCGTCGTCGGTGGGCTCATCGAGGCCGTGTTCGGCCTCCTCGGCTATCCGTTGATCTCCGAATCGGCCCGGTTCGGCGACTGGCTCCTCATCTACGACTTCGGCGCCGATCCCGCCCTGAGCTGGGCCACCCTCGTCGTGCACGTGGCCGTGGTGGTCGGGCTGTGGCAGTGGTGGAGGTCGAGCCTGCGCCGGACGCTGTTCGCCGTCACCTACGGCGAACAAGCCCGGCTGACGGCGCTGTCAGCGGCCGTCAAACGGTCACCCGGCGACCTGGCGCCGAGGCTCGCCCTGGCCAATCTGTTCGCCGGCCACGGCAACCTCGACCTGGCCGACGCCACCCTCGACGAGGGCGTGGCCACCACCTCCGAGCCCGCACGCCTGCACCTGGCCCGGGCCCGTCTGGCCATCTACGAGTCCAAGTGGACCCAGGCCCTGCTGGCCACCCGGGCGGGACTGTCGGCGTTGGACGGCGCCGACCCCCTGTCCACCGATCACTACGGCATCGGCCAGCAACTGTGGGCCAACCAGGGGGTGGCTCTCAACCAACTGGGCCGGTCGAAGCTGGCGCTGGGCGCCTTCGCCCATGTCGACGAGGCCCTCATGGCCGACCCGAGGGTGCGCTATTGCCGGGGCCTGGCCCGGCTCGATGACGGCGACGTCGGCGGCGGTCGCGCCGACCTGTCGGCCGTCGCCGGTGCCTCGCCGGGCGAGCCGCTGCTGCGCCTCTGGGCCGAGGCCCGCCTGACCGGTCGGGAACCCAACCCTCCCGACGACAGCGACCGTCCGGCGTGGGCCCGGCGCCGCCAATCGCCACCGGCCCCGATCGCCGGCGTCTGACCGGCGCCGCCTGGCACCCGTTGCCCCTCAGGCGGCGGGGCCGATCACCGGCAAGGCCGCGATCAGGGGTTCGAGCTCGGCTGCGGTCGCCACGTTGTCGAAGCGGGCGGTGATGCGACCGTCGGCGCCGATGACGAAGACCCAGGGCTCGCTGAGGTCGTTGTCCCGGAAGAGCCAGTCGGCCGCCGCCTTGTTGACGGTGTTGGACTGGAAGTCCCGCCAGATCTCCACATGGACGAAGCTGGCCCGGTCGGCGTCGGCCTTGGCCAGGCTGTCGACCAGGTCGGTGACGGGCCCGCAGAAACGGCTCACGCAGTACACGGGCGTGGCGAACACGACCACGGCCGGCCGCTTGGCGGCCAGCGCGGCGGCGATGGTGGTGCTGTGCAACTCGGGGTCGGGGACGTCGCCGCCGGTACCGGCCCGGGAGTCGATGGCCGCCTTGGGCGCGTCGGTCGACGCCATTGTGAGGTTGTCGGTGGCCAGGGCGGGATCGCCCACGGCGGGGATGATGTGGTGGTCGGCGACGGAAAAGGCGCCGGTACCCCGTTGCTGCTTGCCGCCGACCCGGGCCGTCACCTCGACCTGCCAGAAGCCGGGCCGGTCGAAGCCGAACTGGGCGGCGTAGACCCCCCGGTCGACACCCGCGACGATCACGGGATCAGGAGGTGGGGGCGAAGGAACGGTCGTGCCGGGGATGGGCAGGAAGGTCCCGGTGATCGACCCTCCGACCGGGGTCGGCGCCCCCGATGCCTTGTGGGTGCCGAGAAAGTCGAACCGCATGGCGACGGTGCCGAAGCCGATCAGCCTCTGGTCGGCCATGAGCAGCCCGGCGATGAACCGCCCCGGGGGGCCGACGGCCAGGTCGTAGCTGGCCACCTCCACGGACAGCGCGTCGTTCCCGCCTGAGGCGGCCGACTTGGTCGACCCTCCCGACGAGCAGGCGGCGACCAAAGTGGAGAGCATCACCGCCCACACCACGAGTGCCCGGCCCCCGGTCGGTGACGTTCTCACTGGCAGGCTCGAGCGGGCACGGACAGCCGGGCAAGGCCCCGGCGGGCGGCGTCGATGAGTCGGTCGAGGTCGGTGGCCAGCGTGGGCGCGAGAGGCTCGGCGTTCACGTCGACTTCGACCGCCTCTTTGGCTTCGAGCAGGCGCGCGGCAAGGGAACGGTCGACAGCTTCGAGCTCCCGGGCGATGGTGTGGACGGCTTCGTGGGAGCGATCGTAGAAGGTGCCACGAACCGAGTTCGGGTCGGTGTCGGCCTGGGACCTGGCCAGGCACAGGCCGTCGACCGCTGCACCCAAGGGCGGACCGGCAACCGTCGACGAGGTGGCACCGCCCGTCCCACCCGTCCCCGAGCTCGCCTTCCCGCTCCCGCCGCAGGCCGACGAGGCCAGGATCGCCGCCGCGGTGACCACCACCCCGATCGCCGCCGGGCGGTTCACCATCCGGTGGCCGTCCGGCGCAGGACCCGCAACGAGCCCCTTCCCAGTTTGGCCTCCTCGACAAAGGCACCCGAGGCCAAGGCCCGGCGGAACACCTCGTAGGGGGCTTGGCCGCCGTGGGCGGGGTCGGCGAAGACGTCGTGGATGGCCAGCAGGCCCCCGGCGGCGACCCAGGGGGCCCAACCCTCGTAGTCGGCGTGGGCCGGGCCACGGCCATGGCCTCCGTCGATGAAGACCATGCCGAGAAATGTCGCCCAGTGGGCAGCCACCGTCGCCGAGTCGCCCACGATCACGACGACGGTGGCCTCGAGGCCGGCCCGTTCGATCGTGCGCCGGAGGAACGGAAGGGTGTCGGTGCGGCCGGTACCGGGGTCGACGACCGCCGGGTCGTGGTGCTCCCAGCCCGGCTGCAACTCCTCGGAGCCCCGGTGGTGGTCGACGGTGAACACCGCTGTGGCCGCCTCCTGGGCCGCCGCGCCCAACCAGACGGTGGACCGGCCACAGTAGGAGCCGATCTCCACGACGGGGCCGATGGCCGCCCCGATCCGGGCTGCTCCATGAAGGGCCATGCCTTCGTCATCGGGCATGAACCCCCTGGTGTCCCTCACCACCGACGCCAAGCGCCCGTTCAGCGGTCAGGCCTTGTCGGTGACGCCGGCGGCATCGAAGGTGGCCATCTCCCGCAGCACCCGGGCCGACGCCTGGAGCAGGGGCAGGGCCAGGCACGCTCCTGTGCCTTCGCCCAGGCGCAGGCCGAGGTCGAGGAGGGGCTCGAGACCCAGGTGGGCCAGCGCGGCCGACGCTCCCGGCTCGGTGGAGCGGTGTCCGGCCACGCAGTAGGGCAGGGCCTGGGGAGCGAGGGCGCTCGCCACCAGCACACCGGCCAGGGCGATGACACCGTCGACCACTACCGGCACGCGAGACGCCGCTGCGCCCACCACGAAGCCGGCCAGAGCGGCGATCTCCAACCCCCCGATCGACGCCAGCACGGCCAGTGGGCCGTGCCCCCCGCTCAGAGGGCCGCTCGGGCCCTGGCCGAGCGTGCCGTCGGCTGTGGCCCGGGCCAGGCCGGCCTCGACCACTGCCACCTTGTGGGCCAGCGTGGCATCGTCGACGCCCGTGCCCCGCCCGGTGACCTCCACCGCCGGCCGACCGGTGAAGGCGGCGATCAGAGCGGCCGACGGGGTGGTGTTGGCGATACCCATGTCGCCGGTGAGCAGGCACCGGGCTCCGCCGGCCACCGCCTCGGCGGCCGTTGCCACTCCCACGTCGAGGGCCAGGCGGGCCTCGGCCACCGACATGGCCGGCTCCCTGGCCAGATTGGCCGTGCCCAGTCGTACCTTGCGGTCGACCAGCCCGGGCGCCGGTTCGAGGCGGCCGGCGACGCCGACGTCGACCACGACCACCTGGGCCCCGGCCTGACGGGCCAGGACGTTGATGGCCGCCCCGCCGGCACAGAAGTTGGCCACCATCTGGGCGGTGACCTCCTGGGGCCAGGGCGTGACGCCCTCGGCGTGCACACCGTGGTCGGCGGCGAAGACGGCGACGGTCGCCGGCTCGGGAAGCGGCGGAGGGAAGACGCCGGCGATGGCCGCCAGGGTCACGCCCGCGTCTTCGAGGCGTCCCAACGACCCCCGGGGCTTGGTGAGACGCCGGTGATGGGCGGTGGCCTCGGCCGCGGCGGCCTCATCGAGTGGGCCGATCGACGCCACGGCCCGGTCGAAGAGGCCTCGGGCCCGCGTCTCGCTCAAGGCCCGACGCTCAGGTGGGCAGGCCGGTGCGGCCGTCGAGCGCCGGGGGCAGGGCCTCGGTGTTGTGCACGAACAGCACCTTGTTGAGCACCACGAACTTGACCACCCACAGCAGCCCGAAGGCGCCCAGTCCCGCCATCATGACGATGAACGTCCGCAGCAGGTGGATCGTGGTGACCTGGTCGGCCTGGGTCTTGGCGAAGTCGGCGGCCCACGTGGAAAAGACCAGGCCCAGCAGGGCCATGCCCCAGAACGGGACCACTTCTTTCATGAAGTGCGACCGGCCGCTCTTGCCCCAGGCCCAGACCCGGTTGAGGTAGTACGACGGGATGGCCGACACGGCGACAGCGAAGATGTTGGCGCTCCGGGCCGTCCTCCAGTGGAGGAGGCCCAGGGTGACGAACAACAGGATCTCATAGACGATCACCGAGACCACCGAGACCATGCTGTAGCGGATGAACTTCTTGCCCTCAGGGGCCTTCGCCCAGGTGAGCACCCCTCTGGGCGTCAGTTCCATCCTCCGATGGTAACCGGGCCGAGGGTCGAGACCCGGTAGCCGGGGGTACCGTCAGGGGATGTCCCAAGGAAGCACGGTCGAAGCGCTCACGCTCGCAGTGGCGGCCAAGGTACCCGTCCTGCTCTGGGGCGCCCCGGGCACGGGTAAGACGTCGGCCATCACGGCCATGGCCGACGCCATGGGTTGGCCCTGCGAGACGGTGATCGCCGCCATCCGTGAGCCCTCCGACTTCGCCGGGCTGCCCATCGTGCGCGAGTCCGAGGTGGAGATGGCCCCGCCCCGGTGGGCCCAGCGCCTGGCCGCCGCCGGCCGCGGGCTGCTGTTCCTCGACGAGATCTCGACCGCTCCCCCGGCCGTGCAGGCCGCCCTGCTGCGGGTCGTGCTCGAGCGCGTGGTGGGCGACCTGGCCCTGCCCCCCGACGTCGTGGTGGTCGCCGCCGCCAACCCCCCCGAGCAGGCCGCCGACGGCTGGGACCTGGCCGCCCCCCTGGCCAACCGGTTCTGCCACCTCGACTGGGTCGTCGACCCCTCCGCCCTGGCCCAGGGCCTGGCCGGAGGATGGGACGCACCCGAGGTCCCCAGCCTGCCCGAGGCCTGGGAGGCGGGGATCCCAGCCACCCGGGGGGTGATCTCCGCGTTCATCACCGTGCGCCCGGGCCTGGCCCTCGACCTGCCCACCGATGCGGCCCGGTCCGGGCGGGGCTGGCCCAGCCCCCGCACCTGGGACATGGTGGCCCGGCTGTGGACGGCGGCCCGTGCCGCCGAAGCCTCGACAGAGGCCGAGACCGCCCTCATCACCGGGGCCGTCGGCGACGGAGCCGGCATCGAGCTGTTGATGTGGGAGATGGAGATGGACCTCCCGAACCCCGAGGAGGTGCTGGCCGACCCCGACTCGTTCCAGGTCCCCGAGCGCGGCGACCGGGCCTACGCGGTGCTGTCGTCGGTGGCCGCGGCCGTGGCCGCCAACCCCACCGTCGAGCGTTGGCTGGCCGGCTGGCGGGTGCTGGGCAAGGCCGGCGAGGACGCCCCCGACGTGGCCGCGGTGCCGGCCCGCGTGCTGGCCCAGTGCCGTCCCCAAGGCGCCCCCGCCCCTCCCGAGGCCAAGCTCTTCGCCCCCCTCTTCAAGGGCGCCGGCTGGGTGTGAGCGTTGCTGGGCAGCCGCCCGAGCCCGAGGGGGGCTGATGGCGGCCGAGGTCGACAGCGGGAAGCTGGCGCTGGCCCGGCTGTGGGCGGTGGGACGCCACCCATACCTGGCTGCGGCCATCTTCGCATCGCCGGTCATCGCCGCCCCGGGACTGGGCAAGGTGACCGTCGACGAGTCGTGGCGCCTCTACGTCGATCCCGACTTGGTGGCCCAGTGGAGCGTGGAGATCCTGGGCAGCCTGCTCGTCCACCACGCCGGGCATCTGGTGCGTGACCACGCCGGGCGGGCCCGCAGCCTCGGCGTCTCGCGCCACAACTCCAAGGACTGGGCCCTGGCCGCCGACGCCGAGATCAACGACGATCTCATCGGCACCGGCCTGCGCCTACCCGACAACCGGGTGGTGCCCCAGGAGCTGGGATGGCGACCGGGGAAGCTGGCCGAGGAGTACTTCCACACCGAGCACCTAGAGACCGACAACGAGCCCGACTGCGGCAGTGGCTCCGACAGCGAGACGCGCGACTGGGAGATGGGCGGCACCCAGGGCAGCGGCATGCCGCCCGGCGAGCGCCACCTCCTGCGCAGCCAGGTGGCCAACGACGTGCTGCGCTACATGCGCGAGGGGCGGGGCCGGCTGTCGGCGGGTTGGAAGCGGTGGGCCGAGAACCAGCTCGACCCCAAGGTGGACTGGCGCCGCGTCCTGGCCGCCGAGATCCGCAAGGGCGTCAGCACGGTCACGGGACGGGTCGACTACACCTACCGGCGACCGTCGAGGCGGGCCCATGCCACGCCCGGCATCGTGCTGCCCGCCCTCGAGCGTCCCGTGCCCGAGGTGGCCATCGTGGCCGACACGTCGGCGTCGATGTCCGAGGGCCAACTGGCCCGGCTGCTGGCCGAGATCGACGGGGTGCTCAAGGGCGTAGGGCTGGCCCGGGGCCAGGTCCGGGTCCTGTCGGTGGACGCCGCGGTGAAGAGCGTGCGCCGGGTGTCCACCGCGGCCGCCGTCGATCTGGTCGGCGGGGGCGGCACCGACATGGGCGTCGGCCTCGCCGCGGTGGGAAAGTTGCGGCCCCGGCCCTCGGTGGTGGTGGTCCTCACCGACGGGCTCACGCCGTGGCCCGACGAGGCCCCCAAGGCCATGAAGGTCGTGGTGTGCATGGTGACGAGCGACCAGCAGGGCCGGGGAGGGCGCCCCTGGGCCGCCCCCGAATGGGCCCGCGTCGTGCACGTGGAGGACTGAGCGGGCACCGAGCGACACGATCTACGGGTCGGACGCGTGAGAAGGTAGTCGGCTGTGACTTTGCCCAGTCGACCCCGTTGGTACCACCACATCGAACCCGTCTCGGCCCACCTCGACTGCGAGGGAGGCCGCCACCGCGTGTCGTGGCAGCGGGGCAAGTTCGTGCTCCACGACCACGACCTCTCCTCGGAGCGCGCCATGCTCGTGCTGGGGGGCGAGCCCTCGCCGTGCCTGCGGGCGCTGCGCATGTGGCGCGACCAGTTCGGGATGCCACCGGAGATCTTCCTGCAGATGCACACCTGGCTGGGCGACAACGCCGTGCTCGCCCCCACCGAGATGGAGCTCCCCCGTCAACTGGGCATGACCCTCAGCTGGGCCCGGTCGTGGCGGCACTGGCGCTATCTCGACAAGCACGGCGGCCTCCTCCAGTCCCGCGCCACGGAGCTGGCGCTGCCCCTGTTCAAAGAGCACCTGCTCATCGAGCGCCAGCGCTTCGGGACCCGGGTCATCTCCTCGGCCAAGGTGACGATCGTGCCCGACACCGATGTCGTCGGCGTCACCGGGCGCATGGACAAGGTCCGGGTCGCGGGGGCGGTCGCCCTGCACCCGTCGTGGTTGGTGGAGGTGTGGCCAAGGGGCTTCGCCGTGGTCGACGGGGCCTTCGTGGTCGAGGTGGTCGCCGACTCCCGCGACCGCCCCCTCGTCCGGGTCGCCCGTTGGGACGACCGCGAGGCGGGCATGCGCAAGCCGGTGAACGCCTTGGCCCGGCTGAGCAGGGGGGCCGGCGACTCGAGCGACTGGAGCCTCGCCTGGGAGGACACCCCGGCCTCGTGACCGCCGCGTCCACCCACGATGAGCTGGCGGCCGAGCAGGCGGTGATCGACCGGGCCTATGACCGCATCGAGGCCATGCGCGACCAGGCCCGGCGGGTGGCCGACGGCATGCTCGACCAGGGGGCCGGCGGCACTCACTCGGCCCGCCTCGAGCGCGACGTGCGCATCCACGTGACCGAGCGCCGCCTAGCCGAGCTGCGGGTGGGCGACGCCGCGCTGTGCTTCGGCCGCACCGATCACGACGACGGCGAGCGCCTGTACATCGGCCGGATGGCGGTGTCCGACGACACCAATGACGCCCTCATCGTCGACTGGCGGGCGCCCGCCGCCGAGCCGTTCTACCGGGCCACCGGGCGCCACCCCATGGGCCTCACCCGTCGCCGTCACTTCGTCCTGCGGGGGCGGCGTCTCGTGGGCATCGACGACGAGCTGCTCGATGCCGACCTGCTCGGGGCCGACCGCGGGACCGGCCACCACGACGGCGGCCTGGTCCTGGTCGGCGAGGGGGCGCTGCTCGGCGCCCTGGAGCGGTCCCGCACCGGCCACATGGGCGACATCGTGGCCACCATCCAGTCCGAGCAGGACGAGGTGATCCGTGCCCCGCTGCCCGGCATCCTCGTGGTCGAGGGTGGCCCCGGCTCGGGCAAGACGGCCGTCGCCCTGCACCGGGCCGCCTACGTCCTGTACACCCACCGCTTCCCGCTGGAGCGGGCCGGTGTGCTGCTCGTGGGGCCGAACCGCATCTTCCTGCGCTATATCGAAGACGTGCTCCCGTCCCTGGGCGAGCACACCGTGGTGTTCGCCACGCCCTCGGGCCTGCGCCCCGGCACCCGGGTGGGCGCCGTGGACCCCCCGGCGACGGCCCGGGTCAAAGGCGATGCCCGCATGGTCGGGGTCGTGGCCCGGGCCGTCGCCCAGCTCCAGCAGGCCCTGGGCGAACCCGTCGAGATCCCCTGGGGCCCTCACCGCCTCGCCGTGTCGGTGCACGACTCGGCCCGCCTGGTGTCGCGGGCCCGGCGCCGGTCGTCGGCCCACAACGAGCGGCGGGCCGCCCTCGAGCGCATCCTCGTCCGCCATCTCGTCGACCAGTTGGCCGCCCGGGGGACCCACGTGGCCGACGAGGCGCGCTCGGACCTGCAGGAGGGCCTGCGGTGCGAGCCCGCCTTCGTGGCCGCCGTGAACGCCATGTGGCCGGCCCTCACGCCCGAAGCGTTCCTGCACCGGTTCCTGGCGTCGCCGGCGCTCATCGAGCGAGCCGGTCGGGGCCTCCTCGATGCCGGCGAGTGCGCCGCCCTGCACCGTCCCGCCAGCCCCCGGACCGCCGACGTGGCGTGGACCGATGCCGACGTCGCCCTCCTCGACGAGGCGGCCGTGGTGCTCGGAGAACGGCCCCTGCCCCGGGTTCGCACCAACGATGCCGACGACGACGGCGGCTCCTATGCCATCGAACGGGCGCTCGACGACGCCGGCGCCTTCGACCCCCAGATGCGCGCCGACCTGCGCCGGCGCCTCGAGGCCGAAGCGGCAGAGGTGGACGCCGACGTGCCCGACCTGGCCACCCGGACATTCGGCCATGTCCTCGTCGACGAGGCCCAGGACCTGTCGCCCATGCAGTGGCGCATGCTCGCCCGGCGCTGCCCGAGCGGCTCGATGACCATCGTGGGCGACCTGGGCCAGGCCACCGGCCCGTCGGCTCCGGCGAGCTGGGACGAGGTCGTAGCCCAGCTCCCCCACCGTCGCGAACTTCGGGTTGCCACGCTCACGGTCAACTACCGCACCCCGGCCGAGGTCATGGACGTGGCCGCCCGGGTCCTGGCCGAGGCGGCCCCGAACATCGTCCCCCCCGTCGCCGTGCGCCGGGCCGGCGTCGATCCGGTCTTCTCGCAAGCCGACCCCGATGACGTGGTGGGGGCTGTCGCCCGTGCGGCCAAGGGGGAAGTGGACGACGTGGGCTCGGGCAAGGTCGGAGTCATCGCGCCTGCCGGCCTGGTCGGCGACCTGGCCGACGCTATTGGCCCCGACCTGGCACGAACGGGGACCGACATCGGCGTGCTCGACGCCCGGGTGGCCGTCCTGGCGCCGGAGATGGCCAAGGGGCTGGAGTTCGACGCCGTCATCGTGGTGGAGCCGGCCCGGGTGGTGGCCGAGAGCCCCCAGGGACTGCGGGCGCTCTACGTGGCCCTCACCCGCACCACCCGCCGGCTCCGCGTCATCAGCTCCGAGCCGCTCCCCCCGGCCCTGGCCGCCCCGGCCGTCGCCGGCGACGCCGCCGTCGAGGGTGCCGCCACCGAGAACGAACCGAGGCAACCGAGCGAGGTTGTCGCGCCCTCCCAGGGCCAGTTGTGGCCGAGCGACCGGTAGTCCCTGTTCCGACCGTTGCGAGACCGTCAATCTCGCCTGATCCCCGGTCGGACGAGTCCGGACTCGTAGGCCAAGCCAACGGCCTGGATACGATTTTGGAGCACAAGCTTCATCAGGACGTGAGACCCGTGTGTCTTGACGGTTGCCGCACTCGAGAAGAGCGCCTCGGCAATGTCGGCGTTCGTCTTGCCTTCGGCCATGATACCGTCAATCTCGGGCATGCGGATGTCCATGGCGATGACGTGCGGGGGAAGCTCGCGCGACATTTCAACTGCGTTCCGGCCGTTGGTCGTCTCGCGGGGTTCGGCCAAGCTGGCTGGGAACACGACTCGGCGCCCGGTAACCGGCGAACCCATGCGGAGAGCGCCCGATCAAGGTAGGCACCCGCCGGCCCGGCGCGTCGCCAACCGGTGCAGTTTCGGAACGCAGACGGTAACGGCTGATCCCGTCCACCACCACCGCCGTGCCCTGTGTGCGGTGACCGGGAAGTGCCGAACTCTTCCGGTCGGTTATTGCTCTGGTCGACCGGTATCGATCGCCGAGCCGGGGTTATGCCGGGGTTACCGACTGCCGGTGCCCAAGGGGCCTTGCGGCAAACCACCCAGCACGCGAAGATTGGCGAGCCGGAACGACTGTTCGGCGGCTCTTCTCCTGATCAACCAGACAAGGGGCAACGATGCTGATCGCTATCCTCAACCAGTCCACCCTGGTCAGCAATGCCGACGCGGCGACGATGACACAGGCCGTTGCCAAGCAGGTGCGCTACGACGCCGCCCCCCTGTGGGACCGAGCGCCAGCGGCGGTGATTCTCTACACCGACGCATCGGCGGTCCCGGCGGGCGCTCATGGGATCGCCCTTGTCGACACGATTCAAGACCAGCCTGCGGGGGTGCTCGGCTTCCACACCGAGGATCAGGGCGGCAAGCTCTGGGGCGTCGTAGCGGCCAAGCCCGAGCTCGACAACGGCGGAAAGGCGACCACCGGCGACTGGAGCGTGTCGAGCGTGCTGTCCCATGAGGTGCTCGAGATGTACGTCGACCCCAACTGCAACCTCTGGGCCAACAACAACCAGGGCTCGGTCTACAGCTTCGAAGTCTGTGACCCCGTGGAGGCACCGACCTATGCGGTTGACGGGGTGTCGGTCTCCAACTTCACGACGCCTGCTTGGTTCGATCCCCTCGCATCCAAGTCAGCCCAGTTCGACAAGTTGGGACTGCTTCACAGCCCGTTCAGCCTCCTCAAGGGCGGTTACATGGTGCACGCCAGTGCCGGCAAGGAGAAACAGCAGTTCGGTGACGAATTCCCGGCCTGGCGTAAGGACATGAAAAGCGGTCCCCTGGCGCGTACCAGGCGGCGCCTGGCCCAGGAAAAAGCGGTTTGACCGTCGCCGTCGCTGAATCCCTCGCACCTGTGAAGTTGGCGCGACGCCCAATACGCGGTCGGTCGTGACGGCTGATCTCAGCTGGTGGCAGCCTTCCATGCTGTGGTCCTCGATGAAGGCGGCGGCGTCGGCGCTGGTGAGTACGAAAGGGGCCGGGCTGCAGCCGTTGCCGGCGAGCGGGCGCTGCGAGTGTGAAAGCCCTCGTTGACGAACAGCTCTCGCCGCAGATCACCGCACTGTACGTCAAGCCGGATACGACGTCGTTGCCGTTACCGAGCGAGACGATCTTGCCGGAAGTAGCGATACGGTCGTCCTCGAGGTCGCAGCAACTGAGGAGCGCGCTGTGATCACCAACAAGGTCAAGGATTTGCGGCCTCTTGCCGCCGAACGGCTCGCGCAGGGAAGAACGCACGCCGGTCTGATCTTGCTCCCCTCCAAGCGGACGCGCACACGCGCCGCCATCGCATCGCTGGCTGGCGCGATCGAGAAGTTGCTGCACCATCACCCCGACGGGCTGGCAGGCGGTGAACGTTGGATCGGCCCTCTGTAGCTGCCCCAGCATGAACCCGGGACGGCGAAACACCATGACGACAAGTGGCTGGCCCAGTCTCCCCGAGATCCTGTTCGTCTCCTTGGCCGACCGCCCTAGTGCTACTCTGTAGCACATGGAGAGGATCGGGGTCCGAGAGCTCCGGCAGCACGCCAGCCGGTACCTTGCGAGAGTAGCCACCGGGGAGACGCTCGAGGTGACGGATCGTGGGCGCCCGGTGGCGTTGTTGGTGCCGGTTCGCGGCGACGAGTGGCAGGCCCTGCTGGCCGGCGGGCGAGTCAGCCCGCCTGCGGACGACAGCGACATCCTGGACGAGGCGCCGAGCGACTACGGGTTCGACGCATCAGGACGGTTGACGGCGATGCGGGACGACGAGCGCTGAAGATCTACCTCGATTCGTCGGCGATCGTGAAGCTCGTGCAGAAGGAGGCCGAGTCCGAGGCCTTGCGGAGGTACCTCCGCCTCCATCGACTCGACGAGAAGGTGACCAGTGCCCTCGCGCGCGTGGAGGTCGTGCGAGCCGTCCAGGCCGGCGGCGCCCCTGCGGTGGCCAAGGCGCGCCGCCAGCTCGCTCGCGTGCATCAGGTCAACGCGGACCGGACGCTGCTCGACAGCGCGGCCGCCGTCGCTCCGGGAACACTCCTGCGCAGCCTCGACGCAATTCATGTTGCCTCGGCATCGCTCATCGGTGCTGAGCTCCGGGCAATCGTCACCTACGACCAGCGGATGGCCGAGGTGGCGACGACGATAGGCCTGCCCGTCGACGCGCCACGGTGAAGCTCGGGCGCTCGCCAGTTCGATAACGACAGACCTCACCGCGAGGCACAAAGCTCTCCTCGTAGGGTCCCTCACCAAAGGGACGCGTAGCTCACGTCCGCGAGCTCAGATACGACAGGTCACTGATGTGGGTCGTGGAGAAGGTGCAGCCTTCACACTGCTCCGCAGCGGACCGGCCGGTGTGCCACGTCACTGAAGACCCTGAGGGCGGCGCCTGTCGACGATGACCGTTGGCGAACTGCCCCCATCCCGCCCGTGGATCTCGAGATGCCCCTGCGGTCGAGCCCCCACCCACCCCATCACCGGGAGGACTCGGGGGCAGGGCAGGGCCGCGGTCGGGCCCGGTGCCATGATTGGCGGGTGACCACCACACCGACGGCCGCGCCGACTGCCACGCCCACCTGGGTCATCGAACCGGCGGGCCCGCTTCGGGGCGACGTCCGCATCAGCGGGTCGAAGAACGCCGTCACCAAGCTCATGGTCGCCAGCCTGCTGGGCGACGGGCCGAGCACCATCCTCAACGCCCCCCTGCTGGGCGACGTCGACATCACCGCCGGCATGCTGCGCTCGCTCGGCACCGAGGTCACCCTGTCGGAGGCCGACGGCGACGGCGGGGCCACCATCGAGGTGGAGCTGGCCAATCCGACCACCGGGCGCATCCCCGTGTCCCACACGGGCCTCAACCGGGTGCCCATCCTGCTCGTCGGTCCCCTGCTCCACCGGGTGGGCGAGGTGTTCGTGCCTCTGGTGGGGGGCGACAACATCGGCAGCCGACCCCTCGATTTCCATGTCGACTCGTTGCGGCGGTTCGGCGCCGAGGTCGAGCTGACGCCCCTGGGCCTGGAGGCCAAGGCTACCCGCCTGCACGGCGCCCACATCCGCCTCGAGTTCCCCAGCGTGGGCGCCACCGAGAGCGTGCTGCTCACCGCGGCCAGGGCCGAGGGGCGGACCACCCTGGAGAACGCCGCCATCGAGCCCGAAGTGGTCGAGCTGGCCCTGTTCCTCCAGCGCATGGGCGCCCGCATCGAGATGCAACCCGACCGGGTGTTCATCATCGAGGGCGTCCCCCGCCTGGGCCCCGCCCGCCAGCGCCTGGGTGGCGACCGCATCGAGGCGCTTTCCTACCTGGTGGCGGGCCTGGCCACCGGCGGACGGGTGCGCGTCCAGGGATGCTCGCAGGACCGCCTGGTCACCGCCATCTCCACGCTCCAGCGTATGGGCGCACGCTTCGAGATCTCCGAGGACGGCATCACCGCCGAAGGAGGCGACCTGCGCCCGGCGGCCGTGCAGACCAGCACCCACCCGGGGTTCATGACCGACTGGCAACCACCGCTGGTCGTGCTGTTCACCCAGGTGCCGGGCATGTCCGTCGTGCACGAGACGGTGTTCGACGACCGCCTGGGCTACGTCGACGCCCTCCGGGCCATGGGGGCCGAGGTCGAGCTCTTCGAGCAGTGCCTGGTCGGCCAGGCGTGCCGGTTCCAGCAGAGCGGCTCGCAACACTCGGCCCTGGTGCGGGGCGTGTCACCCCTCTCCGGCGCCGAGATGGTGATGCCCGACGTGCGGGGGGCGTTCGCCTACCTCATCGCCGCCGCCGCGGCCGAGAGCGCCTCGACCCTCCACGGGGTCCACCACCTGGCGCGGGGCTACGACCGCCCGCTGGAGAAGTTCGCCGACCTGGGGCTGAAGATCACCCCCATGTAGTCAGGGACGTCGCAGCCGCCCAACTATGCTTCGCCTCCGCCCGTGGACGAGCCGTCGGCTTCCCCGCCACCGCCACCGCCGACCACCGCGGACCGAAACGAGCGAGCGCACCACGTCCCGGCCGGCCTGAGCGCCGACGAGGTGGCCACCCGGGTGGCTGCCGGGAAGGTCAACACCTCGTCGGGGCAGTCGAGCCGCTCCCTGGGCCAGATCGTGCGGGCCAACGTGTTCACCCGCTTCAATGCCATCCTCGGGGTGCTCCTGGCCGTCATCTTGGTGATCGGGCCCATCAACGACAGCCTGTTCGGACTGGTGCTGGTGTCCAACGCCGCCATCGGCATCATCCAGGAGGTGCGGGCCAAGCGCACGCTCGACCGGCTCACGCTCATGGCCGCGCCCCACGCCACCGTGGCCCGCGACGGCCGCAGCGTAGAACTGACCGTCGAGGAACTGGTGCTCGACGACACCCTGGCCCTTCGCGCCGGCGCCCAGATCGTGGTCGATGCCGTGGTGCTGGACAGTGCCGGACTGGAGGTCGACGAATCGCTGCTCAGCGGCGAGTCGGAGCCCCGTGTCAAAGACGTCGGCGACGAGGTGCTGTCGGGCAGCTTCGTCTCCGCCGGCAGCGGCTGGGCCCGGGCCATCCGGGTGGGACCCGACGCCTACGCCACCACCCTGGCCCGCCAGGCTCGCCGCTTCACCCTGGTGCGATCCGATCTGCGAGCAGGCGTCGACCGCATCCTGCAGCTCGTCACCTGGGTCATGGTCCCCACCGCCGCCCTGCTCATCTCCACCCAGCTCGTCAACAACCCCCATGTCACCGACGCCATTCGCGGCTCGGTTGCCGGAGTGGGGAGCATGGTGCCCGAGGGCCTGGTGCTTCTGGCCAGCGTGGCCATGGCCGTCGGCGTGCTGCGCCTGGGTCGCCGCCACGTGCTGGTGCAGGAGCTGGCTGCGGTCGAGACGCTGGCCCGGGTCGACGTCGTGTGCCTCGACAAGACCGGCACCCTGACCCAGGGGGTGATGACCGTCGCCGCCACCGACGTCTTGGTCCCGGAGGCCCCGGCAGCCGAGGCCCTCGGGGCGCTGGCCGGCGCCGACCCCAACCCGAACGCCACCCTGCGCGCCGTGGCCGCCGCCTACCCCCCGCCGCAGGACTGGGACCCCGACACGGTGGTGCCGTTCTCCTCGGCCCGCAAGTGGAGCGCGGCGTCGTTCGGGGCCCGGGGGACCTGGGTTCTCGGCGCGCCCGAGGTGCTCGCCGTCGACGCCGATCACGGTGCCGAAGGGGCAGCAGCCGATCACGGTGCCGAAGGAGCGGCAGCCGGCCATCGGATGCTGTTGCTGGCCCGGTCGCCCAACTCCCTCGACGGCGGCGGCGGGTTGCCCGGCGACCTCGAGCCCGTCGCACTCGTCGCCCTGGACGACCTCCTGCGCCCCGACGCAGCCGAGACCCTCGCCTACTTCAAGCGCCAGGGAGTCACGCTCAAGGTCATCTCCGGCGACAACCCCGTCACCGTGGCCGCCATCGCCGCCCGGGTGGGCCTGGCGGGTGGCGACGACGCCCTCGACGCCCGTCAGCTCCCCGACGACCCCGAGGCCCTGGCCGACATCGCCGAGGCCACAACCGTGTTCGGCCGGGTCCAGCCCAGGCAGAAGCAGGCTCTGGTCGCCGCTCTCCAGGCCCGTGGTCACGTGGTGGCCATGACCGGTGATGGCGTCAACGACGTCCTGGCCATGAAGGACGCCGACATCGGTGTGGCCCTGGGCGCGGGATCGAGCGCAACCCGATCGGTGGCCCAGCTCGTGCTGCTCGACAACTCCTTCGCGTCCCTTCCCGCCGTCGTGGCCGAGGGACGAAGGGTCATCGCCAACGTCGAGCGGGTGGCCAACCTCTTCGTCACCAAGACCGTGTACGCCACCCTGCTGGCCATCGCCGTGGGGGTGGCCCAGCTGCCCTTCCCCTTCCTGCCCCGCCAGCTCACCGTGATCAGCAGCCTCACCATCGGCATCCCCGCCTTCCTGCTGGCCCTGGGGCCCAACTCGGACCGGGCCCGGCCCGGGTTCCTCAACCGCGTGGCCAGCTTCGCCCTGCCCGTCGGCACGGTGGCCGCGGTGGCCACCTTCGTGGCCTACGCCCTGGCCCGGGCCGAGGGCACCGGCCTGGCCGCGGCCCGCACCAGTGCCACGTGCGTCCTGCTGGCCATCGGCCTGTGGGCGCTGGCCCTGCTCTACCGACCGCTCACCATCGCCCGCCGGGCCCTGCTCGTCGCCATGGCCGCGGCCTTCGGCGTGGTCGTCATCGTCCCCGGCCTGCGGGGGTTCTACGGGCTGACGCTTCCGCCCATCTGGACCTGGACACAGATGGTCGTCATCGCCGTGGGGGCCGGCCTGTCGCTGGAGACCGGCGCCGAGGTGGTCAACCGCTGGAGCAGATGGAGAGCGACCAAGGCCCGGCCGGTTGGCTGACGCCGGCTACTCCTTGATCTCGACGGGTACGCCGATGGGCAGGCTGGTGGCCAGCTTGGTGATGGCCTCGTTCGAGACCCGGATGCAGCCGTTGCCGTGGCTCTGGCCGATGCTCGCCGGGTCATTGGTGCCGTGGATGGCGAAGCGCCCGTCGCCTTTCATCCCGTTCTCGGAGAAGTCGAAGATCACCTCCGAGTAGCCGGACAACCCGTAGGCGTACGGTCCGTAGACGCCGTCGGGATTCGTGGGCTTGAGCAGTTCGCGGGTGTAGTACAGACCTGGCGGTGTCGGCGCCGTGTCCCTCCCGATGCCGATGGGCTCGGTGTCGAACACGGTCTCGCCCTGCCACACCGTGAGGCGGTGGGCCCCCAGCTCCACGAGCATGCGGAAGTCGTGGGTGGTCAGGTCGACGTCGCTGCGGCGGATCCAGCCCGTGCTGCCGTTGGGCCGGATGGGCACCAGCACCTCGAGCCAGTCGGGCTGCTGCTCCTGGACCAGGAAGACCAGCGGTGTGCCGTAGGGAGGAGCCGGGTTGTCGAGCGTGTGCGCGGGATCACCTTGGCCGGGGTTGTCCCAGACGCCGACAGCAGGGACGACCGCGGTTGCGACCACGTTGAGCGGCCTGGTCGTGGTCGGCGGCGAGATCGGCGCAGTGCTCACCGGGCTCGACCGGGTGGTGGCCGTGCGACCGGACCCACGGGTGGCCGGAGAGCCGCAGCCCACTATCAAGACAAGGGCGAGGAGGCCGACAACTGCACGACGGGGCACGCCCGTGAGCGTACAAGTCGGTTTGGCATCGGCTGGATCAGGGAACCGGCACCACAGACAACGTGTTGTCAGGAGGAATCATGTACATCGGGCTTGGAACATTGATTCTCATCGTCATCCTCATCCTGATCCTGACCTGATGCTGCGACGGACGAACGAAAGGACACGAATCCAATGAGCGCCGAGGTCAGCTTCTTCTTCTATCTGGCGGCAATCATCTGTTTCGTGGTCGCCGCCCTCGGGGCCGGCTGGCGCTTTGGTCGCCTCGGCCGGCAAGGGATCGCCCCTCGGCTCGTGCTGGTGCCGTTGGGCCTGGCCCTCTACGTGTTCCCCCTCATGTGGACGACCGGCAAGATCGCCTTCTGACCGGGCCGTTCCCGACGCCGACTCGAGCGGCTGCGGTTTCGTCAGCGGGCGGCGTCCGGCGGATCCCGTGTCTCCAGCCAGCGGCGCAGACCGGCGGCGTTGGAGTGGATGCCGTTGAGGGCCTCCATGCGCGCTCGCTGGGTACCATCGGTCCCTTCCATCTCGCCGTCGAAGGCGCCGGTGAGGGCCTCGACCACGTCCTCGTCCCGGCTCCAGGCGCCCTCGGCCACCTCGGCCCAGTGGCGCAGCGCCTCCTCGGCCTGGGCCAGGACGTCGACCGGATCGCCGGGCACGAGCCCGTAGTGGGCCAAGGCCAGGGCGTGGGGACGCCGTTCCGCGAAGCGGTGCAACGAGGAAGCGGCCGCGGCCAGATCGAAATCGGGCGGCGGCGTGGCCGGGCGGAGGACCCCGACGTCGGGTAGGCGCACCCCCACGGCGTCGCCGGCGAACAACAGGCCGCTCCCCGAGTCGTGCAGGGCCAGGTGGTGGCGGGCATGGCCGGGCGAATCGACGGCCGTGAGGACCCGACCACCACCGAGCACGACCTCGTCGCCGTCGCCCAGCACCTGGATGCGGTCGGCGTCGGTAGGCAGGAGACGCCCGTAGAGCTCGTCGAGGAGGTCGCCGTAGACGCGTGCCGCGGACGCCACCAGCCGGGTGGGGTCGGCCAGGTGCCGGGCGCCCTTCTCGTGCACGTACACCGTCGCTGCGGGAAAGGCCCGGGCCACGTCGCCGACGCCCCCGGCGTGGTCGAGGTGGACATGGGTGACCACCACACCGGCCAGGTCGTCGGCCCCCACGCCGAGGCCGGCCAGGGCGGCGAGCAGGGACGGGACCGACGACTGGCTCCCCGTCTCTACCAGCACCGGGTCGGGCCCGCCGACGAGGTAGCCGGCGGTGACCTGTCGCCATCCCCCGAGGAGGGTGTCGATCTGCACGACCCCGGGAGCCACGTCGGTTCCGATCTCCATCGCCGGGAGATTCTGCCCTGGTGAGCCGGCCTGGGCCTACTGGGCGCGGTAGATCTCGGCCCCTCCGGCCACGAACTCGACCGACTTCTCCTCCATGCCTGCCGACAGGGCATCTTCGTCACTGACGCCGAGCTTGGCGGCGTAGTCCCGCACGTCCTGGCTGATGCGCATGGAGCAGAACTTGGGCCCGCACATCGAGCAGAAGTGGGCCGTCTTGGCCGGCTCGGCCGGCAGGGTCTGGTCGTGGTAGGCCCGAGCGGTGTCGGGGTCGAGCGACAGCTCGAACTGGTCCTGCCACCGGAACTCGAAGCGGGCCTTGGACAGGGCGTCGTCCCATGCCTGGGCGGTGGGGTGACCCTTGGCCAGATCGGCAGCGTGGGCGGCGATCTTGTAGGCGATGACACCTTCTTTCACGTCCTGGCGGTCGGGAAGGCCCAGGTGCTCCTTGGGCGTGACGTAGCAGAGCATGGCCGTGCCGTACCAGCCGATCATGGCCGCGCCGATGGCCGAGGTGATGTGGTCGTAGCCGGGCGCCACATCGGTGGTGAGGGGGCCGAGGGTGTAGAAGGGCGCCTCGTGGCACAGCTCCAGCTGGAGCTCCATGTTCTCCTTGATCTTGTGCATGGGCACGTGACCGGGGCCCTCGATCATCACCTGCACGTCGTGGCCCCACGCCACCTTGGTGAGCTCGCCCAGGGTGGCCAGCTCGGCCAATTGGGCCTCGTCGTTGGCGTCGGCCACCGACCCGGGCCGCAGGCCGTCGCCCAGCGAGAAGGCCACGTCGTAGGCGGCCAGCAGCTCGCACAGCTCGTCGAAGTGCTCGTACAGGAAGTTCTCGCGGTGGTGAGCCAGGCACCAGGCGGCCATGATCGAGCCGCCGCGGCTGACGATGCCGGTGACCCGGGAGGCGGTGAGGGGGACGTAGGCCAGCCGCACGCCGGCGTGCACGGTGACGTAATCCACACCCTGTTCGGCCTGCTCGATGATCGTGTCGCGGTAGACCTCCCACGACAGCTCCTCGGCCGCTCCGTCGACCTTCTCCAGGGCCTGGTAGATCGGAACCGTGCCGATGGGCACGGGCGAGTTGCGCACGATCCACTCGCGGGTGGTGTGGATGTCGGCTCCCGTCGACAGGTCCATCACCGTGTCGGCCCCCCACTTGGTGGCCCAGGTGAGCTTCTCCACCTCCTCCTCGACCGACGACGACACCGCCGAGTTGCCGATGTTGGCGTTGATCTTCACCAGGAACTCGCGCCCGATGGCCATGGGCTCGGACTCGGGGTGGTTGATATTGGCAGGGATGATTGCCCGGCCCCGGGCCACCTCGGAGCGGACGAGCTCGGGCTCGACCCCTTCGCGCAGGGCGACGAACTCCATCTCCGGGGTGATCTCGCCCCGCCGGGCGTAGTGGAGCTGGGTCACCGCCGATCCAGAGGTCGCCCGCAGTGGCCGGCGGTGGGTCCCGGTACCGGTGAAGCGTCCGGCCGAGGTGCCCCGGCGGACCGCCGCCCGCCCGTCGTCACGCAGGCCCCCGGAGCGACCCTCGTACTCCTCGGTGTCGCCCCGGCTGCGGATCCAGTCGTCACGCAAGGGCGGCAGGCCGGCGGTGGGGGCCGAGCCCGGCCCGCTGGTGTCGTAGAGGCGGACCGGTGGGTTCTCGGTGGCGCCGTGCGATCCCGGGGAGGGATCGAGGAGGATCTCGCTGAACGGCACGCTGACCCCGCGCTGCCCCTCGACGTAGACCTTGCGGCGTCGCGCCGCCTGCTCGCCCGTGTCGGCCATGTTCATCTCTCCCTCCGCCGGCATTACCCGGATCAGGTCAACGGTCGGCGCCGGTCGGCACCCTCTCAGCCCGGCGTTCCGGCTCCCGTGTCCCCAGCTTGGCACACGGCTCGGGCTGCCTCAGCTTCGCCGGCCCCGGTCCCGTCGCCTGGGTCGGCGCCTACGCTCGGCTGATGGTCGGCAGTGCGTTCGGGCACGGAGCCGGCTTCGGCTACGTCTGCGCCGTGGTGCTGGCCGGCGTCTTCGTGGGGGCAGGGGTGTCCAAGGCCGCCCGACCAGCGGGTACCGTCGCCGGTTTCGTGGCCCTGGGTGTCCCCGGCGCCCCGGTGGTGGCTCGGGCCCTGCCCGCCGTCGAGATCGCCCTGGCCGTCGCCCTGCTGTCGTTTCCCCGCATCGGGGGTGTGGCCGCCCTGGTGACCCTGGGGGCGTTCAGCGCTTTCCTGGCCCGAGCCGTGCGGGCCGGCGTGACCGCCGGTTGCAACTGCTTCGGCCGAGCCAGGGCCGACCCCGTGTCGGGGCACGACCTCGTCCGCAACGCCATGCTCGCCGCCCTGGCCGCAGCCGCCATCCTCACGGCCCGGCCGGTCGTGCCCTCCCTCGTGGCCACGGCGGTCGCGGTGGCCGTCGTCGTGGCCGGGGTCGCCGTTCTGCGTGCGACATCCAACCCGTGAGGAGACGGCCAGTTCCAGTGATCAGTGCACGCCTGACCGACCGTACCCGAGCCAAGACCGACTGCACCCGACCGACGCCCTGGACCGACGCCCTGGGATCCCCGCCGGTCAGTCCGGATCGAGCGGGGTCC
>JBPCNP010000078.1:0-7432 GCA_051001215.1 Acidimicrobiales bacterium
CCACCTGGGACCAGGAGGACTAGACACGCGCCATGTCCACCAAGGGATGGTCCCGCGTCGACCGGGTCAACGAGGCGCTGCGGGAGGTGGTGGCCGAGGAGCTGGCGCTCATCGACGACGACCGCCTCCAGCTCGTCACCATCACCGGCGTGCGGGTCGACCCCGACTTCCGGCGGGCCCTGGTGTGGTTCTCAGCCCTGTCGGGGCTCTCGGCCGCCGATCCGACCGACCCCACCGACGTCGTTGCCGTCCTGGGCGAGCACCGGGTTCGCCTGCAAAAAGCTGTAGGACGCCAACTCAGGTTGAAGCGCACGCCGGAGCTCACCTTTCAGCCCGACCCCGCTATAGCCGTAGGTACTAGAGTGGAAGATGTCATCCGTGGCCTCCAGGGCCGGGAGGGGACCCAACATGACCAAGCTGACCGGCCTGGGGCGAGCGGCTGACGTGGCGGTGTCGGCACCGTCGGCCACCGGCCTCGGCTCGATCGCCGCCGGCGACGGTCCCACTCCCATGGACCGGGCGGTGGAGGCCATCTCCTCGGCCGGCTCGCTGGCCCTGGCCTGCCACATCACCCCCGACGGCGACGCCCTGGGCTCGATGCTGGCCCTCCACCGTCTGGCCCTGGCTGCCGGGGTGCCGTCGATCGCCTCCTGGCCGGAACCCTTCGTGGCCGGAGCCCACTACTCGTTCATCCCCGGCCTCGACCAGGCGACCGAGCCGACCCGCTTCCCCGCAGCCCCCGAGGTCATGATCACCTTCGACTGCGGTTCCATCGAGAGGCTGGGGGGGCTGGGGGCCGCAGCCCGGGCGGCCAAAACGCTCATCGTCATCGATCATCACGCCACCAACGACGGGTACGGCACCATCGACCTCATCGATCCCGACGCCGCCGCATCGGTGGTGATCGTGCGCCGCCTGATCGAGCGCCTGGGCTGGGCCCTCGACCGTGATTCGGCCATCTGCCTCTACACCGGCCTGGTCTGCGACACGGGGCGGTTCCAGTACGACAACACCACCTCCGAGGTGTTCGAGCTGGCCGCCGAGCTGGCCCGCTTCGGGCTGCCCATCGCGTCGATCAGCCGCCAGCTGTTCGAGCTGCACCGCCTGGCCTACCTCCGCCTGGTCGCCGCCGCCCTGGGCCGAGCCGAGCTCGACGCCAATCGACGTTTCATCGCCACCTGGGTCACCGCCGACGACCTGGCCGCCAACGGCGTGGCCCTGGAGGAGACCGAGGGTCTCATCGACCTGGTCCGGCGCACCTCCGAGGCCGACGTCTCCTGCGTGCTCAAAGAGGCTCCCGACGGCACCCGGGTGTCGCTGCGGGCCACGTCCGATGTCGACGTGGGGGCCATCGCCACCACCTTCGGCGGCGGCGGGCACAAGGCCTCGGCCGGGTTCAACTCCCACCGGTCGGTGCCCGAGGTGCTCGACGCCATCCGGGCCGCCATCCCCGCAACCCCCTGAGCTCCCTGGCCTCCTGGCCCTCTCAGGCTTCCCGGGCGCGAAACGCGCCGGTATCCGCGATCCGCGCCCGAGAACGCCGATGGGGGCGTGGGTGAGCAAGGCGCGGCCGGCGACGCATCACGGGCTGGTAGTGATCGACAAGCCGGGGGGGATGACGTCCCACGATGTCGTCGCCCGGTGCCGGCGGCTGTTCGGCCAGCGCCAGGTGGGCCACGGGGGCACCCTCGATCCCTCGGCCACGGGTGTGCTCCTCGTGGGCCTCGGTGTCGCTACCCGGTTGTTGCGGTTCGTCGTCGCCCTTCCCAAGTCCTACGAGGCCGAGGTCGTGCTGGGAACCGAGACGACCACCCTCGACGCCGACGGCGAGACGGTGGCCACCCACGACATGGCCGGCGTCACCATCGACGACGTGCGTGAGGCGGCGGCCGGCCTGACCGGTGAGATCGAACAGGTGCCGCCCATGGTGTCGGCGGTGAAGATCGGTGGCCGACGCCTGTACGAGCTGGCGCGGGAGGGAACGGAGGTGGAGCGGGTCGCTCGACCCGTCGTGGTCCACCGCTTCGACGTCGACGCCGGGCCGGAACCAGGCGTTTTCGCGGTGAGGGTCGAGTGCTCATCGGGCACCTACGTGCGAACCCTGGCCGCCGACCTCGGCTCGGCCCTGGGGGGCGGCGCCCATCTGCGGGCGCTGCGACGTGTTGCCATCGGCCCCTTCACCGCAGACGGGGCCACGCCTCTCGACTCGGTGGGGCCGGAGAACGTGCTCGCGCCCCTGGCGGCGGTCGAGTACCTGGACCGGGCGGTCGTGACCCCCGTCACCGCCGAGGCAATCGGCCACGGCGCCGTTCTCCACCGCCGCGAGCTGGGCGCACCGGGTGACGGGCCGTGGGCGGTGGTCGACGGCGACGGGGACCTGCTCGCCGTCTACGAGGCCCGTCCCGACGGGACCACCAAGCCCTCGGTGGTGCTCGCGGCCCGATAGCTTCGCTCGGCATGGAGATCGTCACCGACCCGGCCGACGTGGCCGAGCTGGCTACCGGGGCAGCGCTCACCATCGGTGCCTTCGATGGCATCCACCGGGGCCATCAGGCCGTGCTGGCCGAGACCCGCCGCCTGGCCGACGACGCAGGGCTGCCCACCGTGGTGGTCACCTTCGATCGTCATCCGGCGTCGGTCGTGCGTCCGGAGTCAGCTCCTCTCCTTCTCACAGACCTCAACCAGAAGCTCGAGGTGCTCGGCGCCACGGGACTGGTCGACTGGGCCGTCGTGGTCACCTTCGATGCCGAGAGGGCGGCCGAGGAGGCGAGCGACTTCGTGGGACGCCTCCTGGTGGGGACGCTCGGTGCCCGTCTGGTGGTGGTGGGGGAGGATTTCCACTTCGGCCGGGGGCGGCGGGGCAACGTCGAACTGCTTCGCACCCTCGGAGCCGACTTGGGCTTCGACGTCATCGGGTTCGGGTTGGTTCCCGGCACCGGCGGCCCGGTGTCGTCGACCGCCGTGCGACGTCTGGTCGCAGCCGGCGACGTGGCCGGTGCCCGGGCGCTGCTCGGTCGGGACTACGAGGTGCGGGGCGTCGTGGTCGACGGTGACCACCGGGGCCGCCAGCTGGGCTACCCGACGGCCAACGTGGCCGTCCCCCCCGAGATCCTGCTCCCAGGCGACGGCATCTACGCCGGTCGCTATGTCGACAGTGAGGGATGCACCCGGGCCGCGGCCATCTCCGTCGGGCACCGGCTCACCTTCCACACCGAGGCCGAGGCCCGGGTCCTGGAGGCCTACCTGCTGGATTTCGACGGTGATCTCTACGGCCGCCCGGCACGTGTTCGCTTCGTCGAACGGCTTCGGGGCGAGCTGCGCTTCGACTCCGTCGACGCCCTCATGTCCCAGATGGCCCGCGACGTGGCCGCCACCCGCAAGTCCCTGGCCTGACCAGCGAGGTCCCTCGCAGCGTACGTGCCAGGGCACAGGCCTGGCGGGAGGCGATACTGGCTGCGACATGGGCCTGTACCGAGACGAGGGAGTGGTCCTGCGCACCATGCGGCTCGGCGAGGCCGACCGCATCGTCACCCTGCTCACCCGGGGTCGGGGCAAGGTGCGAGCCGTGGCCAAAGGGGTACGGAAGACCAAGAGCCGGTTCGGTGGCCGCCTCGAGCCGTTGGGCCACGTGGCCCTGCTCCTCTACGAGGGTCGCGAGCTCGACGTCGTCACCCAGGTCGAGTCGATGGAGCACTTCCGGGCCGTCCGGGAGGACCTCGATCGCCTGGCCAAGGCCAACGCCCTCCTCGAGGTGGCCGACCAGGTGGCCCAGGAACGTCACGCCAACGTCGGCCTCTACCGAATGCTGCTGGGCGCGCTGCGGGCGCTGGCCGTCCACAACTCGCCGTTGTTGGTACCGGCCTTCTTCTTGAAGGTCCTCGCCGGCGAAGGCGCCCAGCCCGTGCTCGACGGCTGCGCCGGGTGTGACAGGCCCACGACCGGGATCTCGGCGACCGACAGCGTGGCCTTCAACCTGGCCGAGGGTGGCGTGCTGTGCCCGGCCTGCGCCCACCGCACCTCGGCCCCCGTGGTGTCACCCGAGGCCATCGAACTGATCCGCCGCATCCTCACCGGCGACCTGGCCCGCGCCCTCAACCACAGTGACGGTCCGGCCATCCTCGAGGTGGACCGCCTGGTCACCCGCTCCCTCGAGCACCACCTGGAGCGCCGCATCCGCTCGGTGAGCGTCACAAACCGCTGGTGAGTGGTCAGCCGCTGGTGGTCAGCCGCTGGGGGACACGACGACGACCAACGTGACGCCGGCCCCGTCGGGGTGGCGCCGATGCCTTCTGGGTCCGCGGTTGTGGTGGCAGGAGCTCATCGCCCTGTTCATCTGCTACGAGATCTTCGAACGGCTGCGGGGCGTCATCCCCGAGCCTCCGGTGTCCCCGTTTCATCACGCCCTCCAGGTCGTGCACCTCGAGCAGGCCGTCGGCCTGTTCCACGAGGCGGCCCTCCAGCAGTGGTTCCTTCCCTGGCACCTGGCCATTCAGGCCTTCGACCTCTACTACGGCACCGTCCACTTCCTGGTGCCACCCGTCGCCCTCATCATCTTGTGGAAGCGCGACCGTGGCCGGTACACCTTCATGCGTAACAGCGCCGGGTTCATGTTGGTGCTGGCCTTCGCCGCCTTCCTCCTCTGGCCTCTCGCCCCGCCCCGGCTGCTTCCCGCCTCGTACCACTTCGTCGACACCCCCGCCGCCATCGGGGGGATGGGCCCGCTCGACCGGGGGAACCTCAAAGACGACAATCAGGTGGCGGCCATGCCCAGCCTGCACATCGGGTGGTCGACCTGGTGCGCGGTGGCCCTGCTGCCGGTGCTGCGACGGCGCTGGACCAAGGCGCTCATCGTCGTCTACCCGTTCGTCACCCTGTTGACGGTGATCGTCACGGCCAACCACTACTGGCTCGACGGGGTGGGAGGGCTGGCCGTGCTGGGCGCGGGCATGGGCCTGGAGACCCTTCGCGTTCACGTCCGGGCCCGGGCCGTCGGGCGCCCGCCCCCGCCGAGCTCGGCGACATCGTCAACCCACCCGGCGGATGTCGAAGCGGAACACCTGGGGGTCGCTGGTGTCGATGGTCGCTTTGACCCATGAGACGTCCGGGGTGCCGAAGGTCTCCAGCCTGACCAGGTTGGGCACCGGTACGCCACTGCGGTCGAGCAGCGGGTGGTCGAGCCGGTAGCGGTGGCCATCGCCGTGGACGAGGGCCACCGGGCGACCGAAGCGGACCGTCTCGTCACGGAGGGCATCCACGAACGGGTCGATGCCGTCGACCCCCAGGGTGGCCCGGTCGGCCGGGTTCACCACCTCGAAGGAGGGATCGGCCTGGGTGACCACCATCACCCCGACCGCCCCAATGCGCCCGGCCAGGGCGAACGAGTCGTGCAGCCAATCCCGGTTGGCGGCATCCCTGGCGGTGGCCTCGGCCGGGTCGGCGCGGTGGTTGTTGCTCCCCACCACGTGCACGGTCACGAACACCACGCCACCCATCTGCCACCGGAGGTTCTCGGGGTAGGCCCGGCTCTGGTGGTCGAGCGCCATGGTGCGTCGCCCGAAGCTGTCGGGGCGGGCGAACATGACGCTGCGCAGGTGGGCCAGACGCTCGTTCGCCACGTCGCGGCCGCCGTCGCGGCAATCGGTCCACTCGTTGTCGCCGGGGACGTACACCGCGGGCGCGTCGAGTTGGTCGAAGCGGTCGATGGCCTCGGTGTACACGCGATCGTCGCACGGCCCACCACCCTTGAAATCGCCGTCGAACACCGAGAGGTCGAGTTTGGCGGCGTTCATGGAATCGATGGTCCCGAGCACCCTGGCCCGGTCGGCGGTCGTGTAGGGGATGTCGCCCCAGAGCCCGATGGTGAGAGGCCGTGCCCGGACCGGTTGGGTTGACGTCACGCCGCTGCCGCCCTGGCGCCCGCCGGCCGTCACCCGCAGCGCCGTCACCCCCGCCGCCGCCAAGGCGACGACGAGACCGACGCCGATGAGCATCCGGGTCCGCATGGCCGAAGCCTCCCATCCGCAGAGCCGGCCCCTGGTCGGCGGGCGCGACCGCCCCGCTACGCTCCGACCCATGGCCGACCGAACCGAACAGGTGGTGAACCTGTGCAAGCGCCGCGGGTTCGTCTTCCCCTCCAGTGAGATCTACGGCGGCTTCCGCTCGACGTGGGACTACGGGCCTCTCGGCGTGCTGCTCAAGCGCAACGTCATGGAGGCGTGGTGGCGTGCGATGGTGCAGGAGCGCGACGACATCGTGGGCCTCGACGCGGCTGTCCTCATGGCTCCGAAGGTGTGGGAGGCCTCGGGCCACCTGGCCACCTTCTCGGACCCCCTCGTCGACTGCCGCAACTGCAAGGAGCGCTGGCGGGCCGACCAGCTCCCCGAGCCCGAAGGCGATGCCGGCCCCGTTTGTCCCAGCTGCGGGTCGCACGACCTCACCGAGGCCCGCCCCTTCCACCTGATGTTCAAGACCCACGTGGGCCCGGTCACCGACGACGGTGCCGTGGCCTACCTGCGCCCCGAGACGGCCCAAGGCATCTTCGTCAACTTCCTCAATGTCCTCCAGACCAGCCGCAAGAAGCCGCCCTTCGGCATTGCCCAGCAGGGAAAGTCCTTCCGCAACGAGATCACGCCGGGCAACTTCATCTTCCGCACCCGTGAGTTCGAGCAGATGGAGATGGAGTTCTTCGTGCCCCCCGCCGAGGCCACCTCGTGGTTCGAGTACTGGTGCGCCGAGCGCCTGCGTTGGTACACCGACCTCGGGATCCCGGCCGACCAGCTGCGACTGCGTCCCCACCAGGCCGAGGAGCTGTCCCACTACTCGACGGGCACAGCCGACGTGGAGTTCGCCTACCCGTGGGGGTGGGGCGAACTGGAAGGCATCGCCAACCGCGGCGACTACGACCTCACCCAGCACGCCACGTTCTCCGGCACGCGCTTGGAGTACTTCGACCAGGCGTCGAACCAGCGCTACGTTCCCCACGTCATCGAGCCTGCGGCGGGCGTGGGCCGCTCGATGATGGCCTTCCTCTTGGCCGCCTACGACACCGACGACGCCGGTGGCGAGGTCCGCACCGTGCTGCGCCTCCACCACCGGCTGGCTCCCATCAAGGTGGCGGTGCTGCCCCTGTCGAAGAAGGAGACGCTCACCCCGACGGCCCGGGAGGTGCTGCACCTGCTCCAGCCCCGCTTCTCCACCGACTACGACGAGACCCGGGCCATCGGCCGTCGCTACCGCCGCCAGGACGAGGCGGGCACGCCCTACTGCGTCACCATCGACTTCGACACCCTCGACGACCGGGCCGTCACCGTGCGTGACCGCGACACCCTGGCCCAGGACCGGGTGTCGATCGACCGCCTGCCCGACTACCTCCAAGAACGCCTGGCGCCGTCATCGTCATCAGTCCCCGTTGAAATCCCGACCAGATGGGTGG
>JBPCNP010000079.1:0-12357 GCA_051001215.1 Acidimicrobiales bacterium
CCCCGCCGTATCTGAACCGCGGACATATACGTTATCCAACGACACTTCTATTTCGAGCAGGATCGGGCCGATCACCCGCTTGGGCCCCATCGGTAGCCCCACCCAGACCGATTTCGATACAGCCTGCTGGTCCCCGACCGCAGCAACCCCGGCCATGGCCTCACCTTCAAATGGGCGGACGCCCAACGCTGGGCGGCGTGATGAGACAAAGCCCTCTCAGCCTGACCGCTCTGCTCGAGGCGTCCGCGTGACCGCCCCGTTCGAGCTGCGGGCCCGAGCCGACCGGCGCTTCATCTACAGCGGCTACTCGATGCTGGTGACCGACGCCCACGGCGCCGTCACGGGAGAGGGAACCGAGGGGTTCTATATCGAGAACACCCGGCTGCTGTGCCGCCAGGAGCTCACGGCCGACGGGGTGCCGCTCGTGCCCTTCGCCGCCAGCGCGACCTCCCGCCACGGCTTCCTGGCCTACGCCGAGGTGGCCGGCGGCCCCCAGGTTCCCGATGCGAGCGTCTACCTGGAGATCGCCCGCACGGTGAGCGACGAAGGTATGCGCACCCGGATCCGCATCGAGAACTACGCCTTCGACGATCAGGCCCGCGGTGGCGCGGCCAGCTTCCTGCTCGGCATCAACCTGGCTGCTGACTTCGCCGACATCGAGGAGGCGGACAGCGGGAAGCGCACGCAGACCGCCGAGGTGGAGGCCCGCTGGGACGAGTCCGCCCAGGAACTGGTCTTCGCCTACTTGCACCCCAAGCTGCGACATTGCGTGGCCGTGCGCCTCGAGCGCTCACCGGCTCCCGCCTCCTGGACGGGCACCGCCCTGATCGTGGCCCTGGTGCTCGCGCCCGGGCACCCGGTGGAGCTGGAGCTGTGTGCCGTGGCCCACCTCGACCCGGTCCAGCCCGACCGTCGGGCTCGCCTGTTGACCGAGCGGGTCGCGTCGATCAGTGCAGTCACCCACGCCCTGCTCGACGAGGCGCCGGTGCTCACCACCACCAACTCCACGGTAGCCCGAGCCTGGCAGACCGCCATCGAGGATCTGGCCTCGCTCCCGCTCGGCGTGCGTACCGGCCCCGCCACGCCCGTGGCCGGGCTGCCCATCTTCCAGCAGCTGTTCGGACGCGACAGCCTCACCATCGCCGGTCAGGCCGCCCTGGCCATGCCGACGATGCTGCGCGACACCCTGCTCACCAACGCGGCCTGGCAGGGCGAGCACGTCGATGACTGGCTCGACGAGGAGCCGGGCAAGATGCTCCACCAGGCGCGGCGCGGTCCGCTGTCGCTGCTCGGCGAGGATCCCTTCGTCCGCTACTACGGCGACTACACCGCCCCCGCCGACTTCCTGATCATGCTCGGCGTCCACCTGCTGTGGAGCGGCGACCGTTCCGTGGTCGACGGGCTGCTCCCGGCCGCCCGCCGGGTCCTGGAGTGGATGCACGACTACGGCGACTGCGACGGCGACGGCTTCCTCGAGTATCAGTCCAAGTCGTCCAAAGGCGTCAAGCAGCAGGGCTGGAAGGACTCCCGGGACGCCATCGTCGACGACGAAGGCCGCGTCATCGAGCCACCGATCGCCACCAGCGTGGTGCAGGCGTACGAGTTCTTCGGCCTGCGACTGGCGGCGGTTGCCTTCGCCGCCGCCGGCCATCGCCTGGAGGCGGCCACCATGCTGCGCGGCGCGTCCCGGCTGAAGCGCCGTTTCCACGCCGCCTTCTGGATGCCCGACCGCCAGTTCTACGCCATGGCCCTCGGCCCCGACGGCGCCCTGGTCAGGTCGATCTCGTCCAACGGTGGCCACATGCTGGCCGCCGGGATCGTGCCCAAGGATCTGGGTCCGGTCGTGGCCCGCCGCCTTCTCGAACCCGACCTGTTCAGCGGTTGGGGGGTGCGGACCCTGTCGTCGGCCCACACCGCCTACAACCCGTTCAGCTACCACCGGGGTAGCGTGTGGCCGGTGGAGAACGCGTCGTTCGCCCTGGGCCTGGCCCGGTACGGCTGCGTCGACGAGCTGCATCGCCTGGCCAGCGCCATCTTCGACTCCACCGAGCTGTTCGCCGGCAACCGGCTGCCCGAGGTCCTAGGCGGCATCACCCGTGACGACGAACACGCCCACCCCGGTGTCTACCCCACCTCCAACCAGCCACAGGGGTGGTCGGCCAGCGCCATCGTCGCGCTCGTCCAGGCCCTCTTGGGCCTGCAGGCGGTGGCCCCTCTCGGCCTCCTCCTGATCGATCCCCACCTCCCACCATGGCTCCCCGACGTGCGCCTGGAGGGCCTCCGGGTCGGGTCGGCCCGTCTCGACATCGAGTTCCGCCGTGAGCGACAGGGACAGACGTCCCACAAGGTGACCGCGAGCCACGGACGGGTGCGGGTCCTGCGCCAGCCCCCTCCCGAGGCCCATGGCATCACGGTCGGTCGCCGGGCTCGCGTGGGCCTGAGATCGCTCATCCGACGAAGAGGAGCCTGAACAATGAAGAAGATCGCATCCGAGCTCCTGGTGGAGCGCCTCATCGACTGGGGCGTCGACACCGTGTTCGGCCTACCCGGTGACGGCATCAACGGGCTCACCGAAGGCTTCCGGCGCCACCAGGACAAGCTCCGCTTCGTCCTCGTGCATCATGAGGAGGCGGCGGCGTTCATGGCCACCGGGTACGCCAAGTCTACCGGCCGTCTCGGGGTCTGCCTGGCCACTTCCGGCCCCGGGGGCATCCACCTTCTTAACGGCCTCTACGACGCCAAGCTCGACCACGCCCCGGTGCTGGCCATCACGGGCATGCAGGGACCGAAGCTGCTGGGCACCGGCTACCAGCAGGAGGTCCACCTCGACCGCCTGTTCATGGACGTGGCCGAGTACAACGCCATGATCCACGTCCCGGTCCAGATTCCCACCCTTGTCGACAAGGCCGTCCGCACCGCCCTGTCGCGCCGGGGGGTAGCCCACATCACCTTCCCGGTCGACATCCAGCAGGCGCCCGCCGATGCCGATCCATGGGAAGGAGGTGCGCCGGCCCGCACCCCCCAGACGGCGCCGACGTACACAGCGTCGCACAGTGTGCCGCGTGCGGCCGACCTGGCCCGGGCCGCCGCCGTGCTCAACGACGGCACCAAGGTGGTCATGCTCGTCGGCGCCGGCGCCCTCGGCGCTGGCGCCGAGGTCCTCGCGGTGGCGGAGGTGCTGGCCAGCCCCATCGTCAAGACGCTGTCGGGCAAGGCCGTGGTCGCCGACGACCATCCCCTCACCACCGGTGGCATCGGCCTGCTCGGCACCCTGCCCTCGGAGGAGGCCATGGAGAGCGCCGACACCCTTCTCATGGTGGGCACCAACTTCCCCTTCACCAAGTTCCTTCCTGAGGCCGGGGTACGCACCGTGCAGATCGAAGCCGACCCCACCCGGGCCGGCGACCGCATCCCCACCGAGGTGCCGCTGGTCGGCGACTCGGCCGAGACCCTGCAGGCACTGCTGCCCCTGCTCAGGGCCCGCCAGGACCGCGGCTTCCTGGTCGCGGCCCAGGAGGCCATGGTCGATTGGCGCCAGAAGATGGCGACGCTCGAGGGCGACGACCGCGACCCCATCCAACCCCAGTACCTGATGCGGGTCGTCGACCGGCTCGCCGATGACGATGCCATCCTGTCGGCCGACTCGGGCACCATCGCCACCTGGGCCGCCCGCCACTTCGACATCCGCGGCGAGCGCCAGTTCATGCTGTCGGGCAACCTGGCGTCCATGGCCCCCGGCTTGCCGTACACGATCGCCGCCCAGATCGCCCACCCCGGCCGCCAGTGCATCGCCTTCGTTGGCGATGGCGGGTTCGCCATGCTCATGGCCGAGTTCCTCACCGCGGCGCGCCATCGGCTACCCATCAAGGTGATCATCAACAACAACGCCCTTCTGGGCCAGATCCTGTGGGAACAGATGGCCCTGGGTTTCCCCGAGTACGGGGTGCGCTGGGAGCAGGCGGCGGACTTCGCCCCGTGGGCCGAGGCCTGCGGCGGGAAGGGAATCCGCGTCGAGAGGCCCGGCGAGCTGGAGCCGGCAATCGCCGCCGCCCTGGCCCACCCCGGCCCCGCCCTGGTCGACGTGGTCGTGAACCCCGACGAGCCCCCGATGCCGGCCAAGGTCACCTACGAACAGGCCAAGGGCTTCGCCACCGCCTTCCTCCACGGCCAGGGCCGCCGGGCCGCCATCGCCTCGACGCTGTTCGGCGACAAGCTCAGCACGTTGAAGGGCTGACGATGACGCGACGATCGGGGCGCGGCCACGGGACCGTGGTGGGCGGGGCGCTACAGGGCATCGACCATCTGGTGCGCGACGTCGAGCACGGCCGGTTCGAGCGGGCCCTGTCGGGCCTGACCGCCATGGCCGCCCTGATCACCGGCGGGGAGATCTTCCTCGAACACGACGGGGCCAGCTTCGGGAACCGCATGATGTGGGTCCCCGTCGCCCTGAGCCCGGTGGTGGCCGCGGCCGGTCTCGGCGGGGTGTTCTCGCGGCGGCTTGCCAAGACCGCCTTGCCGGCCGTGTCCGCGGTTGTGGTGGCCAACGGGCTGCAGGGCACCTACCTGCACTTGCGGGGCATCACTCAGAAGCCCGGCGGATGGTCGATGGCCCGGTACAACGCAGAGATGGGCCCACCCGCCTTCGCCCCGCTGCTGTTCACCATGGTCGGCGCCATGGGCCTGCTGGCGGCCGTGCTGCGCCGGGAGGAGGGCTGATGGCCGACCCTCGGCCCTGGCGGCTCGGCCTGCCCCGGCTGGCCGGCGGTGTCGAGGACCGCTTTGCCGGCTACGACGTGCTCGACCAGCTCGACACCTGGGACGACGTCACCGCCGCGGTGGTCCTGGGCCGCTTGGCGCCTCCTGGGCCGTTGCGGTTCTTCACCACGAACGAGGAGCGCACCGGTCGGCCGCTGGTCGACCGGCTGCTGGCCCAGGACGAGGAGCCGCGCATTCCCGTGCTCGACATGATCGACACACGTCTGGCCGCGCACCAGACCGACGGATGGCATTACGACAATCTCCCGCCTGACGCCGAGGCGTGGCGGGCTTCGCTGGCCGCCCTGGACGACGACGCCCGTCCCCATTCCGCCAACGGGTTCGGCGATCTCGACATCGCCACCCAGAAGGAGATGCTGGAAGCGGTACGCACCAAAGAAGGCGACTGGCATGGCCTGCCCGCGACTCGTATCTGGAGTATGTGGATGCGCTACGCCTGTGCGGCCTTCTACTCCCATCCCTGGGCCTGGAACGAGATCGGCTTCGGTGGCCCCGCCTATCCGCGGGGGTACAAGAACGCCGGCCTCGACAGGCGCGAGCCGTGGGAGGTGGCCGACCGCCACGCCACCGACCCGGTGGCCTGGGGGGCGCGACTAGAAGCGGCCCGGCGGCGACACCAGTGAGGGGCGGAGCGAGCGAACCATGAGCACGGCAGCCGCCGGGCGCGGCAACCCGATGGGCGCACGGCCCCGGTGACTGTCCGTGACCGCAACGCCTCGGCCTGGTTGTTGCCCAACGACGGCACGCGGTTCAACCATCGGCTACGGGCCGACATGGCCCGCTTCGACGACAATGACGAGGTCGACGCCGTGGTCGTCGGGTGCGGCGCTGGCGGGGGAGTTCTCACCCAGCGTCTGGCCCGGGCCGGATGGAAGGTAGTGGCGTTCGACGCCGGGCCCTTCTGGGATCCCGACCGTGACTGGGTCTCAGACGAGGCCGGTTCCCATCGGCTCTACTGGACGGAGAACCGGGTCGTCGGCGGCCAGGACCCGGTCCCCCTGGGTGCCAACAACTCCGGTCGGGGAGTGGGTGGATCCATGGTCCACTTCGCCGGCTACGCCCCCCGATTCCATCCCTCCGACTTCCGCACCCGCTCCCTCGACGGGGTGGGGGCGGACTGGCCGATCAGCTACGCCGAGCTGCGCCGCTACTACGAGACCATCGAAGCCGAACTTCCGGTCGCCGGCCAGCACTGGCCGTGGGGAGATCCGCACGGGTACCCGCACTCGCCGCATCCGGTGGGCGGCGACGGGGAGCTGTTCATCCGGGGATGCTCTCGCGCCGGGATCGAGGCACGCGTGGGGCCGGTCGCCATTGCCAACGGCCGGTTCGGCAACCGGCCCCACTGCATCTACCGGGGGTTTTGCCTGCAGGGCTGCAAGGTCAACGCCAAGGCTTCGTCGCTCGTCACCCACATCCCTGACGCGCTGGCCCAAGGTGCAGAGATCCGAGCCGATGCCTTCGTCTCGCGGATCGTGCTCGGTGACGACGGCCGTGCGACGGGCGTCGTCTACTGGCGCGAGGGAGTCGAGCACTTTCAGCGCGCCCGGCTGGTGGCGGTGGCCGGCTACTCCATCGAGACGCCGCGGCTGCTGCTCAACTCGGCCTGCTCGCGCTTTCCCGACGGTTTGTGCAACAACGAGGATCTGGTCGGGCGCTACTTGATGGTCCAGGGCGCTCCCCAGACCGCGGGGCGCTTCGACGAGGAGGTCCGAATGTACAAGACGCCGCCGCCCGGGGTGTCGAGCGAGGCCTTCTACGAGACGGATCCGTCGAAGGACTACAAGCGGGGGTTCTCCGTCCAGACCGTGTCACCGCTGCCCATCACCTGGGCCGAGCACGTGGGGGCCGAGGGCCACTGGGGGCACGTGCTCCGGGAGTACCTGCGCGATTACGTGCACTGGATGTGCCTCGGGGTGCTGGCTGAGTTCCTGCCCCTGCCCGACAACCGGGTGACGCTCTCGGTCGAGACCGACCGCCGGGGCGAACACGTGGCCCGGGTCGACTACAGCCAGTGCGACAACGACCGGGCCCTCATGGCTGCGGGCCAGGTGGTGATGGAGCGGATACTCGACGCGGCCGGGGCGCAGGACACGGCGACCATCAAGCGCTACGCCCACCTGGTGGGCGGTTGCCGGATGGGCGTCGACGCCGCTTCAGGGGTGGTTGATGCCGACCTGCGCAGCTTCGCCGTCCCCAACCTCTACATCACCGACGGCAGTGTGCTGCCCACTCAGGGAGCGGCCAACCCGGCGCTGACCATCATGGCCGTGGTCGCCCGCTGCGCCGACCGCCTCATCTCGGCAAACCGGGGATGAACGGTTAGGTGGAACACCTCGATGTCGTCGCCCTGGGCGCCGCCGGCTGCGAGCTGGCCCAGATCTACGGTCGGTTCGGCACTCAGGTGGTCCTGGTCGAACGGGCTCCGCGCCTGCTCGGGCCCGAGGAGCCCAACGTGGCCGGCCGCCTGGTCGCGGCCCTGGCCATCGACGATCGCTGCCGGGTGGTGGGCCAGGACCACGTGTCATCCACGCCAATATCCCCCTGTCCGTGCCGATCGCCGGGGCCGAACCCAGCATCGACGACACCGTCGAAGCCTGGGCGTCCTGGGTGGCGCTACACCCGAGCTACTCGGGCCGCCACGCCGATGCCGTCCGACGCAGCTCGTTGGTGTTGCAAGGTCTCACCTTCCAGCCATCGGGGGCGGTCGTCGCCGCGGCGACGACATCGCTACCAGAGATCATGGGCGGCGATCTCAACTTCGACTACCGCTTCGCATGGCTGCGCGATCTCAGCCTGACCGCTCGCTCGTTGTGGATCGCCGCCTGTCCCGACGAACCCAAGCGTCTGCTCGACTGGGTGGCCCGATCAGCGGGGCTGACCGGGACCGAGGCGATCCAGATCATGTACGGCGTCGGCGGGGAGCGCGATTGTACCGAGCACACCCTGGAGCATCTGCCAGGGTTTGGAGACAGCGGCCCGGTCCGCATCGGGAACGGGGCCTGGGCTCAGAAGCAGCTTGACGTGCTGGGCGAAGTCCTCGACGCCGCCTACCTGCTGCGCGACTACCTCGGGGACCTGAGCGAACCTACCCGCCAGCTTCTCGTGGCCCTCGCCGACCGGGCCGCGGCCGACTGGCAGGACAGCGATGCCGGCATGTGGGAGTCGCGGGAGGCTCCTCGCCACTACCTCTCATCGAAGGCGATGTGCTGGGTAGCACTCGACCGCGCCGTCAAGCTGGCCCCGCTGCTGCGAGCCGACGACGCCATCCAGCGCTGGAGTGAAGCCCGCGACGCTGTACGGGCGGCCGTGCAGGAACGCGGATGGAACGAGCAGGCCGGAGCCTACACCGGCGCCTTCGACTCCGACCGCCTGGATGCCTCCGTCCTCGTGCTGGCCCTCGTCGGGTTCCTGCCGGCCAGCGACGATCGAATGTGGTCCACCATCAGGGCGGTGGAGGCGCAGCTTGGCGACACGGGACTGGTCCGGCGCTGGGCCAGCGACCGGTTCGGCTTTCTCATCTGCACCTACTGGCTGGCGGAGTGCCTGGCTCTGGGCGGGGAGGTCGACGAAGCCGAAGCCTGGTTCGAGCGGGCCGGCGCTTTCGCCAACGACCTCGGGCTTCACTCTGAGGAGGCGGATCCTGCCGAGCGCGAGCTTCTCGGGAACTTCCCCCAGGCCTTCTCGCATGTTGGGCTCATCAACGCCGCCTGGCGCATCAGCGAGGCGGCGGAATCCGGCCACGACCCATCCACGGCAACCAAGGAGATTCCATGACACCAGCACGACTCGCCGGCAAGGTAGCACTCATCACGGGCTCCGATTCGGGCATCGGCCAGGCCACCGCCATCGAGTTCGCCAAGGAGGGTGCCGCAGGCGTCGTGATTCACTTCCTGCACGATCGTGCCGGGGGCGAGGACACGCACAGGGAGGTGGAAGCGGCGGGAGCCCGGGCCATCCTGGTGCAGGCTGACATCAGTGAGGAAGCCGAAGTGGCGCGAATATTCGACGAGGCCATGAAGGCCTTCGACGCCATCGACATCCTCATGAACAACGCCGGGGTGGACGCCTCGGGTACCGAGGTGGCCGACCTCTCGGCCGAGGTCTGGGACAAGGCGATCCGAACCAACGTCTACGGGGCGTTCTTCTGTTGCCGCCGCTTCGTCCAGCTCCGCAAGGCCGCTGGCGGCGCTGGCAAGATCATCAACGTCACGTCGGTCCATCAGGAGATCCCCAACGCTGGAGGCGCGGACTACGACTGCTCAAAGGGGGCGCTCCGCAATCTCACCAAGACCCTGGCTCTGGAGCTCGCTCCCCTCAAGATCAATGTCAACAATCTGGCTCCGGGAATGGTGCTCACGCCGTTCAACCAGCCGGCCATCGATGACCCGGAGCTGCTGGACAAGCAGGTGCAGAGCATCCCGCTGAAGCGAGCCGCACAGCCGGCCGAGATCGCCCGCCTTGCCGTATTTCTGGCCTCGAGCGACGCCGACTACGTCACGGGATCAACCTACGTCATGGACGGTGGCCTCATGCAGAACCTCGGCCAGGGCGCGTAGATCCCTGGAACGCCATTGCCCGTCGAGGTGGGGGGCTGACGCCCCGGGGCTTGGCTTCAGAATCACGCCAACTGAGCGGGGACGGGTGTACGAGGAGGAACTGCCCGGGAGGTCCCGTCGCACTCCTCGAGGTGAGCCCGGATCTTGGCTCGGGCACGGTGCAGGAGCACCCGTTGGTTGGTCTCGGACAGAGCGAGGACGTCGCAGACCTCCAGGGCACTCCAGCACTCAACGTCGCGCAGCGTGATGACCAGGCGCTGCGTCCGGGGCAGAGCCTCTATGGCCCTCAGGGCGACGGCGACGGCCTCCGTCGCCACAACGTGGTCCTCGATCGACCGCTCCCAAGGCGCCCCCGGCCCCTTCCAATGCGCCGTGCACTCCCGATAGCGATCGCCGAGGGTCCAGCTCCGAGGGATGGCACGCTCGCTGTTGTCGTTTTCGCTCTCGGGCATCGTCGACACCGGTACCGCTCGGCTTTCGCGCCGGCCAGCGGTCTTCGCTCGGTTGGTGAGGATGCAGTAGATCCAGGTCTTGAGCGAGGATCGGCCGTCGAAGCGCTCGATGCCGCGGAGCACTGCGAGCCACGTCTCTTGTACGATGTCCTCGGCGCTCGCCTCGTTCGCCACGTAGGAGCGAGCGAGACGGACCATCGGGATCTGGTGCCGTTGGACCAAGGTCTCGTACGAAGCCTCCTGGCCCTCACAAAGCCCCGCCACCAGCGCAGCCTCCTCCTGCTGGGACACCGAAACCCAATGTTGGCGGTCCCCGTCCAGGTGGGGCGTGATCGATGTCTGCATGGGAAGCCTCGTGTCGGATAGCCGGGCCCAGCGCGGGCACCTCGTCCGCGACCTACAGAGGACTCGGGCTCGACGCGCCATCGTCGCTGGTTCGACGCCTTCGTACCCCACTTGGGCATTGCACCCCAAGGCTTCGTCGCTAATTTCACTTTCTCGTAAGGGTCGCCGCCCATGCTTCACGAGGGGCTTTCCAAGCCACGTCAGGGCGGTCAGCCCAGCGCGGCCACCGCCTCAGCCGAGGCCGGAGGCGGTGGCAGCGCTGTCTTGGAGGGTGCTGGCGCTCAGTACACGGCGAGACCGGAGGCGCCGTCCGCCACCGGGAGCGCACCGGTCACGACGCCCAAAGGCTGCAGGCTGCCGTCCTCGGCGATGCCGAACGACGCGACGGCGCCGGTGCCTCGCAGGAGCAAGTGCAGCGAGTGGCCGTCCGCGCTCAAGGCCAGATCCACGGGCTGGCTCATGTCCCCGAGGAACGCCGCCGCGCCGTCGAGGAGGTGGACGCTTCCCTGGGCCGTGAAGCGATAACTGGAGATCGTGCCGCTTCCAAAGTTCGCCGTGTAGGCGTACTTCCCGTCAAGGCTGACGATGACCCAGCACGTGTCCGTCTGGAAGTTGCGGATCGAGCTGCTCTCCACCGTCAAGCGGCCGTTGGGAGCCAGTTCGTAGGAGGAGAGAGCGGAACGACTCGGAGCGGCGTTGAAAGATTCAGCGACGACGAGCTTGCCGTCATCGCGGAAGGCCAGACTGAACGGGCGTAGTCCGGCTGAGGCGTTGCGTCTGGGGCTGGCGCTTGCCAGGCCGTCACTGCCCACAGTGAACGCGTCGATGGCATTCTGCGGGGACAGCAACACGTTCGTCGTCTTCTGGGTCACGAGGAGCACGCGGCCGTCGGGGCTGAACTCGATGTCGCCCGGCACCGCGATGGGTGAGCTGAGCGCTCGGAAGGAGTCGGGCAACGGTGACAGGGTGCCATCGGAAGCGACCCGGAACCCCCTGATGCCGTTCCCGGCGACCGAGCCGTCGAGTACGTAGAGCAGGTCGGCGTGAAGAGTGAGGCTGATCGGTGAATCGCCCGCGGCGACCTTCTGGAGGAACGTGAGGTTCGCCCCGGCCACGGAGAAGACGCTGACGTCATCGCTGCCGGCGTTGACGGCGTACAGGAAGCGATGATCGGCGCTGAGCCGAAGGCCACCCTGACTGTCGAGGTCGGTCCCGATGCCGCTTCCGCGTGTCGAGATGCGTCCCACCCTCGTCAACGCGCCGTCTTCGGCACGTCGATAGGTGACGATGCGGTTGTCGCCGGTGACGTTCGTCATAGCGAACGCCGCACCTCGCTGCGGAGCGGGTCGGGCCGCTGCCCCGCCTTGTCCTGCCGCCCCGTCTGCGCTTGGCGTCTGCGCTTGGACGGTGGTTGCGAAGCCGCCGAGGAGGAACAGTGACAAAGCACCGATCGCGAACCTCTTGAGTGGTCTCCGCATTCTGCCGAATTGCCTTTCCATGTCTTGCTCCCTTGCTTGAAGCGTCATCGGTTCGGCCGGAGTGACCGTTCTCGCCCTTGAGTCTCCGTACACACCGATCCGTTACAACAAGATCGGCCGCGCGACGGATCAACCGGTCGAGGTCGACGACATCCCCAGGTTGTCCCCCCGTCTGATGCACCTGGCCGAACCTCGTGCACTGGTTGAAGGGGCGCCGGTTGATGTCATGAGCTACCTGGCTTGGCCCGTTGACATGATGGCGCCCGCGGCCTGTCATCGCCGCTTCGCCTGGGGCGGCATCGCCGGGCTTCTCCGCGTTCATGTCGGCGCCTCGCTGGTGGAGGGTCGGTGCAGGCCGGCCCAACGCGGCAGGCTGTGTCGTAACGATGGAGCAGCCGAGGACACGCCGTGGAACCGAGACCAAGAATCACATCGTGGTATGCGCTGCCGCTCTCATCCACCACCGAGGCGTATCAGCCACGGCCATCGACGACGTGCTGGCCGCCAGCGGGGCCGGCAAAAGCCAGTTCTACCACTACTTCGAGAACAAGGATGATCTCGTCAGGGAGGTGCTGCGCCACAACCTGAACCTCATCCTGGCGGCCCAGGAACCGCTGCTGGAGGGCCTGTCGACCTGGAAGGGAATCAAGGCCTGGCTCGACGCGATGGCAGGCGCCCATGAAGACGCGGGTCTGTTCGGGGGCTGTCGGATCGGCTCACTGGCAGCGGAGATGGTGGAGCGGGATG
>JBPCNP010000080.1:0-22373 GCA_051001215.1 Acidimicrobiales bacterium
CGAAACGGTCCGGAAGAGGCGGATGGAGCGGCCGAAGGCGAGGAACCGGGAGCACGCGGCCTGCCACAGCCGGGATCGGTCCCAAGCTGGTCGCTGCCCCACCGACTTTTTCAGGCTGAAGTAGGTAGGTAATACGCGCCGAGCGCCGGGAAACCGCCTCCCACCTGCGGGAACACCGCACCACCGCGCTCTAGCCAGGAAAGTCCCGCTAGCGGGTACAAAGGAAAGAAGGCGACCGACGACTGACGACCAGGCTTGTAGGAGTAGCCGTGGTTGGCAATCTGGAGATACCACTCGGAGTCCCAGTGTACCCAGGCCTCGAACCACGGCCGGCCCGGGACATGGTGAGGCCGGGGGTGGTTCGACCAGGGCAGGTAGGCAACACAGAGTGCCGCGACCGTTCACAGCAGCATGAGCACGACGCCGAAGACGATCGCAGCCTGCCACCACGGCGCGGGAGGCGTGTTCCTCGGGACGCCTCTGGGTCGGACCAGGTTTGGAGCGGGCGAACGACATGAGGCTGATCAACGTACCCCGATGGGGTCCTGACGCCGCTAGCCTCGGCCGACGATGACCATTCCCCTGTTTCGGGCGGGCGACGATCCCGGTCCCAGCTTCTCCGACCTCCTCCGCCATACCCGGGCACCTGCGGCCCCCGGCCCGCTCATGGCCGGCCAGACCGTGCCCACCGCCCACGCCACCACCATCGTGGCCGTCCGCTACGCCGATGGCGTCACGATGGCCGGCGACCGGCGAGCCACTGAGGGCTACAGCATCGCCAACCGGGACATCGAGAAGGTCTTCCCCGCCGATCGCCACTCGGGCGTGAGCATCGCCGGCGCCGCGGGCCCGGCGGTGGAGATGGTACGCCTGTTCCAGACCGAACTCGAGCACTACGAGAAGGTGGAGGGCGTGGCCCTGAGCCTGGAGGGCAAGGCCAACAAGCTCAGCCAGATGGTGCGCAGCAACCTGCCCATGGCCATGGAGGGCCTCGCCGTGGTGCCCATCTTCGCCGGCTACGACCTGGGCCGGCGGGCAGGCCGGATCTTCAAGTACGACCTCACCGGGGGCCGCTACGAGGAGGGCGACTTCCACGCCACCGGCTCGGGTGGTCGCGATGCCCGCACCACCATCAAGTTGGGGTGGCGCGAGCCCCTCGACCGGGGAGCGGCCATCGAGCTGTGCATCGAGGCCCTCTACGAGGCCGCCGACGAGGACTCGGCCACGGGCGGGCCCGACGTGATCCGCGGCATCTATCCCACGGTGGCCACCATCACCGGTGACGGGTTCGAGCGCGTGGCCGACGACGAAGTGGCCGAGCGCTTCGGCGTGCTCATCGAGCGAAAGAAAGAGGGGGGTGGACGACCGTGACCATGCCCTACTACGTGTCGCCCGAGCAGGTGATGAAGGACCGGGCCGACTACGCCCGCAAGGGCATCGCCCAGGGTCGCAGCCTGGTGGCCTTCTCCTACGCCGGCGGGATCCTCCTCTGCGCCGAGAACCCCTCTCGGACGCTGCACAAGATCAGCGAGATCTACGACCGCATCGGCTTCGCCGGTGTCGGGCGCTTCAGCGAGTTCGACAACCTGCGCATCCTCGGGGTCCGCAACGCCGACGTCAAGGGGTTCACCTACTCGCGCGAAGACGTCGACGCCCGATCGCTGGCCAACGCCTACGCCCAGACGCTGCACCAGATCTTCACCCATGAGATGAAGCCCATGGAGGTGGAGATACTCGTCGCCGAGGTGGGCCTCGAGCCCGAGGGCGACGTGCTGTTCCGGATCCGCTACGACGGCTTCGTGATCGACGAGGAGGGTTCGGCGGTGATCGGGGGCGAGGCCGAGGCCATCGCCGAGCGCCTCCGCTCCGCCCTCGCCGGCGACCTCGACCTGGCCACCGCCCTCAACGCGGCCGTCGACGCCCTGGCCGGCCCCGACCGCTCGCTCGTCGCCCACGACCTCGAGGCCGCCGTGCTCGACCGTGGCACCGGCCGACGGGCCTTCCGCCGGCTCAGCGAGGACGAGCTCGCCGAGCTGCTGGGCTGACCGCTGCCCGGGTTGCGGAGGCCGGGTGGAACCTCGGGTCCTCTACGTGGGCGGCACCGGACGGAGCGGCAGCACCGTGCTGGTCAGCCTGCTCGGCCGCTTCGGATCGCGCTCGATGACGAGTGGGAGACCGGGCTCGGGCCCCAGGACCTGCGGCTAGTCACCCTGGTCACCGCCCACTGCTGCGGCGCTGGGGGTACGTGAGCCCTCCGCCGCCGCCGATGCCTTTGCGAGCACGACGTTGAAGCCCCTGACCAGGAGATCCTCGTCGGGGAGGGTGCGAAACCGTGGCGCGAGCTTCTCGCGGCCGGTTGGCGGTGCCGTCCACCGTTCGACCCGCGGCAAGCTCACGTCGAATCCGGACCGCTCGAAGAGCGCCACCATCTCGCGGAGTTGGATGCGGTTGGTGTAGAAGCCCGAGTCCGCCATGAGCGGGCTCTCCCAGACGCGGTCCGAGAACCGAAGGTTGTTGAGCCCCTCGGCCAGGTGGTCACGGAGGTCGATGCGATGGGAGGACGTGCACCCCGGGCGCAGCACCCGATGGAGCTCGGTCATCAGCGGCGCGAGCTCGGCCCGCCGCACGTGTTCCAGCACCGCCTGGGACCAGACGAAATCGACCGATGCATCGGGCAGCTGGCGTAATGATCCCACGCCCCGGTCGAGATAGACCCCTCCGACGATCCGAAGCACTTCTTCGACAGTTGCCGCGCCCGAAATGTCGGGGACGCACATCCCTCGTTCGCCAAGGAGTGTTGCCGCCTCCCGGTATGTCTCGAGCGGTGCGTCGGCGAAGCGCCCGGTGTCGACCAGGTAGGTGGTCCGTGCGCCGAAGGCGGAGGCGACGAGGGCGCTGACGAGCGAGTTACCCGGCCCCACCTCGAGGCCGACGAATCCGTCGAGCGGGACTGCCGGTGCTCGCTCCGCCCAATGCGTTTCGAACACGCCGATGGCGTACGCAGGATCGGCCATCGGGCCATGCTTGAAGATGGCCAGCTTGCTCCACACGCGATACGGCACCGGCAGCCGCGACAAGACGATCTTGGCGGCGATTTTGGCAAACCAGGGGACGCTCGCCTTGATTGACATTCCTGTCCTCGTGAGGCCATTGATCCAAAGCCGGCCGTTCGACCGGCTTGTCCGCAACATACCCAGGGGCGAACCAACGGTTGGTATGGCGATAGTTAAATGACGGCCAAATATCCGGTGCTCGGCGGCGCTCACCTGGTTCTCACGTCAGGGTCGCGCCCCGGCTAGCCTCTCCGCGGCGCTCCTGGGAACGGACGGTGGCGGGGCCGTGGGCCCGGGTAACGAGTCCCCCCGGAGGCAATGACCGCGAATGGACCTTCCAGACTTCCTCGGGATCGGCGCACTCAAGGCGGGGACCAGCTACCTCGACGCCATGCTGCGTGGCCATCCGGAGGTGGGGCTGCCGCCGGCGGTGAAGGAGGTGGAGTTCTTCAATCGCCACTTCGACCGGGGATCCGAGTGGTACACGCGACAGTTCCGGGGGGCCGAGGACCGGGTCCGGGGAGAGATCTCGCCCCAGTACCTGTTCGACGCCCGCGCCGCCGGTCGCATCCGCGACCTGGTGCCCGACGTCCGGCTCATCGTCTCGGTGCGCAACCCGGTCGAGCGGGCCTACTCGCAGTACAAGCACTGGGCGCAGGAGACGGCGTACCGGGGGTCGTTCGAGGATTTCCTGACCGATCACCCGGGAGCCGTCGCACGGGGCCGGTATCTGCCTCAACTGCGCCCGTACCTCGACCGCTTCTCCCGGGAACAGATCCTCGTGATCGTCTTCGAGGAGCTGGTGGGCCGGCCCGACACCATGGCGGCGGTGTACCGGTTCATCGGCGCCGACCCCCAGTACCGGGAGGAACCAAGCGGCCAAAAAGGGAGAAGCTCCCCACCACCACAACCTCCCCGGGCCGCCCAGGCAGTGAACGTCTCCGCCCCGCCGCGCTTTCACGGGTCCTATGTCGCATCGAAGCGGGTGAGCAGGTGGATCCAGGATCGCGGGGGCACGAGGATCATCGCCGCCGCCAAGCGCGCCGGCATCGACCGCGTCTTCGGATCCAAAGGCGAAGGGCCGGCCTTCGCTCCGCTGCTCCCAGACACGGCGCGCCGCCTGGCCGACACCTACGCCGGCGACGTCGACGCCCTGTCACGGTTCCTGGGCCGGGATCTCGGCCCCATGTGGTCGACGACTTGACTGGCCCGGTCCACGAGCGGTGCCAACCACGGGTGGCCATGGTCCTACCCGACCTGGTCGGTGGAGGAGCGGAGCGAGTTTTCCTCGACATCGCCTCCGGCCTCCTGGCCCGTTCGGTCTCCGTCGACATCGTCGTGGTGCGCGACAAGGGTGAGCTCCGGTCCAAGGTCCCCGCCGGCGCCCGCACGGTGGTGCTGGGTTCGGACGAGGTCTCCCGATGCGTACCAGCGCTGAGGCGCCACCTCCGGTCCGAGCGTCCTCGAGCTGTCGTCTCGGCGCTAAGCCACATGAACCTGGCCACCATCGTGGCGGACCGGCTCGTACGTCCGCGCGTGCCGGTCATGGTCACCCAGCACAACCATCTTTCGACATCAACTGCCCACGCCCATCGCCGCAGCGACCGCTTCATGCCCCGGCTGATCCGCCTCGGCTACCCGTTCGCCGATCGTATAGTCGCCGTCTCGCAAGGGGTCGCCGACGATCTCGTGGCGACGACCGGCCTGCGCCCCGACCGTGTCGAGGTGATCTACAACCCGGTCGTCTTCGACCGGATCGCTGCCGCGGCAGAGTCCGCCGTGAGCCACCCGTGGTTGGCGGCCAAGACCGGTCCGGTGGTTGTGGCCATGGGCCGGCTCGTCGACCAGAAGGACTTCGCCACCTTGATCCGGGCCGTCGCCAGGCTGCCCGAGGAGTGCCGGTTGGTGATTCTGGGCGAGGGTCCGGCCCGCCCACGGCTCGAGGCCCTGGCCGTGGAGCTCGGCATCGCCGGGCGCGTCGACCTGCCGGGATACTCGGCCAACCCCTACCCGGCCCTGCGGGCGGCCGACGTCTTCGTGCTGTCGTCGCGCTGGGAGGGCCTTCCCACCGTTCTGATCGAGGCGCTCACCTTCGACACCCCCATCGTGGCCACCGACTGCCCCAGCGGGCCGCGGGAGATCCTCGACGGCGGCGCCTGGGGTCGACTGGCGCCGCCGGCCGATCCGGTTCGATTGGCCGATGCCATCGGCGAGGCGCTGGCCGACCCTCGAGTCGACCGCCCCCAGGCCCGCCTTCCCTACCGGCTGGAGACCGTGACCCAGCGCTACCTCGAGCTGTTGGACCTGGCGTGAGGCCCCAGGTCCTCTACGTCGGTGGCACCGGGCGCAGCGGCAGCACCGTGCTCGTGAGCTTGCTGGGGCACTACGAGGGCTTTCTCCCGGTCGGCGAGCTGCGCTACCTGTGGGATCGCGGCATCCGTCAGAACCAGTTGTGCGGATGCCGGCTGCCGTTCCGCTCCTGTCCGTTCTGGGTCGCGGTGATCACCGACGCCTTCGGAGGGTTCGACGCCGTCGACCGGCTGGACACCTCGGCCTGGGCCGATTCGTTGGACCGGGTCAGGTTCATCCCCCTCCTTGCCGTCTCGCGCCTGCGGTCCTCCCGGTTCCAGGCAGCCCTCGACGACTACGGCGATGCCATCACCCGGCTCGTCCGGTCGATCCTGTCGGTCTCGGGTGCCAGGGTGGTGATCGACTCCTCGAAGGACCCCTCCTGGGCCTTTTTGTTGGACGCCCTCGGCGCGTTCGACCTGTCGGTGCTGCACCTCGTGCGTGACAGCCGGGCGGTGGCGTACTCGTGGACCAGGTCTCGCGTCAGGCCGGAGGTCCACTGGACGGTGGAGTACATGAAGCGCCGCTCGCCGCTGCGGACGGCGTTCACGTGGGACGCCAACCACGTCCTGTTCGAGGCTCTCGGCCGCCGCAGCCAGCGCCGCTACCTGCGCCTCCGCTACGAGGATTTCGTCCGCCGGCCCGACGACACGATCGCCGCCGTAGTTGCGCTACCCGATCCCCTCGTCCCGGAGAACCGGAGCGACGACGGATGGAACCACAGCATCTCCGGGAACCCGGTGCGCTTCGACCCCCGGCCGCTGCAGATCACCCTCGACGACGAGTGGGAGACCAACCTGGCGCCCGAGGACCGGCGGTTGGTCACGATGGTCACCGCTCCGCTCCTGAAGCGCTACGGCTACCTGGGATCCCGGTAGGCGTCGAGGAGCTGCAGCCAACGATCGCCGACCGCCACCGGCGAGTACCGCTCGGCGACGATGGCCCGGCCCCTCGCCCCCATGGTTTGTCGCTGCGAGTTGGGGGCAGTCATTACCTCGGTCATCGCCTCGGCCAGGGGGCCGGCCGCGCCAGGGGGCACGAGCCTTCCGGTCACTCCGTCCTCGACCAGCTCGGGAGCGCCTCCCACTCTCGTGGACACGACAGGACGGCCGCCCGCCATGGCTTCCATGACTACGTTGGGCAGTCCCTCCCACCGCGAGGACAGCACGACGGCGTCGCATGCACCGATCAGGTCGGGGATGTCGCCACGAACGCCTAGGAAGCGGACGCGATCCCCGAGCCCGAGGTCGGCGGCCTGGCGCTCGAGCTCAGAGCGCAACCGCCCCTGACCGGCGATGAGGAGCTGGTGGGGCCGGCGTGCCTCCCTGCAGCGGGCCAGGGCGGCGAGGAGGGTCGAGTAATCCTTCTGGGGCTCGAGGCGCCCGGCGGCCAGCCAGACGAAGCTGTCGGCGGCGACCTCCAGCCGGGCTCGGGTAGTCGCCCGTTCGGACAGGGCCGACGAGAACGGAGCCACGTCGATGCCGTTGGGGATGACGACGAGGCGATGGCGGGGCACGATGCCGCGGCTGACCAGGCTCTGGGCCGCCAGCTCGGAGTTCGTGGTGGTGACGCTGCTGAGGCGATCGGTGACCCGCATGGCCAGCTCGCGGTGTCGGCCGCCGAAGTGCTCGTTGCGGACGGAAGACACGATGACGGGCACTCCGGCCACGCGACCGGCGACCCGGCCGAGGATGTTGGCCTGATAGACGAAGCTGATCGCTACGTCGGGCCGCCAGGCCCGCAAGACCCGGCTACCGGCCCAGATCGCCGACATCGCCTTCATTCCCGGTCGGAGGACGAGCTCGACGGTGGGGATGCCGAGCTCGTCGAGCTCGTCGCCGAAGGCCTCAGTGGCCAGGATGGACAGGAGCTTGACCTCGTCGCCGTGGGCTCGCAGCGTCGAGGCCAGCCGCATGAGCTGGGTCTCGGCGCCGGCGCGAGTGAGGCCATTGGTGACGAGCGCCACACGGCGCGGCGGACTGGTCATGGGGCAGGCAGGTGGCCGGCGGCCGGGCGGCCAGGTCGACGCCGTCCATCTTGCTACGCGGCGGTGCGCCACGATGTAACTTCCGCCGTAACTTCGGCGGCGGACACAGTCGCCCACAGAAGGCAACGCAGCTTGGTCCCCGACCCCGACCACCCACAACCAGGCAGCGATCACACCCTGGTCTTCCTGGGCGGGCTGCATCGCAGTGGGACGAGCCTGGCCTTCCGGCTCCTGCGCCAGCATCCCCTCGCCAGCGGGTTCTCGGGAACAGCGGCCCACGAGGACGAGGGCCAGCACCTGCAGACCGTGTACCAGCCGGCCAAGGCCTTCGGTGGCGAGGGCCGTTTCGGCTTCCACCCTGACGCCCACCTCGTGGAGGTCCCACCTGTCGTCGCTCGCGCCGAGGCCCAGACGCTGTTCGCCCAGTGGGCCCCCTACTGGGACCTGCGGTGCCCTGTGCTCATCGAGAAGTCCCCCCCAAACCTCATTCGCACCCGGTACCTGCAGAGCCTGTTCCCCCACGCCCATTTCGTGGTCATCACGCGCCATCCCCTCGAGGTGGCTCTGGCCCAGCGCAAGCGGACCGGGGGCCGGCCACTGTGGTCGCTCCTGCGCCACTGGTTCGCCTGTTACGATACGCTCTCCGCCGATGCCCCCCGGATACACCGGTTGCTGCTCGTCCGCTACGAAGACCTGCTGACGGCGCCGCAACAGACCCTCGACGAGCTGCTCGGCTTCGTGGGACTGTCACCCGCCCCCGAGGCGGTTGCCGGCGAGGTCAGCGCCGAGCCCAGCGACCGCTACCGGGCCGAGTGGGAACGGCTGGCTTTCCGGCCGTGGTACCGGCCCTACGCCAGACTACTGGTGCGCCGATTCGAGGCCGAAGCCCGCCGCTACGGTTACAGCATGCGGGAGTGGTCGGCACCTCGGTCCCCGAGCCCGGGGGGATGACCTCGACCCCGTTGAGCCGCGGTGACGCCGGCAACGATCGCGACCTTGGCGAGCTCGATCTGGCGGGCGCCGTCGAGTTCTGGTCCCTCGACCCGGTCCGGGACCCGCCTCAGAGCGTCCGCGAAGCCCCGGGTCCCAAGGGCTCGAACAAGAGCGTCCTGAAGCGGGGAGCCTCGACGTCGTTGCTGCTCCAGACCGGTGGCATCGGCCTCCAGTACGCCACCCAGGTGGTCCTTGCCCGGGCCCTCGGTGTCAACCGGTTCGGCACCTACACCTACGCCGTGACCTGGACTCGTCTGGCCGGAAGCGTCGCCCACCTCGGGGGCGCCAGCAGCTCGCTGCGACTGCTGCCCGAGTACGAGGGCCAGCAGCGGTGGTCGCTGGCCGCCGGGGTCATACGCAGGTTCCGCCAGGTGGCGATCGTGGTCGGCCTCGTCGTGGCCCTGGTGGGCTCGGCTGTCGTGTTGGGCCTCGACGGCACCTCGACGAACGCCGTCGCCCTGACCATCGCCCTCTGGCTGGTGCCGGTCGCCGCCCTCATCGAGTTGCAGGTGGCCCTGGCGAGGGGCTTCCAGCTCATCTTCAGGGCATTCTTTCCCTGGCTGGTCCTCCAACCCATCGTCCTCGTCGCCGGCGTGGCCGTCTACCTGGCCTTCGGGGGCGATCTCGACGTCCAGGGAGCCCTGGTCATCACCGCCGTGTCCTACCTGGTCACGATTGCCCTCCAGGCCTGGTGGCTACGTACCTCGGTGCCGTCGCAAATCAGGACCGCCTCTCCCAGCTTCGAGCCCCGGGCGTGGGTCAAGCTCACCTTCCCCATCTTCGGCTCGAACGTCGTCTACATGGTGTTCTCCCGTCTCGACGTGGTTATGGTCGGGATCCTGCGTTCACCCCGGGAGGCCGGCATCTACGCCGTGGCCATGCGGGCCGGCACCTTCGTCAGCATCCTCGAGACGGCCATGGCCGCGACGCTCGCGCCACGGATCTCCAAGCTGTACTGGTCGGACCGCAAGGACGAGGTCGAGCACGCCGTGCTCATGGCCGTGCGCTGGATCTTCCTGCCCACCCTCGGCCTGACCATCGTCCTGTGCGTCTTCTCCCGCCAGGCCCTGGGGGTCTTCGGCAAGGGCTTCGCCGCCGGCTCGACGGTGTTGGTGCTCATCTCCCTGGGCCAGCTGGTCAGCGTCAGCTCGGGCGCCGTCGGGTGGCTCATGAACATGACCGGTCACCAGAACGTCACGGCCGTCGTGTTCGCCGCCGTCGCCGCCGTCACCGTGGTGGCCTATCTCGTGCTCATTCCCTGGCTGGGCATCAACGGGGCCGCCATCGCCAACGGCGGCGCGGCCGTGGCCGTGAACCTGACCCTCAACTACCTGGTCCGTCGGCGAATGGGCTATCGCATCTCGGTGCTGCGGGCGATGGCTCCGGCGCGGTGACAACCAAGGTCCTCTACGTCGTCGGCACCCAAAGGGGCGGGACCACCATCGCCGGCCGGCTTATGGGCGAGGTGCCGGGGTTCGCCTTCTTGGGCGAGCTCCGCAAGCTCTGGCAGGTGGGCCTGCGCGATGGCCGGACCTGTGGTTGCGGGCTTTCCTATGACGCCTGTCAGGTGTGGTCGGCCGTCGTGCCCAGGATGCTGGCGACCACCGACGTCGCCACCATCGGGCGATGGCAACAGACGGCGGCCCCAGACGGTCGGTCGTCGTTGCGAGCATGGCACCTGGCCCGACGAGGCGCCGCTCACCGTGATCGGGCAGTGCGCTCGTACGCCACGCTGCTCGGCGCGACCTACGCAGACCTGGCTGCGGCCACCGGGGCCACGGTCATCGTCGACACCTCGAAGCTCCCGGCCGATGCCGTCCTGATGAGCGACCTCGAGGGTATCGACGCCTATCTGCTCCAGCTCGTTCGCGACCCGCGAGGCACGGTGTACTCGGCGATCCGTCGGTCGGGCTCGGGGCCGGGCGTCCATCCCCGCCAGGCGCTCTCCGGCTCGACGGGCTGGATGGTGCGCCACCTCGCGGGCACGGCCTTGCGACGACGGATCGGTCCCGATCGCTCGCTGCTGATCACCTACGAGGACCTGATCGGCGATCCCGAGGCCGTTCTCACCCAGATCGCGGCGTTCGTGGGCCAGCCTCCGCCGGCGCTGCCCCTGGTGGTCGGGGGGACCGTGGCGCTCGGCGTCGCCCACACGCCCATCGGAGGTGGACGCTTTCGGCCCACAGCGGTGGCGTTGACCCGTGACGACCGGTGGGTGACCGCACTGGGTGCCGTCGACCGCCTGGCCGTCAGCACGCTCACCGCGCCGCTGGCCCGCCATTTCGGGTACCGGTTGCGGGTCGGGGGGAGCCGGCGCGCCGGACCCGATGGCGTGGGCGGGCTACCCTTTTCACCGTCTCGGCACCCGGGAGCCTAAGCAATGCGCAAGTTGTCCTTCGCCGCCCTATTGGCTTTCGCCTTCTCGATCCCCCTCGAGGACTCCCTCCAGTTCGGGGTCGGGCGAGTGTCCCGGGTCTTCGGGATCCTGGCCCTCGTCACGTGGGTGCTGACCGTTGCCTACGACGGCAGGGTCCGTCGCAGCACCGCCGGGCTGTCGTGCGCGGCATTGTTCGTGGGTTGGTCGCTCCTGTCGTACTTCTGGTCGACGGTTCCCACAGCCACGTTTTCCAAAGTTTTCACCCTGGTCCAGATGCTCCTGGTGGTGTGGATCGTCTGGGACCAGACGGAGACCCAGAAGGACCTGACCGCGCTCATGCGGGCCTTCGTGTTCGGCTCGTTCGCGGCATCGGCGATGACCTTTCTGGCCGCCGCCACCGGCAAGGCCACCGAAGGGTCGCGCTTTGCGTCGAACAACGCCGGCCCCAACAACACGGGCGCCCTGCTGGCGGTGGCCGTCGCCATGGCCTGCTACCTCATCCGCCAGGATCCCACCTACCGGTTCAAGGTGCTCTACCGGGTCTTCCTGCCCATCGCCATGGTCGCCCTGGTCCTGACCGCCTCGCGTACCGCCGTGCTCTCGCTGGCCGCCGGCCTGGCCATCATCGTCGTCGACTTCTCCCGGCTCACGCCCAAACGGGTGGCCGGCCTCGCCGCCGTCGGGGTGGTGGCCCTTGGCCTGGCTGCGCTCTACGTGCCCACCAAATCGGTCGACCGGCTCGCCACCACCCAGAGCGAGATCTCCTCCGGCACCCTCAACGGCCGGACCCTGTACTGGCATCTGAGCTACAAGATCTTCGCCGACAACCCCGTCGGCGGGATCGGTTCCGGTTCCTTCCCCGAGGCGAACCTGCTTCTCGGCGACCGCGGCATCGTCGCCCACAACGCCTTCCTGTCGATCCTGGCCGAGTTGGGAGCGGTCGGCGAGGGTTTGTTCCTCGCGACCATCGGCCTGGCGGCGTGGGGGCTGGTCGACCAACCCCACGATTCCCGAAGGGCCTGGTTGGCCATGGGGGTCACGTGGTTCATCGGAGCCAGTGCCCTCACCTGGGAGGTGCGCAAGATCACCTGGTTCGTCCTGGCTGTTGCCCTCGTCCAGGCCCGGGTGACCTGGGCCGAGCGGGTCGCGAGCCACGACGAGGCCGACGAGGCCGACGCCGCGTCCGTCGGTTCCGGACCCTGAGCCGGCTGCCCCTACGCGCGCGCGCGGCCTGACGCCGCCCGTCGCCCGACGTGCCACTCCACCTGGCGTGCCACCCCGGCCCGTAGGTCGACCTGGGGCTTCCAGCCCAGGAGATCTGCGGCCCTGTCGATCGAGCCGCCGGTCCGGGCTACGTCGCCCGGTTGCGCCGGCCGACGTCCTAGGGGTACGTCACGTCCGACCAGTCCGCCCACAAGGTCCACCAGTTGGGCCAGGGTGCACGACGAGCCCCCGGCCACGTTGATCACCGTGCCCGCCGCCACGTGGGCCCTGGCCGCCGCCAGGTTGGCCGCCACCACGTCGCCCACGTAGGTGAAGTCGCGCACCTGGGTCCCGTCGCCGTACAGAGGAAAGGCCTGCGCGGGGCCGTCACTGCCCTCGTCGGGCCCCAGTGCGGCTTCGATCAGGCGGTAGGTGGCCATGTCGGGCCGCTGACGGGGGCCGTAGACCGTGAAGTAGCGCAACGCCACGGTGGGAACGCCCCAGTTGGCGCCGTACAGGCCGCACAGGTGCTCGGCGGCCAGCTTGGTCACCCCGTAGGGACTGTGGGGGCGGGGGACATCGGTCTCGGTACTGGGGTAGGCGGCGGCGTTGCCGTAGATCGACGAGCTCGAGGCGTACACAACTCGTCCGACGGGCTGGTGGCGCACCGCCTCCAGCAGCCTCTGGGTGACGGCGATGTTGTTCTCGACGTACTGGGCGAAGCCGTCGGACCACGACAGCCGCACCCCGGGCTGGGCCGACTGGTGGAACACGGTGTCGATGGAGGACAGGAGGGGCTCGAGCTCGGCGACGCGCAGGTCGGCCTCGACCAGCTCGAAGCGGGTGCGTGACCCCAGCCCCTCCACGTTGGCCCGCTTGGCGGCAGGGTCGTAGTACGGGGTGAAACAGTCGATCCCCCGCACCGAGTGCCCCTCGGCCAGCAACTGCTCGGCCAGGTGGCTACCGATGAAACCGGCGACTCCGGTGACGAGCGCTCTCACCGGAGGAGTCTGTCACGCCCCGGCCGGGCTCGGATCCGTTCAGGTACAGGTCGGGCGCTGTAGCCCCGCCGTCGTCATGACCTCGTCAGAGCGCGTCATGAACGAACCCGTGCAGTGGAACGTGCCGGCGGTGTACACGACCGACCAGAGGGAGCGGGTTTTGGCGTCCTTGGCGAATGCCTTCTCCGACAGGCCGATCGTCCAGAGGCCGTGGGTGCCCTGCCTCGAGTCCTGGGCGCGCCTGCCCGACGACACGGTGACGTCGGCGATCGTGGACCCTTGGAAGGAGCCCTCCGTGGACTTGTTCGTCTCGTCTCGGGACTCGAGCACGCCGTCGGCGCAGCCCACCGCCTGGACGTGGGTGACGTGCACGTCGTGGTTCGTCTGGGAGTGAGGAGCGAACACGACCGCCCGGTTGCAGCTCTCACCGGCGATGTCGTCGGCCTGGACTCCCCGCAGCTCGGCCCCGAAGTCCTTGCCCTGGGACGCGTCGGTCTCCAGCCGCAGCGACGTCCCGCCCCGGGAGTAGATGTGGTGGAAGGCGAGGTTGTGGCCGCCGTTCACCTGGTTCGGGCCGTAGCCCTTCGGTCCGTTGACGTTGTACCAGTTGGTGACCGTACCGTTGTGAGGGTCGTAGAACACCGATCCGTCGGTGGGGGTGGCCGAGCTCCCGCGCAGGCCGAGGGCCGCCTTCTGGGTCTCCGGCCACGCGCTCGCCTTGTTCTTGGTCTTGGCCGAGGGCTGGGAGTCGTTCTGGATCGAGTACACGTTCTCGATGGAGAAGCCGTCGACGTTGACGGCCTGTACCCCGGCGACGGCCTCGTTGGCGTCGGTCGTGGCCGGGTCGAGGTTGAAGGTGAAGTCGGGCTCGACCGACCACCCGGCGAAGACCGGCTCGGCCAGGCCCTTGCGGCCGCCCGACGAGGAGTTCACGCCCATCAGCGACACGTTCTCGAGTGCCTTGCCCGGCGGGCCGTCCCACATGATGAGAGCGGGCACGCTGTTCTTGACGTCGATGTTGCGACCTCCGGCCTGCTCGAGGACCGCCCCGGCGTCGACCTCCATGCGCAGGTCGGGGTGGAACGCGAGACGCAGGAGGCGGTAGGTGCCGGGGGGGACGTAGACAACGGCCTGGGGCCGCCGGGACGGACCGTTCGGGTACCGCACCCCCGACGCCACAGCGGCGTCCTGGGCCCGGACGAAGGCGGCAGTGTCGTCACCGCTGCCGTCGCCCTTGGCCCCGCTCGCCCGCACGTCGACGGCTCCCGCGGTGCGGGCCACTACGCCGGGACCGGCCGTTCCGGGGGTCGGCTTGTTCGACGGTGGAGGCTTGGGCTGGCCGGACCCTCCACCCGATGTGCAGCCGGCAACGAGGGCCAACACGGCCCCCAGGCCCACCAGCGAGCGGAGACGACGGTGCGGAGCCACGGTCGGAGAGGGTAGTGGGCTTACGGGCCCCGGCCGCTGCGTACAGTGGGTATTTCCGAGGGCGGTCCGCGATAGAAGGCAAGCGTGACACTCAAGGCTGACTGGTTCGCCTACATCCACAGGTTCCGAGCCGGGGAAGCGAGCCTGATCTTCGATCGCTTCCCGCCGGGCTGTTTCCATCGGGCCCTCGAGCTGGGGGCCGGCGACGGGTTCCAGAGCGGCATGATCCTGGCCCACACCGAGAGCCTGGTCAGCACCGACTACCGCCGCCCACCGATCGACGACCAGACGATCGAGGTCCGCGAGCTGGCCGCCGAGGACGTCGCCGTGGCGTTCGACGCTGGCGAGTTCGACCTCGTGTACTCGTCCAACATGCTCGAGCACGTCGCTGATCCGCAGGCCGTGCTGAAGGCGGTCAAGTTGGTGCTGGCCGACGACGGGATCACGATCCACGTGATGCCGAACCAGTTCTGGAAGATCTGCCAGCTCGCCCTCTACGTCCCCAACCTAGTGGCGACGGCGATCGACGACCTCATCAGGACGAGAAGCGTGGGCGCGGTCGTCGAGCGGTTGAAGAAGGCGCAGGGATCGTCCGGCTCGGGACACGACACGACCGAGAAGAACAACCCGACCGTCGTGCGGCGCAGGCGTTGGTTGATCGAGAGGGTGCTGCTGCCCACTCCCCACGGCGTCTCGGCGACCCATGGCGAGGAGTTCAAGGCCTTTTCCCGCCAGCGCTGGAGGACGGAACTCGAACGAGCCGGCTTCGATCTGGTGGCGGTGCTGAACGGGCCGGCGTCGTCGGGTTACGGCTTCGGCTTCGACTCGGCCCGCAGGCTGCTGGAGAAGCGTGGTGTGGGCTCGGAATACGTCTACGTGGCCAAGAAGGCGGGCAAGGCGTCCCGCCACGCGGAGGCGTTCGACGAGGTCATCTGACGGTGCCGGGATCAGTTGTCGAGCCAGGTCCCCAGGTCGCGACCAATGAGCCGCTCCACGCGGAGGACATCATCGCGGTAGAGAGCGCGTAGGCGCGTCGCCACCTCGGGAGGAAGTGTCGGTGCCGGGGCCTGGTTGAGATGCCAGACCCGCCGGGCCGCCGCCCGGATCGGTGCCGGCAGCGCGGACGCCAGTTGTCGACGCCGCTGGTAGCCGGGGAGCAGTCGGTGCAGGGCAGCGCTGCGGGGGACGCCCCCCTTGTTGTAGACGGTGGACAGGTCGACCGGGACCTCGGGATCGACCCCCAGGAACGCGAAGACCTCGGCCACCGTCGCCGCCGGTCGCTCGGTCAGGTCGTCGAACAGCCACACCCGCAGCCGATCGGCGCCGAAGGCCGCTTGGAAGGCCTCGAGGCGTTCGCTGTAGAAGCTGTTGTCGACCACCGGCTCACCCCGCACCATCGCCTCGTGTGGCGGCCGGGACTCGTAGCGCTTCTGCACACGGGTCAGGTAGGCCGACCAGGCTCGGGCGACCGGGTCGCGAAGGACCACAAAGAGCCGGGCGTCGGGCACGAAACGGCGGATACGGTCGATGGCCACCGGGCTGCGGAAGCATGACGCCGAGAAGTCGACGGCCACCTGGCCCGGGCCGCGGGCGAACAGCCGCTCGTACTCCTCGATGGTCCGCACCGGGAAGCGGAGCCATGGGTAGCGGGACGCCGCCACCTCCTCGCCCGGGTACGACAGGAAGTTGATCTCTTTGATCTCGCTCAGCCATACCTGGGGATGCTGGCCGAGGTACCGGTAGAGGGACGTCGTTCCTGCCCGGGGCACGCCGACCAGCACGAAGGCGGGCAGGGTCACGGGCATCCGCAGACACGGAGCTGTGCGGGCGCGGAGCCGGTCGTCCCGGCGTCTCAACCCTGGCTGGTCGAACGCCCTGGGCTGGCGTCCGGGCGGAGGATGCTCGCCGTCGAGGCACCCTGCTTGGGTCGGGGCGTCGCCGTGCCCGACGCGGCAGTCGACGACGACCTCGGCGATCGAGCCGCGGGCGGGGAGTCGGGCCCGTAGTAGGTGGCGTACTGGCCGTTCTTGGTCCGCACCCGGCTCAGGACAACGGCGAGGACGTCGCTCGATACCTGATCCAGCTGGGAGATGGCGTCGGCGAACTGCCTCCTGCGGGTGTGGCCGGCTCGTGCCACCAGGACCACCCCGTCGGTCGAGCCGGCCAGCGGCACGGCGTCGGCCACGGCGAGCAGCGGGGAGCTGTCACAGATCACGATGTCGTAGCGCTCGGCGAGCCGGTCGAGGATGAGGTCGACGGTGGACGACATCAGCAACTCGGCCGGGTTGTAGGGGACGGGTCCGGCGGTGAGCACGTCGAGGTGCGGCGAATCGGGGAGGTCGACGGTCTTCAGCGCCTCCTGCAGGGAAGCACCGTCCCTGACGACCGACACCAGCCCCGGCTCGTTGGCCAGGCTGAACATGGTGTGCATGCGCGGGCGTCGTAGATCGCAGTCGACGACGACGACCCTGCGGCCCGAGCTGGCCATGCTGACGGCTAGATTGGCCGCCGTCGTGGTCTTACCGTCGCCCTGGTTGGCCGACGTCACCAGGACCCGCCGGGCGTTGCGTTCGTTGTGGGCGAACAGAAGGCTCGTTCGCAGGGAGCGATAGGCCTCGCGCTCCAACGAGTGGCGGTCCTCGAGGGGAAGGGGCGCGTTGCCGTTCTTGGGATAGGCAGGGTTGGACGGTACCGAGACGACACCCACGCCCGGAGTAATCAGCGCCTCGACGTCTTCGGGAGTGCGCATGCGGTCGTCGCGCTGGGCCCGCAGGAGGGCCAGGACGAGGCCCAGGAACGTACCGATGGCAATGGCCACGGCCGCGTCCTTGAGGGGCGTGGGCTGCAGCGGCACGTCCGGGGGCTGCGCCGCGGCCAGGACGATGATGCCGTTCTGACGCACCGACGACTCGACCTCGAGTTGGGCGGCCTGCTTGTCGGTCTCCTCGGCCCGGACGGAAAGGGCAGCACGGTTGGAGTGCAGTGACTGTTGTTGGGGCGACTCGGGGGCGACCACTGGAACACCTCGGGAGTCCACGGTCACGGGCGGGGCGATGTCGGCCAACTGCTTGTCGATCACCGCGATCTGGTTCTTCAGGTCCTGAGAGTCGTTGTGGAGCTTGTCGACCTGGGTCTGCAGCACGCTGCCGATATCGGCCCGCCGAGCTTCGATGTAGGCGTCGGCGTAGGCATTGGCCGCCTTCTGGGCGATCACCTTGCTCTCGCTGTCCACCTCGAACTGGATGGCATCGGCGGTGGCGTCGCCGCTGATCGTCACCGAGTCGATCTTGGCCGTGTCGCCGCCCAGGCGCTTGTTGACGCCCTGCAGCACCGTGTTGGAGTTGGCGAAGACGGTCTGGAGCTGCACCTCACGAGCGGGATCGACCTTGTTCTGGTCGGGGAGGAGGCTCGTGCTGCTGGAGTTCAGGATGCGGACCACCGATGTTGACGCCCAGAGCTTGGTCTGCAGCGTCGATCGCAGGAGAGCCACGCCCACGGCCAGGACGACGACGGCGACCACCACCCATGCGTTCCTCCAGACACCACGGACGAGTTGCATCAGGTCGAACTGCTCAGGCTGCTGAGTCGGTCGAATTGTTCTGCTCCCAGCGGGGGACGGATGAAGACAAAAGGGTACTCGCCTCACGATTCGGTGACGTTGCGGTCAGGCGTGGGCCGTCTCCTGGGCGCGGCCGTACACGATGTCTAGTGCTCGGGCCTGGGCGTGGAGTGTGTGCTCGAGGCGAATCGCCTCCCCGCAGCGACGGGCCAGGTCGGCGGACGGGCCTCCGGGAAAATCGGCGAGGAGCTCCAGCAGGCCCGTCTCCGAATCGAACAGCGGCGCGATGCCGAGCGCCTCCATGGCCCGGGTCCGTCGGGCGACGACGGGAACCCCGATGGCGGCGGCCTCGAGGATCGTCATGGGAGCGCTCTCCCATGACGCGGTGTGCACGTAGACGTGCGACCGGGCCAGGCAGCGAACGGCCTCGTCGCGGGGCAACCATCCCGTGACGGCCACGCCTGCGGCGCGCAGCACAGCTTCTTGGTCGTGGTCGCCGCCACCGATCCACACCCATTCGGCCGGGTTGGCGTCCTCCCGGTTGCGCCGCGCCGCCGCCGCGAACAGCCACGGTGCCTTCTGGGCCGACACCCGGCCGGCAGCCGACACCCGCATGGTGGGGGAGGGGTCAGCACCGTCCAGGTCAAGGTCGGGGGCGATGTTGGGAACGTAGGTCACCTGCTGGCGGCCGGGCAGGGACCGGGCGAGGGTGGTTTCCAGCGGGCTGCAGGCGGCAACCTGCGCCCCGCGGAAGCTCAGCGCCGCCTCGACCAGCCAGAACGCGCTGCGCACCGGCCAGGCCACGTCAGTTCGCTCGAAGGCGTAGCAGTGGGGGGTGTAGACGACGCGAGCCTGCTGCTGTGCGCCCAGGGCAAGACGGACGTAGGCGCCGGCGTGGGACGAGTGGGCGTGGACGACGTCGGGCGCCAGCTCCCTGGAAACGTCGCGCAGGCGCCGGATGGGGGCCAGGTGGCCGGCAGGGAGGTCGATGACCGACGTGGCGCGACGTTCCAGGTGGTCGCCGATCGGGCAGGTTTCGTCCCGGGAGACGAGCAGGTGGTGATCGAACTCGGGCATGGCCGCCATGTGGTCGCCGATGGCAGCGGCAACGCCCGAACCGGTGCGGACGACGACGTGGAGCACCCTGGGTCGGCGATGGCGACGACCCGTTTCGTCGAAGGCCGTCAGCGCGCTCCGCGGGCCGACATAATGGCGGGAACGGTCTTGACGAGGATCTTGAAGTCGCCCATGAGCGTCCACCCCGAGACGTAGTGGAAATCGATCATCGCCCGCTCCGGGTAACCGACCCGGCTGCGGCCACTGACCTGCCAGGCCCCGGTGAGGCCCGGCCGGACCGCCTCGTAGGCGTGCCGTAGGTCGCCGTAGAGCACGAGCTCGTCGGGAACCACGGGACGAGGCCCGACGAGGCTCATGTGACCGGCGACCACGTTGAACAACTGAGGAATCTCGTCGACGCTCATCTTCCGGAGATGCCGGCCGAGTGGGGTGAGCCGAGGATCACGGCCCGGCAACTTGAAGTTGTTGGCCAGGTAGGAGTCGTAGAGTGCCGGGTCGCGACGGAGCCGGTCCTCGGCGTCGGTGCGCATGGTGCGGAACTTCAGGAGGGGGAAGGCCCGCCCGCCGCGGCCGATGCGAGGCTGGCGGAAGAACACGGGGCCCGACGATGTCATCTTGAGGACGACGGCCAGAACCAGGATCACCGGCGCCAGCACGACGAGCAGGACGAGGCCGAGCGCCACGTCGGCGGCTCGCTTCAGAGTCGCCTGCAGTTGCGGACGGCCGAAGTCCGACGGCGCCGACATCGGATCATTCTGACTCGGGGGTCGTCGATCTGTCGACCGGGCGAACAGCCCGGCATCCTCGACCCTGCCGCCAGCGTGGACTCCAGCGAAGCCGGAGCGGGTGACTTCCAAGGTGGGTCCAGCCTCCCAGCCATTCGATTGACGCCTAACGTCCAGTTATACCAAATGGGCGGAGGTGAATCAACCTAAGGTCCGCTCAGGCGGATCGGGCGAACACGATGGCGGCGAGGACGAGGGCGGCAGCGACGACCATCCACAGCTGCACCGGCGAGGGCCTGCCGGCGTCCTCGTCGTCGTCGAAGGCCGACTCCACCTCGTCGGCCATGAGCAGTTCCTGGGCGATCGGGAGATCGTCTTCGGAGACGAAGATGTGCACGTCGCCCATGGGGTAGGGCCCGTCGAGGTTGCCCCGCAGCTCGGTGAGGATACCCTCGGCGCCCACCCGGGCGGCGATGACGCGGGCGTGAAACGAACTGTTCACGGTGGCCAGGCGTACCATGCGGGTTCGTTGCATCCCCAGAACGGTACCGTGGCTGTAGGCCCAGTGCCGCCGATCAGGGCCCGACGGGACGTCCATGGAACGCCGGATATTCGGCTTGGAGAACGAGTACGGGGTCACCTGCACCTTGCGCGGCCAGCGTCGGCTGAGCCCCGACGAGGTGGCCCGGTACCTGTTCCGGCGGGTCGTCTCCTGGGGTCGCAGCAGCAACGTCTTCCTGGAGAACGGCGCCCGCCTCTACCTCGACGTCGGCAGCCACCCCGAGTACGCCACCCCCGAGTGCGACTCCATCGAGGACCTGGTGGCTCACGACAAGGCCGGCGAGCGCATCCTCGAGAGCCTTTTGGCCAGCGCCGAGCAACGCCTCCGGGAGGAGGGGATCCGCGGCGTCGTCTACCTGTTCAAGAACAACACCGACTCGGCGGGCAACTCCTATGGTTGCCACGAGAACTACCTGACGAGCCGCCGCGACGACTTCGGCCACTACGCCGAGATCCTCATCCCGTTCTTCGTGTCCCGGCAGATCTTCGCGGGGGCGGGCAAGGTGTTGAACACGGCCCGGGGGGCCACCTACTGCGTGAGCCAGCGGGCCGAGCACATCTGGGAGGGTGTGTCGTCGGCCACCACGCGCAGCCGACCGATCATCAACACCCGGGACGAGCCCCACGCCGACGCCGAGCGGTTCCGGCGCCTGCACGTGATCGTGGGCGACTCCAACATGAGCGAGTACGCCACCTTCTTGAAGGTTGGGTCCACGAGCATCCTGCTGCGCATGCTCGAGGACCCGGGCGTGGTGATGAGGAACATGACCCTCGACAACCCCATCCGGGCCATTCGCGAGATCAGCCACGACATCACGTGCACCCGCAAGGTCCGCCTGGAGAACGGTCGTGAGCTCTCGGCCGTGGAGATCCAGAGCGAGTACCTCACCCGGGCCCTGCGCTACTCCGAGACCCGGGGCCTGAGCACCCTCGAGGAGCAGGCTCTCAAGATGTGGGAGCACTGCCTCACCAAGCTCGACCACGATCCCCTCAGCCTCGATCGCGAGGTCGACTGGGTCATCAAGTACCGCATGATCGAGGCCTACCGGGAGCGGCACGGCCTCTCGCTCACCAGCCCCCGGGTGGCCCTGCTCGACCTCCAGTACCACGACGTCAACCGCCAGCGGGGTCTCTACTACCTCATGCAGGACCGGGGCCTGGTCGACCGCATCACCGACGACGAGACCATCGACGAGGCCGTGGTGTCGCCTCCCCAGACGACGCGGGCCCGACTGCGGGGCGAGTTCATCCGCAAGGCCAAGGAGCGCAAGCGCGACTACACCGTCGACTGGGTGCACCTGAAGCTCAACGACCAGGCTCAGCGGACGGTGTTGTGCAAGGACCCGTTCAAGTCGCGCGACGAGCGGGTCGAAAAGCTCATCGCCAGCCTGTAGGCGGGCGGTTGCCCTCCTTCCGGACCGCGCTGGTCACCAAGCTGCACTCCGAGCGCCCGGGGCTCCAGCGGGTGGACGTCGACGGTGAACCCGCCTACGTGCTCACCGACCTGATCGGCCCCGTGGGCGTGGGGGACAGGGTGGTCGTCAACACCACCGCCGTCGAGCTCGGGCTGGGAACGGGGGGCTGGCACGTCGTTCACTGGAACCTGTCCCGCGATTCCTGGTCGCACGCGGGGCCTGGGACGGTGATGAAGTTGCGTTACACCAGCCTGCAGGCCGACGTGGGCGCCAGCGAGGAGGCCTCCGGCTACCAGGCTCCGGGGGGCCTGGGCGGCGTCCCCGTGGTGGCCTGTGCCCTGCACAGCCAGATGGGCTGTGTCGTGGCCGCGGTGGCCCACGCGGCACGGGGGACCCGGGTCGTGTACGTCATGACCGACGCCGCCGCCCTGCCCTTGGCGCTGTCGGAGCTCGTCGCCGACCTCGGCAGGGCTGGTCTGTTGGGTGCCACCGTCACCTGCGGTCAGGCCTTCGGCGGTGACCACGAGGCCGTCAACGTTCATTCCGCCCTGGAGGTGGCCGTGGCAGGGGCAGGGGGCGGAGGGGTGGTCGTGGGGCCGGGAGCCAGACGAGGTGGGAAGGGCGATCAGGCGGGCGTCGGCGTCA
>JBPCNP010000081.1:0-12980 GCA_051001215.1 Acidimicrobiales bacterium
AGGCCCGGGCATGGCAGTCTGAGCCCATGAACGAACAGAGCCAGTCACGTGTCTCCCCCCGTCTCGTCCTCGGCGCCGTGCTGGTGGTGCTGCTCGTCGTGTTCACCTTCGAGAACCGCGCCAAGACGAAGATCCGCTTCATCATCCCCGAGGTGACGGCGCCGCTGTGGGTGGCGCTGTTGGGGGCGGCCCTCATCGGCGCGGTGGCCGGCGCCCTCCTCAGCCGCCATCGGCGAACCTACTGAGCGCCCCCCTCAGAACTGGGAGAGGAAGCGGACGTCGTTGGTGAGCAGGTGACGGAGGTCGTCGAGGTCGTGGCGGACCTGGGCGCACCGGTCGATGCCAAAGCCGAAGGCGAACCCGGTCCACTCCTCGGGGTCGATGCCCACGGCGGCGAACACGTTGGGGTCGACCATGCCGGCGCCGCCCAGCTCGATCCATCCCGACTGCGAGCACACCCGGCAGCCCTCGCCGTGGCAGAAGATGCAGGTGACCTCGAACTCGGCGGACGGCTCGGTGAAGGGGAAGTACGAGGGCCGTAGGCGGGCGTGGATCGACTCGCCGAAGTAGGCGGTGGTGAACGCCTCGATGGTGCCGGCCAGGTCGCCGAAGGTGATGCCCCGGTCGACGACCAGCCCCTCGATCTGATGGAACACGGGAAGGTGGCGGGCGTCGGGGGTGTCGCGGCGGTAGCACCGCCCGGGAGCCACCATGCGAATGGGGGGAGGTTGCGAGGCCATCACCCGGATCTGCACGGGCGAGGTGTGGGTGCGCAGGCACACCGACTCGGGCGCCCCCAGCTTCAGGTAGAGCGTGTCCCACATGCTGCGGGCGGGGTGGGCAGGGGGCATGTTGAGGGCCTCGAAGTTGTACCAGTCGGTCTCCACCTCGGGCCCCTCGGCCACGGTGTAGCCCATGGCCACGAACACGTCCTCGAGGTCGTCACGGGCCTGGGTCACGAGGTGCAGGTGACCGCGCTGGGGGCGGCCGACGATCTCGGTGACGTCGAGGCGGTCGGCGGCCAGGCGGCCGACCCGCTCGGCCGCCGCCAGCGCCTGGCGGCGCTCGGCCACGGCCGCCTCCACCTTCGAGCGGGCCTCGTGGATCGCCCGACCCTGCTCGCGACGCTCGTCGATGTCGAGGCCGCCCAGGCCCCGGTGCAACGCCGCGAACGGCGAGCGCTTCCCCAGGAGCTCCTGTTGGGTGGCGTCGAGGTCGGCCGCCGAGGCGGCTGCGGCCACCCGGGCGAGGGCGTCGGCTTCGATCTCGCCGGGCGAGCGGTCGGCCGGGCTCACGGTGCCAACTCGTCAGGAACACCTGTGGGCAGGGTGAAGCGGAAGGTCGAGCCACGGCCCACCACCGACTCGACCACGAGCGACCCGCCGTGGGCCTCGACCAGCCCCCGGCTGATCCAGAGGCCGAGGCCCGAGCCCGTCGGGCGGGTCTCGGCCCGGCGGAAGAACTTGCTGAAGACCCGCCGCAGGTCGGACTCGGGGATGCCTTCGCCCTTGTCAGCCACCGCGACCGCCACCACGCCCTCACCGTCGGTCGCCATGATCCGCATCCCCCTGGGGTCGCCGTACTTGGCTGCGTTCTCGACCAGGTTGGTGAGCACCTGCTCGACTTTGTCGGGGTCGGCGTACACGTCGGGGAAGGTGTCCGGGAAGACCACCTCGGCCTCGAGGGTGGGTTCGTTCATGCGCACCTTCTCGACCACCGCGGCCACCAGGGCGGGCAGATCGACGAGCTGGCGGCGCAGGTGGAGCCGGCCGCTCTCGAGACGGCTGATGTCGAGCAGTTCGGTGACGAGGCGGGTCACCCGGGCGGCGTCGTGGTTGACCTGTTCGAGCATGGAGCGCTTCTGGTCGTCACCCAACCGGTCCCAGCGGTTGAGCAACAGGCTGGTGTATCCCCGCACCGAGGTGAGCGGGGCACGCAACTCGTGGCTCACCGTAGAGATGACCTCCATCCCCTCAGCGGGCAGCACACGCCGGCGGCTGCCGTCGCGGGCGACCACGATGGCGCCGACCACCCTGCCGTCGGCGTCGCGCCGATAGGCGCCCGTGACCAGCGTGACGACGTCGGAGCCATCGGCCGCTCGCATCACCACCTTGTGCTCGGGGACGGCCTTCACCGACCGCAGCCTGGTCGCCCGGGGCCAACCGTCGGCCAGAAGGAGCTTCCCGTCGGGCATGCGGCAGTGCAACGCCTCGGACGCCCGGCGCCCGACCAGGTCGTCGGCGGTGTAGCCGAGGAGATCGGTGACGGCCCGGTTGGCGCCCACCACCCGACAGTCGCCGTCGAGGGAGAACACCGCGTCGGGGAACCGGTCGAAGTCGTTGGCGCCGGAGCGTCTCGGCCCGGGCGGCCCTCCGGCCGGGCCGCTCGTGGCCGTCATCGAGGCATCCGTCGCTGGCGCGCCGCCTCGAAGCACAGGATCGCCGCCGCCGCCCCTACGTTCAGCGACTCGACGGGCGCCGCCATCGGGATGGTCACCACACCGTCGAGGAGGGCTTCCACCTCGGGGGCCAGACCATGGGCCTCGTTGCCGAGCACGAGCGCGAGCGGACCGGTCAGATCGGCTGCGTCGTAGGCGGTTCCTCCGGCGGCCCGCGCCCCGAGGCGTCGTATCCCCCACGACCCCAACTCCTCCAGCACCTCCATCGGCGCCCCTCCGCTCACCATCGGTAGCTGGAATACTGCGCCAGCCGACGCTCGCACGCACTTGGGGCCGTATGCGTCGGCGGTTCCGTGGCAGCAGACTATCCCGACGGCCCCGGCCGCCCCGGCGCTGCGCAGCACCGTCCCGAGGTTGCCGGGGTCGCGAACGTCGACACAGACCACGACCGGGCCGCCGAGTGCACCGCCGGCGTCGCGGAGGATGCCCAGATCGGTCTCGACGATGGCCACCACCCCCACGACGGGCTGGGGCGAAACGGTGGCCGACACCCGCTCCAGCACCCCCGGCGCCAGGGTCGCCACGTTGACACCGGCCTCCGACGCTGACGCCCGCAGGGGGCCGCCATAGCCGGGGGCGGTGTAGATCGCTTCGACCGGGGCTCCGGCGGCCAGGGCAGCGGCGAGCAACTTCTCGCCCTCGACCACGTAGGCCCCCTCCGCCCTGCGGGCCCGGGGTTGGCGTGCCAGCCGACGCAGGCGTTGGACCCGAGGGTTGCGCAGCGCCAGTCCGACCCCTGTTGTCGTGTCCACCTGGGCCCGCCCAGGCGTCATGAGGCCTTGGGCGGGGCCTCCTGGGCCACCTTCACCAGCGCGGCGAAGGCACGGTCGTCGGTGACGGCGAGGTCGGCCAGGATCTTGCGGTCGACTTCGACGCCGGCCCGGTTCAAACCGTCGATGAACCGGCTGTAGCTCAGGCCGTGCTGGCGGGCGCCGGCGTTGATGCGCTGGATCCAGAGCTGGCGGAAGTCGCCCTTGCGGGCCCGGCGGTCGCGGTAGGCGTACTGGCGCGAGTGCATGAGCTGCTCGTTGGCCGCCTTGAAGCTGCGGCTCTTGTTGCCGTAGTAGCCGCGGGCCTCCTTGAGGACCGCCCGGTGATGCTTTCGACCGTGTACAGCGCGCTTGACCCTGGCCATGAATCGCTCCCTTCGTGGTTCTCGTGACGTGCGGCGGTGTCGAGGTGGTTAGAGGCCGAGAAGTTGCTTGACCTGGGCCCGGTCACCACCGCGGAGCTCGGCTTCCTTGGCCAACCGGCGGGTGCGCTTGGAAGGCTTCTTCTCGAGGATGTGGGACCGGAAGGCCTTTCGGCGCATGATCTTGCCCGTGCCGGTGACCTTGAAGCGCTTGGCCGCTCCTCGGTGCGTCTTCATCTTGGGCATGTCGTGGCTCCGATCTCGTTCATCTGGTCTGTGTGCATCTCAGGCCGGCGGGGTGACTTCCACCTGAGCCTGTGTTTGGCCTTCGGCCTCTTCGGCGGCGGCCTTGGCGGCTGCCGCCTTGGCCCGCTTGTCGGGTGCCAGCACCATGACCATGTTGCGGCCGTCGAGTTTGGGTGATGCCTCCACCTTGGCCCCTGGCCCCAGGGTCTCGGCGATGCGGTTGAGGATCTTCATGCCGAGGTCGGGGTGGGCGACTTCGCGGCCACGGAACATGATCGTGACCTTGACCTTGTGACCCTCGTCGAGGAACTCCCCGACCTTACGGGTCTTGGTGTCGAAATCACCGCCACCGATCTTGGGCCGGTACTTCATCTCCTTGATCGAACTGCTGGCCGCCCGCCGCCGGGACTCCCGGTCGCGCTTGGCCGCCTCGTACTTCCAGTTGCCGTAGTTGAGGATCCGGCACACGGGCGGGTCGGCGTTGGGCGCCACCTCCACCAGGTCCATCCCGAGCTCCTCAGCGATCCGCAGAGCCTCCAGGGTGGGCTTGATCCCGAGCTGGCCCCCGTCGGGGTCGACCAGGCGCACTTCGCGCGCTCGGATGCGGTCGTTGATCCTCGGGTCGTTCCCGTCCGCTGTGGCGATCCGGCATCACTCCTTTTAGGCTTGGGGTCTCGTATTCGGTGACGCGAAAGAGGCGGACGTCGGGAAGGCAACGCCCGCCTGTGGCGGTCGAACGACCCGGACGCACCCTGGGGTGGCCAGGTGGGGACCCGAAGATCCCGCTTCCCGTCTTCAATTGTGCACCTAGGCTAGCAGCATGAGCACGATCTGGACACCGTCGGGCGAGCGTCCCGTCCATCGCGACGACTCCCCTGCACCCCCGCCACGCCGAACGCCTCCGTCTGCTCCCGGCGCTGGCGCCGGCCCTGGCGCCGGCCAGGCCGAGCCCGGTGAGGAGGAGATGGCGGCGCGCATGGCCGAGGTCCAGCGCGAGCTGCTCCAGACGCCGGCGGTCGTGGTGATCGCCAACCACTGCATCGGTCTCTTCCAGCTGGCGGCCCTCCACCTCGACCAGGAACAACCCAACCTGCCCCAGGCCCAACTGGCCATCGACGCCCTCGGTGCCATCGTCGAGGGTCTGGGCGAACGCCTGGGCGACGACGAGGGCCCGCTGCGCGACGCCCTCACCAGCCTGCGACTGGCCTTCGTCGAGGTCGCCAAGCAGACGACGGGCTGACCCAGTGAGGGTCGGCACGAGACGGGCGGCGCTGGCCTCCACCATCGTGGTGGCGATACTCACCGTCGCCTGCGGATCGGGAAGCCAGAAGGCCTCGACCGCCCCGGCCACGACGACATCGACGTTGGACCTGAAACCGCCGGCTGACCTTCCCGGTGTGCAGACCTTTGCCAACCTCACCCAGAACCACGTGCAGGGCACAGTGCAGTACCCGCAGACGCCTCCCGTGGGCGGCGACCACGCCCCCATCTGGCAGAACTGCGGCTTCTACTCCCAGCCCATCGTCACCGAGCAGGGCGCACACTCCATGGAGCACGGAGCGGCGTGGATCACCTACTCACCGGATCTGGCACCCGACCAGGTGACCGTCCTGCGCACCCTGGCCCACAGTCAGACCTACGTCCTCGTGAGCCCGTTCCCCGGCCTGCCGTCCCCGGTGGTGGCCTCGGCCTGGGGCACCCAGTTGGTGCTCCCCTCGGCCACCGACCCCGAGCTCGCCTTGTTCGTCGAGCACTACCGCAACGGACCCCAGACGAAGGAGCCGGGCGCCCCCTGTACGGGCGCCTCCGGGAACCCGGAATAGACATGTCCCCCGCCGCCGGGGTGCTGTTCGGGCTGTTTTTCGTGGCCACGTTCGGCGCCATGATCGCCGGCATCGTCTTCTGGGTCTTGAAGCTCGTCGAAGTGGTCCGCATCCCCGACCATCAGTTCCGGGCCGCAGGCACCGAAAAGACGACGTGGATCGTCGTGGTGGCGGTGGCCCAGATCGTCGGTGCACTCATCTGGCAGTTCGCCAAGCGGGCAGAGGTCCTCGGTGCCGCCGGACGGGTGCCCAGCCCGCCACCGGGCTGGTTCCCCGAGCCCGGGTCACGGGCGCTGCGCTGGTGGGACGGGTCCCAGTGGACAGAGCACCGCCACGTCCCGCCCCCCGGATGAGCACGCCACGGATCGCGCCTACGGCGCTGAAGGTGGCAACGACGGCGTGACCAGCCGCGTGATCTCGGCTGCTTCCCAGCGACCGTGATGGCCGGCGACCACGGCAAAGACGACGGCTGTACCGGGATCTGTCACCCGGGAGCCGTCAACCAGGCTGGTGCAGTGGAAGGCCAACTCGCGCCCGTCGTCGCTCCGCACGGTGCCCGAGCCACGGTGCTCGTCGAAGTCGACGACGGTGCCCGTCAGCAACGACTCAGTGGACGATCTTGGCCAGGGGGACCTCGATGATGTCGGAGGCGCCCGCGTCTTTGAGAGCGGGGATGAGAATGTTGATCTCGGCCTTGGGGACGACCGTCTCCAGGGCGTAGGCGTCGGCGCCGAACAGCTTCGACATCGTCGGGGCCTTCAGGGCGGGCAGCAGGGCGATGACGGCGTCCAGGTCGGTGGCGGCCACGTTGAGCTTCACCAGCACCTTGCCCCGGGCCTCGAGCGAGCCCTGGAGCAGGGTGTGGAGCTGGCCCATGGCGTGGCGCTTGGCCGGGTCCTCATAGGCGGCCGGGTTGGCGATGAGCTCGGTGAAGCTGACCAGCATGGTGTCGAGGATGCGCAGGCCCGCGGCCCGTAGGGCCCGACCGGTCTCGGTGATCTCCACGACGGCATCGGCGATCTCGGGCACCTTGGCCTCGGTGGCCCCGTAGGACAGGCGGATGTCGGCCTCGACGCCGTGCTTCTCGAAGTAGCGACGGGTCAGCTCGGGGTACTCGGTGGACACCCGCAGGCCCGACGGCAGGTCCTCGACCCGCTCGACCTTGGAGTCACCACTGACCGCCAGCACCACCCGCACGGGCCGGGCGGTGGCCTTCGAGTAGTGGAGTTGGCCGAGCGAGACGACCTCACGACCGGTCTCCTCGATCCAATCGCGACCGGTGATGCCGAGGTCGAACAGCCCCTCAGCCACGTAGTGGGGGATCTCCTGGGGCCGCAGGATGCGGACCTCGTCGACGCGGGGGTCGTCGACCGAGCCCCGGTAGTCGACGTCGGACCCCCGGAGCACCCCGAGGTCGGCGTCTTCGAACAGAGCCATGGTGGCCCGCTCCAGTGAGCCCTTGGGCAGGACGAGTCGCAGCAACGCCTACACCTGTTTCTGGCTCTTGGGAAGCTGGCGCAACAGGTCGACCATCTCGATGGCGGCGGTGACCGCTTCGAAACCCTTGTTGCCGACCTTGCCTCCGGCTCGTTCGAGGGCGGCGTCGGTCGTGTCCGTCGTGAGCACGCCGAACACCACAGGCACCCCGGTGTCGAGGCTCACCCGTTGGATCCCTGCCGCGCACTGGGTGCAGACGTGGGTGTAATGGTCGGTGGACCCGCGCACCACGGCCCCCAGGCACACGACGGCGTCGTGGTCGCCGGACTCAGCCAGGCGGCGGGCCACCAGCGGAAGCTCGACAGCGCCCGGCGCCCACGCCAAAGTGATCGACGCGTCCTCCACGCCATGACGCACGAGGGCATCGCGGGCCCCGGCAACCAGGCGATCAGTGACGAGGTCGTTGAAGCGGCTGGCGGCGATCGCGATACGCATCCCGTCGCCCCGCATTTGCCCTTGGTAGGTGTTCAATCGAGTCCTTCCAGAAGATGACCGAGCCGTTGCTGCTTGGTACGCAAGTAGGCGATGTTCTCGGGGTTGGGCTTGGACTGCAGACCCACCCGCTCGACGATCTGCAGGCCGTACCCCTCCAGGCCGCCGTATTTGGCCGGGTTGTTGGTGAGCAGGCGCATGGTGGTGATGCCGAGGTCGACGAGGATCTGGGCACCGATCCCGTACTCGCGGTTGTCGACGGGAAGGCCGAGGGCCAGGTTGGCGTCGACGGTGTCGGCCCCCTCGTCCTGGAGCGTGTAGGCCCGCAGCTTGTGGGCGATGCCGATGCCCCGGCCCTCGTGGCCCCGCAGGTAGACGACCACGCCGAGGCCCTCCTTGGCGATCATCTCGATGGCCGCCTCCAGTTGGAACCCGCAGTCACAGCGCAGCGAACCGAACACGTCGCCGGTCAGGCATTCTGAGTGGACCCGCACGAGCACGTCGGCCTCACCCTGGACGGCCCCTCGCACCAGGGCCAGATGGCGGTCGCCGTCGAGCAGACTCTCGTAGACGTAGCACGTGAAGTCGCCCCACTGGGTGGGGATGCGCGCCTCGGCCACCCGCTCGACGAGCTTCTCGGACTGGCGCCGGTAGTGGATGAGGTCGGCGATGGAGATGAGAGCCAGGCCGTGCTCGGCGCTGAAGCGGGTCAGCTCGGGCAGCCGGGCCATGGCCGTCTTGTCCTCGGTGACCACCTCGCACAGCACGCCGGCCGGGGTGAGCCCGGCCAGGCGGGCCAGGTCGACGGCGGCTTCGGTGTGGCCGGCGCGCTTGAGCACCCCGCCTTCCCGATAGCGCAACGGGTACATGTGGCCCGGGCGGACGAGGTCGGCGGGCCGGGTCTCGGGGTCGATGAGGGCGGCGATCGTGGCCGCCCGGTCGGCGGCGGAGATACCCGTGGACGTGCCCACCCGGGCATCGACGGAGATGGTGAAGGCGGTGCGGTTCGACTCGGTGTTGTCGACCACCATCGGGGGCAGTTCGAGTGCGTCGAGGCGGTCGCCGGTGAGGGGGGCGCAGATGACACCCGAGGTGTGGTTCAAGAAGAAGGCGATCTTGTCCGGCGTGGCGAACTCGGCGGCCATGATGAGGTCGCCCTCGTTCTCGCGGTTGGCGTCGTCGACGACGACCACGATCTCACCGCGGGCGAAGGCGGCGATGGCGGCGGGGATGCTGGTGAACGGGCCGTCACCGGTGGTATCGCTCTTGGATGCGATGGGCCCGACTGTCGACGGCCCGACCTTTGACGGCCCGACTGTGAACGGCCCCATCTTCGACGACATTGCGGTCAGCTCCCGGTGACGAGTCTCTCGACGTATTTGGCGACGACGTCGACCTCGAGGTTCACCCGATCGCCGGGCTTCCTCCTCCCCAGAGTAGTGACCGCAGCGGTGTGGGGAACGATGGCCACGGTGAAGGCTTCGTCGTCGACGGTGGCGATCGTCAGGCTGCAGCCGTCGACGGCCACCGACCCCTTCTCCACCAGATACCGGTGCAGGCCGGCCGGGGCGACCACCGCCAGGTCGGGCGCCGGGGCGGTGACCCGGCCGACGGCGTCGATGTGACCCTGCACCAGGTGTCCCCCCAGGCGGTCGGCCAGGCGTACCGGTCGCTCGAGGTTCACCGCCTCCCCCGGCACTAGGTCGCCGAGGGTCGTCCGGGAGAGGGTCTCGGCCACCACGTCGGCCGACCACCAGCCCGGGCCGTGGTCGACGACGGTCAGACAGCAGCCGTTCACCGAGATGGAGGCGCCCAGCTCGACGTCGTCGAGCACCCGCTCGGCGTCGAAGGTGAAGTGGCTGCCGGCCCGGGAGCGGAGGTGGCCGAGCTCTTCGATGATGCCGGTGAACACGTTCGCTACCCGTCCGCCCCGTGCACACCGGGCACACCGGGCGCACCGGGCACACCGGGCGCACCGGGCGCACCGGGCACACCGGGCCCGGCGGCCGGTGCCAGGTCGACCCGCAGGTCGTCGCCCAGACGGCGCACCTCGATGATGCGGCCCCGCCAGATGTCGGCCATGGTGGGCGCGCCGGGGCCGGCCAACACGGGACGGCAGTCGTCACCGCCGAGGAGGGCGGGCGCCAGGTAGAACACGTAGCGGTCGACGAGCCCGGCCCGATGGAACGCGCCGGCGACGGTGGCCCCGCCCTCCACCAGCACCTGGAGGACGTCGCGTTGGCCGAGGTCGTCGAGCACGCCTCCCAGGTCGCCCTCGAGTTCGAGGACGGGCTGCGCCCGCGCCTGCGTCGACGCCTTTCCCAGCACGACCCGCAGAGGAGATCGCGCCGATCTTGTGGGCTCACCGTCGCCCGGCCGGCCGGCGTCACGCACGGTGAGGGCGGGGTCGTCGGCACGGACGGTGCCGGCGCCCACCAGCACGGCGTCACTGTCGGCGCGCAGGCGGTGGGCGTCGGCGCGCGCCTCGACGCCGGTGATCCACCGGCTGGAGCCGTCGGCCGCGGCGGTGCGACCGTCGAGGGTGGTGGCCAGCTTCACCACCACCCACGGCCGACCCGTCGTGCGGTGCTTGAGGTACGGGGCCAGTTGGGCGGCGACCTCGGAAGCACCGACGCCTGTCGCGACCTCGACGCCCGCCGCCCGCAACGCCGCCACGCCGGCGCCCGCCACTCTCGGGTCGGGGTCTGTGATGCCCACGACCACCCGGGCGACACCGGCAGCCGCGATGGCCCCGGCGCACGGCGGGGTGCGGCCGTGATGGGCACAGGGCTCGAGCGTGGTGAACAGCGTCGCCCCTCGCGCCGCCTCGCCGGCGGCGGCCAGCGCCACGACCTCGGCGTGGCGTCCACCCGGCGGCTGGGTCGCACCCTCGAACCCCCCGGGCTCGATGACACAGCCCACCCAGGGATTGGGTGACGTGGTGGACCGCACACCGGTGGCCACGGCGATGGCCCGTCGCATGGCCGCCTCGTCGTCCGTCGCCGGGCTCACGGACGGCCACCCACGTGGTTCATGCCGGGTGGGCCGTGGGGCGGTCGGCCAGGAGGGCGACGGCGTGAGGGAGGACGTCGAGCACGGCCTCGAGGCACTCGATCGCCCCGGCTGACGATCCCGGGGTGTTGACGATGACGACCTGACCCCGCGTGCCGGCCACGCCTCGCGAGAGGCGTCCCTTGTCGGGGTTGGTCAGGCGCATGGCCTCGGCCAGCCCCGGCGCCTCCCGGTCGAGAACGGCGCGGGTGCCTTCGGGGGTGAGGTCGCGCGCGCCGAACCCGGTGCCGCCGGTGGTGACGACCAGGCCGGCAAAGCCCTCGGCCAGGTCGACCAGCGCCTGGGCGACGGCGTCGTCGCCGTCGGCCGTCACCCGGTGGTCGGCCACCTCCCATCCCGCGTCACGCAGGCGGGCGACCAGCGCCGTCCCGGAACGATCCTGCCTTGTCCCGGCCACCACCCCGTCGGACACGGTGAGCACCTTGGCTTGCAGGCCCTCGGCGGCGTCGGCGTCAGTCACCGAGACGGTCCTCGGGGACCAATCGGGCGCCGTTGCGCCAGGCCCCTGCGCTCTGCACCGGTCGGCCCTCGGGCTGCACCTCCACCAGTTGGAGGCCGCCGTTGCCGGCGCCCACGACCAAGGTGGTGGGGTCGAGGGCACCCGGCGACATGGTCGCGTCATGTACCAGGCGGGTGCGGTGCACCTTGAGGCGAGACCCGCGAAACGTCGTCCAGGCCTGCCCCACCCGCACCACCCGGTGCAACTCCACGGCGGGGAGGTGCCAGTCGAGGTGGTGGTCGGCGGGGGCCAGCTTGGCCGCGTAGGTCGGTTCGCCCACCTGGGGGCGGGGCGAGGGCCGCTCGTCTCTGTCCAACAGGTCGACCAACATGGCCGTGCCCCGGTCGGCCAGGAGGGAGCGCAGCTCGTCGGCGGTGTCGTCGGGGCCGATCGCCACCTCCTCGCGGGCGTAGATCGGACCGGTGTCGAGGCCCTCCTCCAGCGCCATGACGCACACGCCGGTGACTGCGTCGCCGTCCAGGATGGCCCGCTCCACCGGCGCCGCGCCCCGCCAGCGTGGAAGCAGCGAGAAGTGGATGTTGACCATGGGCACGGCGGCCAGCACGTGGGGCCGGACGAGGCGCCCGTAGGCAACGACCACTCCCAGGCCGGCGCCGGCTTCGATCACGTCGTCGACCCGATCGCTGGTCGCCAGGCCAAGCTCGGTGGCCGCTGCCTTGACCGGGCTGGCGACGAGGCTGCCGCCCCGGCCCCGCTTGCGATCGGGCTGGGACACCACGAGCGCCACGTCGTGGCCGGCGGCCACCAGGGCCCGCAGGGGGCCGACGGCGACGTCGGGGGTGCCCAGGAAGACGAGCCGCAGCGGCGTGCCTATCGGGTGGCCGATGCTGGCTGGTCGGCTCCCGTCACTGCGCCGTCGCCGTCGTCGTCGTCCACCGGCCTGCGGTCACCCGCGCCGACATCCTGCTCGGGAAGCCCGAGGGCGCGCTGGCGCAGCGCCCTCATCGCCCCCTTGCGCTGGCGCTTGTCGAGGCGCTCGAGGAGCAGCATGCCGTCGAGATGGTCGCACTCGTGCTGGAACATGCGGGCCAGCAACTCGTCGGCGTCGATCGACAACTCGTTGCCGGACAGGTCGTAGCCGTCGAGGTGGACCCGCTCGTAGCGCACGATGGGCCACGCCAGCTCGGGAACCGACAGGCAGCCCTCCTCGTAGGTCCACTCCCCCTCCAGGCCGGAGAGCCGGGGGTTCACCACGGCGTGGGGGCCCCCGCCGATGTCGTAGACGAAGAAGCGCTTCTGGATGCCGACCTGGGGGGCGGCCAGGCCGATGCCCGGCGCCGCGTACATGGTGGCGAGCATGTCGTCGGCCAGCCTCACCAGCTTCTCGTCGATCTCGGCCACGTCCTGGGTGGGCTGGCGCAGGACCGGGTCACCGAACACTCGGATCTTGAAGGGAGCCACCCTGCGAGGGTACCCGTCGGCCGGCGGGGTTGGCTACGTCCGCTGCCTGGCCCGGACGGCCATGATCGCCTGGGTGATGATGACGGCCACGACGAAGGTGAACAGGCCCAGGAGCAGGCTGCGTACGACGAGCCCGCCGTCGGCGTCGGCGCCGGTGATCAAGGAGATGACCGCGAAGATGACAGCGGCGATGACGCCGGCGATGACGTTGCTGACGATCGAGGTGTTGAGCCTCACGGTCGTGTCCTCACTTTGTCAGTGGGTGGGGGAGCCCGACGATGCGCTCGAGAGCCTCGACCTCACGAGCGAAGGCGAGCCTTCCGTCGTCGGTGAGCGCCGCCCAGGTGCGCGGTCGCTTTGCCGTCGTGTCCTTGTGCAGCTCGACGTAGCCGGCGTCGA
>JBPCNP010000082.1:0-21952 GCA_051001215.1 Acidimicrobiales bacterium
TGCGCCGGGCCAGCACGCTGATGTCGACGCCCTTGGCCAGTGGCTTGTCCTTGGCGTGGACGTTGAGGATGGCCCTGCGCCCTTCGAGATCCGGATGGTCGACGACGATCTGGCGGTCGAAGCGCCCCGGACGGAGGAGGGCGGGGTCGAGGATGTCGGGACGGTTGGTGGCGGCGATCAGGATGACCCCGGCCGTCGTGTCGAAGCCGTCCATCTCCACCAGGAGCTGGTTGAGGGTCTGCTCCCGCTCGTCGTGACCGCCTCCCATGCCCGCACCTCTGTGACGGCCCACGGCGTCGATCTCGTCGACGAAGACGATGGCTGGGGCGCTCCCCTTGGCCTGGGTGAACAGGTCACGGACCCGACTGGCGCCGACGCCGACGAACATCTCCACGAAGTCGGAGCCGGAGATGGAGAAGAACGGGACGCCGGCCTCACCGGCCACGGCCCGGGCGAGGAGGGTCTTGCCCGTGCCCGGCGGGCCGAACAGGAGCACCCCCTTGGGGATCTTGGCCCCCATGGCCTGGAACTTGGCCGGCGCCTCCAGGAACTCCTTGATTTCCTGGAGCTCCTCCACGGCCTCGTCGGCCCCGGCCACGTCGGCGAAGGTCACCTTGGGCTGGTCCTTGTTCACCGTTTTGGTCTTGGCCTTGCCGAACTGCATCACCCGGTTTCCGCCGCCCTGCATGGTGTTCATCACGAACAGAAAGGCGCCGATGAGCAGGATGAAGGGCAGGAGGTTCTCCACCAGCGACAACCACAGCGGTGTGGCCTCATGGTCGACGGTGACCTTGGAGAGGTTGGCCGCCCGGACCTCCTCGAGGACCTTCTGGCTGTCGTCTTTGACGTAGTTGACCTTGTAGTCGTCGCCGTTGGCCAGCTTCCCGCTGATGGTGCCCGAGCGGTCGGCGACGGTGGCAGTTCGCACCGAGCCGTCGCTCAGCTTCTTCTCGAACTGGTCGAGCCGGAGCTTGGTGGAATCGGCCCCCGCCCGGAAGATGCCGCCCACCACGAGGATGGCGACCAGAGCGGCGAGGATGTAGACGACCGGCCGACGAAGGAGCTTGGTCACAGTGCTCTCAGGCTACCGGGCGGTGTGGGCTCCCGGGACCCGGTCACTGCCTCTCGGCCGGCGGGCCTGTCACTGCCTCTCGGCCGGCGGGCCGGCATACACGTGGACGCAGGGAAGGTTGCGGTAGCGCTCGCCGACATCGAGGCCGTAGCCGATCACGAAGTCGGGGGGGATGCGGAACCCCACGTAGCGCAGGTCGGGGTTGTGGGTCTGCATCCCGTCGCGCAACAGCAGGGCGCACACCTCGAGGGAGGCGGGGCGGCGGGCCTGGAGGTTCTTTCGCAGGTACGACAGGGTGAGGCCGCTGTGGACGATGTCCTCCACGATGACCACGTGGCGATCGCTCAGGTCGAGGTCGAGGTCCTTGACGATGCGCACCACGCCGCTGGTCTTGGTGGCGCTGCCGTAGGACGACACGGCCATGAAGTCGAACTCCACCGGGAGGTCGATGGCCCGGGCCAGGTCGCTCATGAAGACGAAGGCGCCCTTGAGGACGCCGACGAGAAGTGGCGCCTTGCCCGCGTAGTCGTTGGTGATCTCGGCGCCCAGTGCAGTGATGCGCTCGGCCAGCCGTTCGGCGGTGATGACGACGGGCCCGACACCGTCGTCTGGGGCGGGGGTCACGGCCGCGACGGTAGACGACGCGCCGCCGTGCCCGTTGCGGTCAGGTTCGGGGTGGCCAGGACGACCTCGGACCCGACCAGAACGGGGTTGCCGGGGTCACTCCAGGCGGAGGCGGCCGGCGGACCTCCACACCCGCCGGCCGTCGTCGGTCTCGGTGGCCTTGCAGGTGCCTCGGGCCACGGCGAGGACGCGCTCGACGGCCGCCGCCGAGGGGGGATGGTCGTGGCCCGCCGTGAGCCAGCGCCGGACGGCCCGGCGGGCAAGGGCGACCGGCGCCGCGGCCAGCGACCGGACGTCGGCGGGATCGAGGGCCCCGGCCAGGGCATCGAGCAGAGCCGCCTCGTCGCGAAGGATCCCCGCCTGGCGGGCAAGGACACCAGTCACGTCCCGCTGGGCGACCTCGTCGAGGAGGGGCAGCACCTCGGACCGGATGCGGTTTCGCCGGAAGGCGGCGTCGGAGTTGGTGGGGTCCTCGAAGGGCGTCCAGCCGACAGCGGCGACCAGGGCCCGGGTCTCGGCCCTGCGCACACCGAGGATGGGGTGGCCGGGGGGGCCCATACCCGCCAGTCCGTCGAGGCCCGCTCCCCGGACCAGGTTGAGCAGCACCGTCTCGGCCTGGTCGTCGGTGGTGTGGCCGGTGAGCACGTCGGCGGGAAGCACGCCGAAGCGGGCGGCCCGGGCCCGGGCCTCGAGGTTGGGGCCGGGCGCCACGGTCACCCGTTCGGCCCGGAACGCCACGCCCAGGTCGCCGGCAAGCCGGGCGACCAGATCGGCCTCGGCGCCCGAGCCCGGGCGCAGGCAGTGGTCGACGTGGACGGCGGTCACCGCGCAGCGGGCGGCGTCGGCCAGCAGCAGCAGGGCCAGCGAGTCGGCCCCACCGGACACCGCACAGGTGACGGGGGTGCCCGGGGGTGGGAACGTGCAGCGTGGGAGTAGCGACCCCGCCAGCTGCCCGAACGGAATGCCGGCTCCGTGCCCGAACGGAATGCCGGCTCCGTGCCCCAACGGTGTGCCGGTCAGCTGGCTGCGGCCTCCGCGGCGGCCACTCGGGCCAGCCAGAGCTCGGGGGACTTGATCTCGGGCAGGGTCGGGATCCACTCGGGGCCCCGCCACAGCAGGTCGACCGAGGCGCGGTCGTGACGTTCGACCGCTTCGAGGAACTCCTCCCCCTCCTTGTACTGGCGCATCTTTGCCTCGAGGCCGATCAGGTGTTGGAACAGGCGAGTGACGCCACCGGTCTGGCGACGGTCGTGGAGCACGTTGTGGAACCGTTCGGCACTTGGGATGCGCCCCGTCCCGGCTCGTCCCATCACCACGTCGCCGTGGCCCTCGAGCAGGCTCATCAGGCCCTGGATGCGCTGGAGGACGGCGTGCTGTTCGGGACCGGCCAGCAGGGTCACCAGCCCACCTTCGTCGAGTGGGTTCTTGCCTGCCTTGGCCGCCTCGACGGCTCGGCCCAGGGCGGCCACGAACCGCTTGGGATCGGGGTCGAAAGCGGCCAGGCTGCTGTCGATCAGGCTGAGGAAGTAAGGCCGCATCCAGGGAACACCGGTGAACTGGGCCCGGTGGGTCACCTCGTGGAGGGCCAGCCAGAGTCGGAACTCGCGGGGCGGGAAGGCGTAGCGCTTCTCCAGGGCGAGCACGTTGGGGCCGACGTAGTAGACGATGTCCTGATCGTCGGGCTCCTCGTTCTCGATGACGAGCAGGTCGTACTGGCCCAACACGCGGGTGGACATCCATCCCAGGAGCGCACCGACTTCCGCCCCGGCCACCGATCGCCCGGCATCGGCCATGCGTCCGGATCCCATTCGCTCGCCCAGGCGTTCAGTGAGAGGACGCAACATGCGTTGAAAGGACTTCAGGTTGGCGTGGATCCAGCCGGCGCGGTCGGTGACCCGCACCCGGGCCGGCCCCGACAGCGACCTCAAGCCCGTCTCCTGGCCCACCAGCTCCTCGGCTTCGGCGGTGAACTCGGCGAAGTCGGGCGCCAGCGACGCGTAGAGATAGGACTCGGCCAGGGGTTCCCTGCGGGCGACCCGCACGGCGACCCGCTCGGCGACGTCCCAGGCCACGGGCTCACGGCGCTGGTCGGTGGGCACGGGCTCTACTACTGCTTGGGGTACTTGGCGGCCGTCACCTTCACGAGGTACCGGATGAAGAAGCTGAGGACGCCGAGGATGGCTACCAGGGTGACCACCGGGGCCAGCCAGTAGGTCCACGGCTTGCCGAACGCAACGAGAAGGCCCACGGCGGCGATCCTACGCCGTGGACCGGTGCTCGGCAGGTCGACTGCCGACGGCCTTCCTCCCGCCGTCGGGCGCCCGTGGGCGGCGCGCACCCGGGGGCAGCGCGCAGCCGGGGTGCCGGCGGGGAGGTCAGGCGATCTTCTTGCCCCTGAGCCGGGGAACGGACATCGGCTCGTGGCGGTAGCAGAAGAGGCCATCGTTGTAGATCGAGAGTCGGGTCCCACAGTCGTCGTGGCGGCACACCCTTCCCGGCTTGTAGGCCTTGGAGGGACGGTCGTTCCCGGAGATCGGGTGGGCTCCGACGGAGGCTTCTGACATATTCGGGACAACGCGGGCGGGCCACCCGCTATTCCGTCCCGCGCGTCAGTCCTGCAGCTGGCGCAGGGCGTCGGCGACCCGCTGGCGCAGCTGGTCGGGTACGCGCTCGCGGCATCGCTCGGAGATGACGGTTCGCAGCTCGGCCTCGAAGCCGAAGGCGTCGAGGCACGGCGGGCAGGCATCGAGGTGGGCGGCGATCAGGACCCTGCGCTCCTCGGTCAGCTCTCCGTCCATGTAGTGGTAGAGCAGCTCCGCTGCTTCGGTGCAACGGCTACCCATGTGCTGTGCCCTCACGGTCGGGGACCTCCGAAACCAGTCCACGTTGGCGTCCGAAGTCGTACAACCGCTTTTGGAGCGCTCTTCTTCCACGGTGGAGCCGGCTCATGACGGTGCCGATGGGCACATCGAGGATCTGGGCGATCTCTTTGTAGGAGAAGCCCTCCACGTCACCGAGCAGCACGGCCATGCGAAACTGCTCGGGCAGCGCCTCGACGGCTTCCTTGACGTCGGTCTCGGTGAAGTGGTCGAGGACCTCGTCCTCGGCGCTACGCCCGGCGCTCGCGCCCTCCAGGCCGCCGAGCCGCCGGTAGAGGTAGAGGTTCTCAACGTCGTCGATGTCGGTCTCCTCCGGTCGACGCTTCTTGGCCCGGTAGGTGTTGATGTAGGTGTTGGTCAGGATCCGGTAGAGCCAGGCCTTGACGTTCGTCCCCTCCCGGAAGGTGGCGAAGGCCCGGTAGGCCTTGAGGTAGGTCTCCTGCACCAGGTCCTCGGCGTCGGAGGGGTTTCGGGTCATGCGCAGGGCCGCGGTGTAGAGCGACGGCATGTGTTCCATCGTCAGCTCGGTGAAGTTCCCCTGATCCGCCACCGCGCCACCCTAGACCGGCGACCACCAACTCGATCTCGTGGTCCGGCCCGGCCGGGGCGGGCCACGCCCCACGCCCACGCCACGAGACCGGCGACCAGGAGCGGAAGCACCACGACCGCGGTCACCGCTTCCTGGGGATGGCGGGCCAGGCGCCGGCCCAGCGCGGCCAGGCGGAACGGGACGGCCAGAGGAGCCAGCAACGGCCGGGCCATGGCGCGATGAGGGAAAGCGACCGACCTGCACACGACGACGTAGGCGGCGCCCAGGCGCTGTTGGTGACGAAGGAACTCGAGCGGCCCGGTGCGGGTGAAATGCCTGACCGTGGCGTCGGGGGCGAACAAGAGGCGACCCGTGGCGGCCAGGCGGAAGCTGAGGATGGTGTCTTCGCCCGGGAAGACGTCCTCGGGGAAGCCGCCCGCCTGTTCCAGGGCCGCCCGGGTCACCAAGAGGTTGCAACTGGCGCCGTGGGTGAGCCCCGGGCGGCGTCCCGGCAACCAGTCGGAGAACTCGAGGAGATGACCGGCGACGGCGATCGGGTTCCACGGGTTGGCGTTGAGGATGGCTCCGGCCACGGCCACCACACCGCCGCCGCTGTCGTCCAGCGACCGTTCGAGGAGGTCGAGCCAGTTCCGACGGGGCACGGCATCGGCATCGAGGAAAGCCAGCACTCCACCGTGGGCCCGGCTCACTCCGATGTTCCTCGACCGGCCTGGGAGGGTCCGGTCGGCCAGGGAGACGACCTGCAGCCAGGGGCGACCCCGTGCCATCTCGCCGGCCCGACCACCGGCCCCGCTCTCGACGAGGATCGCCTCGCGGTCCACCCGGTCCACCTGGGGCTCCAGGGCGTCGAGAACGCCAGGCAGCGTTGCCCACGCATCGAAGGCGGGGATGACGACGGAGATGCGAACTGCCGCCAAGTTCGCACTGTAGGTGGCCGTGGCACTCGCAGACCTAAAGATAGGCGGTCCGCCAGCGAGCCGAGCCGGCCAGTCGACCGGCCCGGTGGCCGGCACGCATGCACCATGGGCCCCTGCACTCCGGGACGGCCAGCTCGGGGCTGCGCAAGGCGAGGGCGACCCAATCACCCAACGCCCGTCCTGATGGGCTCGGCGGCATGCCGTTCCGGGCGTAGTCCCGGTAGAGCCTGGGCGCCGCGCTGGCGTAGCGCGCCTCCCGCCGGGTGAGACGACCGAGGGTCTGAGGCCATCGTCGGTGGACTGTCGCGCCGGGAGCGAAGTGGAGGTGTGCACCCGCGAGCTGGGCCCTCCAGCTGAGCTCGAGGTCTTCGCCGGTTCGGAAGTCGGGCCGGAACCCAGCGACGGCTTCGAACAGCGACCGGCTCACACCCAGGTTCCCACCGAACGCGTACGGAAGGAACCCGTACGCCACGGGGGCGGCGTGGGACCCGACGTCCGACATCAGCGTGGCGATGTGCAGCGGGTTGAGAAGCCGATGTTCGAGGGGGCCCGTCACCAAGTCATGGTCCTGCAGTGCCCCAACCATGGCCCGGAGCCATTCGGCTCCGACAATGTCGTCGGCGTCGCAGAAGACCACGGCATCGCAAGCGGTGGCGCCAACGCCGAGGTTGCGGGCATGCCCTGGCGAATGCGGCGGTGACCCGGCGATGACCCGAAGGTCGGGCAAGCGGTGACTCCACCGCTTGGCGACACCGGCCGTTCGATCGGTGCTGCCGTCGTCGACGACCACGACGTCCCATCTTCCGCCGTAGGTCTGCTCGGAGAGAGCAGCGAGCTGGGCACCGATGGTCGAGGCCATGTTACGCGCAGGGATCACCACCGTGACATTCATGGCCCGATGCCCTCCCGTGGCGGCGCCAGAGACGGGGGCTGAACACTACTGTCCCCATCCATGGCAGGTCGTGACCTGTTCGTCACCCTTGTCGAGCGGCAGCTCCGGTTGCGGGCCAAACGAACGTGGGTCGGCACAGTGTGGCCCCTGGTCGCCCCGTTCCTGCTCCTCGCCCTGTACGTCTTCGTCTTTCATTCGGTGTTCAAGGTCCCTGTGCCCCACTACGGGATCTTCCTCTTCGCCGGCCTCCTGCCCTGGACGTTGCTGGCACAGGGGCTGGGGGCGTCGGTCATGAGCATCTCGAGCGAAGCCGAGCTCGTACGGCGGGCCCCGTTCCCGTACGAGCTGCTTCCCATCGCCACCGTCGTGAGCCTGGCCCTGCCCTTCGTCGTCGGGCTCGTGGGTTTCGTGATCTACCTGGAGGCCGTCGGACGGCTCAACCTCGTGCTCGTCCCCCTTCTCGTCGTGCCGGTGGTCGCCGCCGTCCTCTTCGTCATGAGCCTGTCGATGATCCTGGCCCTCGTCGACGTGCACAACCGGGCGCTGCGCAGCGTCCTCGCCAACCTGTTGACGGTGTGGTTCTTCCTCGTGCCTGTCGTCTATTCGCCGGATATGGTGAGCGCCCGGCTCCGTACCCTCCGTTCCATCGACCCGATGAACATGATCGTCGGCCAGTTCAGAGATCTCCTGTACTACGGCCACGTCTCCCGGCCGTTTCACATGGGACTCATGGTGATCGTGTGCGTCGCCTTCTTCGCTGTCTGCCTGGTGGTCTTCCGTAGGTTCGCCGCCGATCTCCCCCGGGACGTCTGATGGCGCCGGCCGCCGTGGCGGTCGATCACCTGTGGTTGGGCTACGCGGCCAAGACGAGCCACGGCTCGCGGTTGCGCAGCCACTTGCGCTGGGCACTGCGTGACGTGAGCCTCTCGGTCGACCCCGGCGAGATGCTCGGGGTGGTCGGCGGCAACGGGTCAGGGAAGACGACGCTGCTACGGTCGATGGCCGGCACGCTCCGTCCGACGAAGGGTCACGTCAAGCGAACTGGTCGGGTGTCGTCGCTCGACGCCTTGGGGGCCGGCATCGCCCGGGATCTCACCGGACGGGAGAACCTGCTGATCGTCGGGGTCCTGCTCGGCATGAGGAGGGCAGAGGTGCGAGATCGCTTTGACGAGATCGCCGCGTTCGCGGAACTGCCCGACGATGTCCTCCGCTCGCCGCTCTACACGTACTCCGACGGCATGAGCCTGCGCCTGGCCATCTCGATCGTTCTGCACTCGGCCCCCTCTGTGCTCCTCGTCGACGAGGTGCTGGCCGTCGGTGACGACGCGTTCAGGCGCAAGTGCGTCGCTAGAGTCCATGCGCTGCAAGCCGGGGGAGCGGCAGTCGTGCTCGTCTCCCATGACCTCCCGGTGATCGAGGAGCACTGCGACCGCGTCGCGGTCCTGAGCGACGGTCGGGTGCGCCACGTCGGTCGACCGGATGAGGTCGTGGGCCGGTACCTCGACGTGCCTGGGGAGCCCGAGGCGTAGGAAGCCACGAAACGGCCGCCGCCTATTCCTGCGTCGGCCTCTACCCGTCGCCCAGGGACGACGTGATGTATCAGCGCTCGGCCGTGGTGCTCATACCTTCTGAACGGGCCGATCCTGCGACAGGTCAGGCCCCTGGAACGGGAGAAGGTCAGGTGCACGACACGATGGTCCGACCGGGTCAGGTCTCGATGGTGCGAACCGATGCGGCGCTGAGCGACGGTCGGCCCACGGCGGCGGCACGAGCATGGCGATTGGTAGAGAGGTGGGAGTCGGCCTGGAACGATCATGACCTCGACGCCATCCTCGAGTGCTACCGGGACGATGTCGAACTCAGGTCGCCGTTCGTGCGCTGGGCGGACGGGGCCGACACCGGGCTGCTGCGGGGTAAGGCGGCGGTGGGAGAGTACTTCGCCAGCGCCCTCGACCGTTTCCCCGACCTTCGTCTCGACGTGCGAGATGTCGTCGTCGGCCCGGACCGGGTGACCGTGTACCACGTCGGCGTGTCGAACTTCCTGTCGATCGAGACGATGTTCTTCGACGGCGACGGTTGTGTCCGGCGGGTCGATGTGCAGTACCGGGCGTCGGGCGTCTGAACCGGTCCACCCACCAACCCTGAGGACGGGCCCTGCACCACAGGCCCGTCGATAGGATTGAGCTGTGTCCAAGCCGGTCCGGCGTGATGGCGCCGTGCTGGCGGTGGACCGGTCAGAAGTGGTGTGGATGCTGGCCGTCGCCGGTGCGGCCGCCGTGGTGTTCGCCACCACCCTGTCGACCAGTGTCTCGCTGGGAGACGCGCCCGAATCGGTCGCGGGCGTGTCGTCGGTCGGGATCCTCCATGCACCCGGGTACCCGGCCTACGTGGTGGCCGCCCGGTTGTTCACCTGGGCCGTCCCGATCGGCTCACTGGCCTTGCGGACCAACCTGTTCAGCGCGGTCTGCGCCATCCTCACCGTGGTGGGCGTGTTCCACCTGGCCCGGGTGGTGGGCGCCAGCCGGCCGGGAGCGGCGATCGGCGGGTTGACGCTGGCGCTCGGCACATCGTTCTGGTTCTACGCCGGCTTCGCTAAGCACGATGCCTTTTCGCTCCTGCTCGTCGTGGTGTCCATGGTGGCGGTCGTCGAATGGGACTGCCGTCGGGATCTGCGCCTCCTCGCCGCCGGGTGCGCGGTGCTGGGCCTGACCATCGGGGCGTCGTGGCAGCTGGGCGCCCTTGCCCTACCCGGCATGGCGACTCTGGTCGTCCTCGGCCGTCGGCGCGACCCGCTCGTCAAGCTTCTGGGAACGGTCGTGGTCGCCGGGGCACTGACCGCGGCCGCGACCCTCGGCTACCTCATGGTGCGAGCCGGTCAGGAGCCGTCGGTCAACTGGGGAGACGCCTCCACCTCGAGCCGGGTCGTGGACCTGTTGGACATGAAGGACTTCAGTTTCGTCAACCGACGCCTCGTGGGCCTGGCCCCCCAGAGCGCCGAACACAGCGCGGGCGGCGAAGGGGCCACGCCCGTGCGGCGACTGGCGAACTATCCCACCCTGCTGGCCCGGGAGATGGGCGCGGCCGCCCTGATGGTCGCAGCGTGGGGAATGATCAGGTGGAGGCGTCGCCTGCTCCCACACCACGTGGCCTTTCTCGTGGTCAGCCTGGTCGTCGGCGTGCTGGGTACCGCAGCCTTCGTGGGCCCGGCCAACGTCAGCGGGTTCACCACCAACGTGATCGTCGGCGGCTTCTTCGGCACCATCTTCTCGGTGGTTGCCGTATGGGTTGCCCTCGGCGCGACCGACCTGGCAGATCTCGCCGCCAACTGGGCCATGCCGCGCTCATCGGCTCGTCGCTCCCAAGGGGGGAACCGACGCCGCCCGAGCGGGTCCGCCCGACGGCGGGCGACACCGAACCCGGTCGTCGCCCCTGCCGTCCTGGGGGCCGTGGCCGTGGTGCTCCTCGCCCCGTCCGCCCTCGCCCACCAGGCCGCGGCATCGCACCGCCAACCACCCTTCGCCGACGACTACGCCACAAATGTCTTTCGCTCGCTGCCGCCCCGCTCCGCCATCCTGACGAGAGGCGGCGAGCTCACGTTCTCGTTGTTGTACGCACAGCTGGTGAAGGGTGAGCGCGGCGATGTCACCGTGATCGCCGCCGACAGCCTGGCCGCGAGCACCTGGTACCGCCAGCAGCTGTCCCGACGGATGGGCCTGAAGCTGCCGAGCCTGGCCAGCCAGGGGGCCGAGCTCGCCGCGGTCGCCCATCAGCTGCAGTCCCGCGGCCCGGTCTACATGGACATGCTCACCACTGATGCCCTCCGCCAAGGTGTGGGGTACGTGGCCCGAGGCCTGGTCAGTGAGGTGGTCGACGGCGTGGGGCCCAAGTTGCCGGCATCCACGGCCGAGATCGATCAGCTGCTCGATCACGGCTACCGAACGCAGGGTGTCTATGCCGGCGGCGCCGGGCGTCGCTGGCCGAACCCGTTCCTCCTGGGGTCATATGTCCGCGCCCACCTGGAGCTGGCCCGTGACTACAACCAGCTGGGTCGCCTCGATGATGTCGCCCACCATGTGACGATGGCCCTGTCGGCAGACCCGGCGAACAAGACGGCGCTCGACATCCGGCGCGCTTTGGACGACACCAGGGCAAAGGCCAGGCCGCCGGGCTGAGGGCTCCGCCCTGCTCGGTCGAGGTGTCTCAGCGACCTCGGCGTACCCGGTGCCGAGCCCCCATGCGCATGGCGGCCAGCGCCGCGGCCAGGCCGGCGGCCGCTCCGAGGACGACACACACGATCAGCGTGGGCTTCGTCGGCTCGACGGATGCCACCAACCAGGCCCACCAGACGGCGGTGACGCCGACCAGGCCGCCGAGGATGACCAGGCCGACGGGACCGACCATCCGCTTGCGCCGCCGACGCAGCGATCGCAGCAGCGACTCGATGTACGCCAGGGTGAACAACAGCATGGCGACACCGAGCGCGGCGGGGACGGTGAGATAGGGCGAATGGCGGTTGCGCACCAAGAACGTGTCGTGCGCCAGCGCGGCCCCGCCGCCTCTGACGCTGAGCTCAGCGGTCGTGCGGTTGGCCAGGAGATAGCGGAACCCGGTCATGTCGAGTGGGACGCTGAACTGACCGTCCGGAGAGGGGGTGATGGTCGCCTGGGCGTTTCCGACGGGTATGCCGCCGACCGACAATGACAGCTTCACCTGGTCGACGGGTTGCGGGAGATTCGACACCTTGCCGGCGACAACCACGGGCTGAGACAGATCCAGGGGGATCACCTGGCTCCCGACGGGGTCCTGACCCGCCAACGTCACGGTGCCCAGCGGCAGGTCTCCCACCTTCTTCGTCGACGTGGATCCCAGGCCGATGAAGGCCACGGCCACGCACACCAACAGCAGGCCCAGAGCGGTGAACACCGCCGCAGTCGGCAGCGGCGGGAGCTTGACGACCTCCTCGATCCCGACCAGGTCGGTCTCGGACAGATCGGCGGCGACCGCGCCGCCGACGTGGCCTCGGTTGGCAGTCGAGCGCACGACGACCGAGGGTGCCGTCGACGGTGGCTGACGCTTGGGGACCGGCTGCGGTGCCGACGTCGCTGGCGCACCGTCCGACCGCGGGGCCGACGTCTTTGGGGCGCCGCCCGACCGCGGGGCCGACGTCGCCGGCGCACCGTCCGACGACGGTGCCGCGGTGGGCGCAGCGGGCGGGGGCGCATCGGCGGGACCGGCGGCACCCGGGTCGGTCACAACGGTGGAGGAGGCCGGTCGGACCGTCGGGCCACGGTTGGCCTCACCGAGGTCCCGGGTGCTCGGATCAACCACCTCCTGGGTCACCGCAGCCATCCGTCCGGTCCCCATGACCGGAACCTGGGACTCCTGGAGCCAGCCCGGCCCCCAGGCCTCGGTGGCCGCCTCGGCCAGGGCGACACCGAGAGCCTCAGCCGTGGCGAAGCGGTTCAGCGGGTCTTTCTCGAGCGCCTTCATGGCCACCCCAGCCACGCCCGGGGGAACGAGTGGCGCCAACTCGCCGAGCGGCGGCGGTTTGTCGTTGATCTGACAGAACAGCAAGGCGATGGGGTCGCTGGCCTCGAAGGGCAGCCGGCCGGACAGGAGCTCGTACAACATCATGCCGACGGCGTAGACGTCGGTGGCGGGGGACAGGTCCCGGTTCAGGACCTGCTCCGGCGACATGTACGCAGGCGTTCCCATCACCTCGCCGGCGCGGGTGGCCTTCGTGTCGGCTCCGTTCATGACCTTGGAGATGCCGAAGTCGGTCACCTTCACGGTCTTGGTGGCCGAGAACATCAGGTTCTCGGGCTTCACGTCCCGGTGCAGGATGCCCTGTTGATGCGCGGACTGCAGGCCCGAGCAGGCCGACAGGACGATGGCGCACACCGCCGGCATCGTCAGTCCGGCGGTGGTGAACTGGTGCCAGACCGTTCCGCCCGGGAGGTTCTCCATCACCAGCAGGCAGACGTCGCCCGTCTCGACGTAGTCGTAGATGGGCACGACGTGGGGGTGATCCAATGAGGCGAGCATCCGGGCCTCGGCGACGAAGCGGGCACGAACGGCGGGGTCGTTGGCGAACGCCGGCGGGAGCTGTTTGATCGCCACATCACGGCCGAGCTGACGGTGGCGACCGGCCAGCACCGCGCCCCACCCACCACGGCCCAGCTCCTCGCCGACCTCGTAGCTGGGTAGCGCGGACGCAACTTGCTCGCGGTCGAGGTTCATCGCGCTGGCGCCGGCGCGAACCGGGGGAGAAAGAGTTGCAAGGTCGAAGAGATCGTCACCCCGCGCACACGGTAGACGCGGTTCCCGCCTCGTGCCAGAACGGCGTGGCTCCGAGGCGTGGCTCCGAGGCACAGATCGGCCCGGCGGCGAGCGGACCACTTCGCTACAGTGAGCGCCATGGCGGACCACGACATCGTCGCCGAACGCCTGGCTCGCACCTTCGATGACGACGCCGTCGTCGACGGGGTCGACCTCACCGTGGCCAAAGGCGAGGTGTTCGCTTGTGTCGGGCCGCCCGGGGCAGGCCGCACGCCCCTCATCCGCATGCTCTGTGGGCTCCTCACCCCCACGGGTGGCAAGGCCCAGGTGGCCGGCTTCGACGTCATCGCCCAGCCCGCCCAGGTGCGCAAGCGGGTGGGGTTGGTGCTCGATGACAGCTCGCTCGACCCCCAGGCCACCGGACGTCAGGTTCTGCGTTTCCAAGGCCGCCTGTACGGCATGAAAGGCGCTCTGCTCGAGTCACGAGTCGGCATCGCGGCCGAGTTGGCACGCCTCGACGGGGCCATGGACCAACGCGTCGTCACCTGCGACGCGCCGGCGAGGCGGCGGCTGGCACTGGCGAGCGCGCTGATCCACGGCCCGCAGATCCTGTTCCTCGACGAGGTCACACTCGGTCTCGAGGCGGCCGATCGCACGGCGTTCCTGGCTGACGTACGCGACGCCCAGCGAACGCTGGGCCTCACCGTCTTTCTCGCCACCCAGGCCACCGACGAAGCAGATCAGATCGCCGACCGGGTCGCGATCATGGAGCGCGGTCGGATCGTGGCCGAGGGCACCCTGGCCGAGCTCAAGGGTTCCGTGGGGAGCCAGATCCTCGTGCTCCGCGTCCAGGGCTCGGTCGACGAAGGGGCGCGCGTGGCCCGGTCGGTGAACGGGGTCGACGACGTTGTGGTCAATGGGCGCGAGATCACCTTGCTGGCCAGAGGCGGGCCCGCGGTCCTGGGCCCGCTGGCCAACGCCTTGGGGAGCAACGGCGTTGTTGTATCAGAGCTGTCCCTACGCGCCTCTACTCTCGACGACGTGTTCCTCGAGCTCACGGGGGTTCGCCTCGAAGGTTTGAGCGGCAGGGCGACGATGACGTTCCCGTCGAACAAGAAGTAGAACGAGCAGTGGTACCCGAGGGGACAGGATGGCTCAAGACCAGTTCGTAGAGATCCACGAACAAGGCAAGGCTCCCCGGCGCGTCGTGCTCGAGGGAGTCGTCGAGATCGGCCGCGAGTGCGACGGCGAACAGGTGGCCGACGACGAGGTCTCCCGACGGCACCTCAAGCTGGTTCCCAGCCCGACGGGGCTGAGGGTGTTCGACCTGGGGAGCTCCAACGGGACCCAGGTCAACGGTGTTCGGATCAACGAACCCACGGTGTTGAAGCCGGGTGACGTGATCCGCCTCGGCAAGACCGAGGTCAGGGTGGGCGCTCCCCCTCCGGCGGTCAAGCCGGCCACGGTCGGGCCTGCCTCGGCGGCCCGGACGACGTCCAAGCCGGCCGTTGCCACCACCACCTTGCGGCCTGGTACGACAGCGCCGGCCGGCGACCAACCGCCGGTGGCCCGCCCGTCACCGTCGCCGAAAGCGGCGCCGAGCACGGCGATGGCCATGCCCGACGTCAAGTCGCGGGCCTCGTCGGTCGCGATGGCAGTGGCAGGCCGGATCCTGCGTTCGGTCCTGCAGCAGCCGAAGCACTTCCTGAAGAGCGTGGCCGTGGCCGGGTTCTTCTTCGTCGTGATCGCCGGGGCGCTCCAACACGTCGAGCTCAGTGCCCTGGAGCTGAAGTCGTCCTCAGTCGTCTTCCCGCTTGTCGTCCTGCTGGCCGTCAGCGGCGTCTCGGGAGCATCGCTCGTGGGCGGGTACATGCAGCGCGGCCTGGTCGATCGTCTCCTTCTGTCGTCCAGCCGTCGCCTCCCGGTGCTGATCGGCTGCCTGATGGCGGACTTCGCACTTGCCGGTCTCGCCGTCCTGCCGGCCATCCTGCTGGGGCTCGTCTACGGGTTGGGATTCGAGGCCGGCGTCGGTGGCGTCGTGGCGATCATCGTCTTGGCCGAGGCATGGGGGGCGGCATGGGGGGCCATCTGGTACGGCGTCACGTTCCGCACCGCAAATCCCGAACATGGTCGTCTGGCCTACGAGATCTTCTTCCTGGCCCTGTTCTTCTCACCCGTGTTGGTGCCACGCGATGTCATGACCAGTTGGTTGGGGCGCGCCTCACTGTTCAACCCGGTGACCTATCTGGTCGAAGCGATCCGTTCGTTGCAGGTCGACGGCTGGCGAGGCTCGACGTTGGCCAAAGCCGGCGTCGCCGTGGTCGTCGTCGGTGTCGTCGGGATCATCCTGGCGTGGACGGCGATGCGGGCCCAGGTCCGCAGGACGATGGGGGGCCGGCCACCGAAAGCGTCGAAGGCCAAGGCTCCGACCGACACCGAGGAGCAGAAGCTGCGCGAGGCCCTCGAGGCCGAGCGCCAGGCTCGCAAGCGGGCCGAGGAGCTGCTCGATGCCCGAGGACAGTAGACCTGTGGCCTGCCCCAGAGCCTTGTCCGGGAGGACCAGCGGCACTGCCCTCAGACCCTTGACGTCGGCGCGCGCCATGGGGCACGCTGAGGCCCCTCCGGTTGGGCCAGCTCTATTCGAATCGGCACCACGGTTGCGATTGGGGGACAGTGCCTTCTCTGTTTGATTATCCGACCGGCGAGCAACAGCCGACCGAAGAGGCCAACTTTCTTCGGCATGGATCCGACGACGATTGGGCCACGCTGATCAAGCACACCCACAATCGCCGGTTCCGAGCAGGTGAGACGGTCATGGCGCCCGGAGAGGTCGATCGGGCGCTGTACATCGTGACCGACGGAACCCTCGAGGCCGTGCTGCCGAGCCGCAAGGGCTCCTTCCGTCGGCTGAGCACCTTCGAGCCGGGGAGCGTGATCGGCGAGCTGGCCTTCTTCGACGGCCAGCCCCGATCGGCCCTCGTGCGGGCCCTCACCGATGCCGACCTGGCGAGGCTCAGTGTCGAGTCGTTCGACGCCCTCGCCGCCAGCCGCCCGGCCCTCGGGCGGCTGATCCTGTTCGACCTGGGGCGAATCCTGGCGGGCCGTCTCCGCGGCGCCCAAGCCTCCACGTCCTGAGCGATCTCATGGCCACCGAAGCTCCACCGACGTTCCAGAACTACACCGAACTGCCCCGGCGGGTGCCGATCCCCGTGTGGCACGGGATCCGGGCCACCAGCGTGGCCCTGATGTTCGCCCTCTGCGCCTTGTTGTTCGTCAAGCCCGCGAGCGGCCTCTACATCTTCTGGAAGGTGATCATCCCCCTCCTTCCCCTGCTCTTCTTCATCGCCCCGGGGGTATGGCGCAACCTGTGCCCACTGGCAGCGTCCAACCAGACGCCCCGGCTGTTCGGGTTCACCCGGGCCTGGACCGCCCCACCGTGGCTGCGTGACAACGCCTACATCATCGGCATCGTCCTGTTCTTCGGCATCGCCGCCACCCGGAAGGTGTTGTTCAACACCAACGGGCCGGCACTCGCCATCGCCCTGCTCCTCACCATGGTGAACGCCTTCATCGGAGGTGTGTTCCTCAAGGGCAAGAGCGGGTGGTGCAGCAGCATCTGCCCGCTCCTCCCCGTCCAGCGCCTCTACGGCCAGACCCCGTTCATCGTCTCGCCCAACTCGCACTGCCAGCCCTGTGTCGGGTGCACGAAGAACTGCTACGACTTCAACCCGAAGCCGGCCTACCAGGCCGACATGCACGACGACATCGACTGGAGCGCCCGGCGCAAGTTCTTCGCCGGCGCCTTTCCGGGCTTCGTGCTGGGCTTTTTGAGCACGGCCCCGCCCCACCTCTCCAACGTGGAGATCTACCTGCGCCTGGCCCTGTTCACCGGCGCCAGCGTGGGGTCGTTCTTCGCCCTCGATGCCCTGCTTCGCATCAGCGCCAGCAAGCTCACGGCGCTCTACGCATCGGCCGCCATCAACATCTTCTACTGGTTCAACGCGGTGACCATCGTCACCTCCTTCAAGTACTACACCGGCACCTCTGTCCACTTCCTCATCTGGCCCATACGGGCGCTGGTGTTCGGCCTCACCTTGATCTGGATCGCCCGCACGTTCCACGTCGAGCGCCTGTACGAGCGAGAAGCGGCCCCGGCATCGACGGCGGTCAAGCTCACGGCCAAGGCCACCGCCGCGCTCAAGGGCGAGACCAAGACGGGCGGTGACATTCCCGAGGTGCAGTTCGTCCCCGATGACCACGCCGCCGTGGCCGAGATCGGCGCCAGCCTTCTCGACGTGGCCGAGAAGGACGGCAAGGCCATCGAAGCCGGTTGCCGGATGGGCATCTGCGGTGCCGACCCGATCGCCGTGCTCGAGGGCATGGAGTGCCTGGCCGCACCGGAGAACGACGAGCTCACCACCCTCCGCCGGCTCGGTCTGGCCGCCACCACCCGCATGGCATGTTGCGCCACGGTGCAGACAGCCGGGCGGATCAAGGTGTCGCTCACCCCCGAGCGCGGAGACGTCACCGCCACCAAGGCGGTGGACTTCGACCGGTCGATCACGAGCGTGGTCGTGCTCGGCAACGGCATCGCCGGTGTCACCGTCGCCGACTACGTCCGGCGCGGCCATCCCGATTGTGAGATCCACGTCGTCGGCCGTGAAGCCCACGTCCTGTACAACCGGATGGGCATCTCCCGCCTCATCTACGGGCGCTCGGCCATGCAGGGCCTGTACCTGCTCCCCGAGGACTGGTACGACGAGCACGGCGTCACCGCCTGGTTGAACACGGCGGCGGCGAAGATCGATCTGCAGAAGCGAACCGTCCTGCTGCGCACGGGAGACTCGTTGCCCTGGGACAAGCTGATCCTGGCGACGGGCAGCTCCAGCATGGTGCCGCCCAGTGTCGAGGGGTTCGGGCGGCCGGGCACCTTCGTCGTCCGCGAAGCGGCTGACGCCATGGAGCTGCGGGCCTACTCCCAGGAGCACGGAGCCCGGCGCGCCGTGGTGGCCGGTGCCGGGCTTCTCGGGCTCGAGGCTGCCCACGCCATCTACGAACTGGGCCTCAAGGTCACCGTGTTCGAACGGGGCAAGCGGCTCCTGGCCAAGCAGATCGACGCCCGGTGCAGCGAGTTGGTCTACGACTACTTCCGGGGGCTGGGCATCGACGTGCTCTACGGCGCGGAGACCAAGTCGTTGCCCGGCGAGGGCTCGATTCGCGAGGTGCTGCTCACCGACGGCCGGACCCTGCCGTGTGACATCTTCGTCGTGGCCGTGGGCATCCGTCCCAACGCCGAGCTGGCCAAGGAGGCCGGCATCGAAGTGAACCGTGGTGTCGTGGTCAACGACCTCATGGAGACCAATGCCCCCGGAGTGTTCGCCGCCGGCGACGTGGCCGAGCACCGCGGTATGGTCACCGGGTTATGGCCGACAGCGGTGAAGCAGGCCGAGGTCGCCGCCACCAACGCCCTCGGCGGTCGTGACACTGTCGATTTCGAGCCCCCCATCTGCATCTTGAAAGGGGTCGGGCTCGAGCTCACCTCGGCGGGACGCTTCGAAGAAGCCGACGGCGACACCACCATCATCCTCGAAGACGCCAGCCAGCCCTCGTACCGCAAGCTCGTTCTCTCCGGCAACAAGGTGGTCGGGATGATCATTCTCGGTCACCATCCCGAGGACGTCACCGCTGCGACGTACGCCGTCAAACGCGGCGTCGAGGTCCCCCACGCTTGGATGTACGCGCTCCGCCAGGGCGACTGGAAGATCTTGAAGAGCGAGTTCAGCGCCGCCAAGGCGGAGGTGCTCGACCTCCCGACTGCTCATCCCTTCCGCCCCGACCCCACGACGCCGAGGTCGTGCCGCGATTGCGGGCGCACCATGGCCGAGCATGTCGCGTCCCGTCGCTCGTGACGCCCGTGACCCGTCTTTCGTCATCCGATCTCAGTCCTCGACCATCAGGAGCTGGAATGGCCCGAAGCACCCGAAGTACACGCAACGCACTCGTGGTCGCAGCGATGGTGGCGCTCGTCGCCGCCGCTTGTGGTTCGAGCTCGTCCAGCGCGGGAGCGAAGTCGTTCCTGCGCACCCAGCTGGCCCAGGGGCCGTATACCAACGTGCCGCCGCCCGCAGCTCCCATGTACGAGGCCGTCATCGCCTTTCCGCAGCCTGAGGGCGAGGAGGCCCCGTCGGCCGCCGGACACGTCCACCCGCCGGGGTTCCTGTTCGGCCTCACCGGGGTCACCCGGGTGAACGAAGACGGCGACAAGCACGTCGACGTCGGACCGGGAGACACGCTGTTCGCCCCCGCCTTCGTGCACCACTTCCACTCGAACCCCGGCCCGGGGCCCAACAACTGGTTGGCGTTTCTCGTGCGCCCCGAATCGGTGCGCACGCAGCCGCTGCCCAGCCCCGGGGGCAAGGTCATCGTCAACTCCGACGACATCCCCGGGCTCGACGCCGGCGGCAACTACATGATGCGGCTGGACGAGCTCACGATTCGCCCGGGCGGCCGGTCGGCGGCAGTGAAGCAGGGCGGGCCGACGGTGGTCTATGTCCTCGACGGCCAGGTGCAGTTCCACCAGCAGTCGCAGAGCCCCCACGTGCTCGAGCCGGGCAAGACCGCCCTGTTGCCCCAGGGCGCCGTCTACCAGGTGGAGAACCCCTTCAAGGGCCAGGCCCAGTTATTGGTCATGACGGTGTGGCCACAGGGTCAGGCATCTGACACCCCGGTGAGCTCCACCGCCTTCTGACCGCCGGACTCGTCAGCCTTCGGCGGCCACCGGCAACCCGTCAGCCGGAGGCTGAAGGCGACTGCGCCGGGAGCTCGATGACCAGGCCCTCGCGAGCGGCGATGACCTCGCATTGATCGCCGGCCGCCGCTCGGGTCTCGGCCACGAGACCGTCGATGGCGTCGTCCTGGCGGCAGGGGTCGTGGTGGAACATGGCGAGGGTGCGGGCTCCGGCCGTCGTGGCCACGCGCAAGGCGTACGGCACCGTGCAGTGGCCCCAGTCGCATTTGGCCGTCCAGTCCGCCGGCGTGTACTGGGCGTCGTGGATCAACACGTCGACGTCTGCGGCCAGCTCCAACACGCCGGGATCGATGCTCTGCTGATCGCGAGGGGCCTGGTGATCGCTTATGTAGGCCACTGACGAGCCACCATGGTCGATCCGGTAGCCGATGGTCCGCCCCAGATGGGGCACCGGCCGGACCATGACGTGGGCGTTGCCGATGACCACCTCATCGCTCGTCATCTCGTGGAAGGAGATGCTGCCGTGGATCTCCGACGGCCGCACGGGGTGCAGCGGCGGCCGGAACACGCGGGTGATGGCCTTTTCGAAGGAGCCGACCTCTTGTTCGGGGCCGTAGATCTCGAGTTGGGCGCCGGGCCGGAACAGGGGCGTGAAGAAGGGCAGACCCTGGATGTGATCGAGGTGCAGGTGAGTCACGAGCGCAGTCGCCCGGAACGGAGCGCTGTCGTCGAGGCTGTTGCCCCAGGCCCGCAGTCCGGTCCCGGCGTCGAGCGCGATGGGATCCTGGCCATCGAAGGTCAACACCACGCAGGAGGTGTTGCCCCCGTAGCGCAGGTAGTCGGGGCCAGGTGTGGGTGTCGAGCCCCTCACGCCGTAGAAGTGAACCTTCAGGTCGGACCCCTCCAGTCGTCGGCCAGCCGAGCGGCAACGAGATGAAGGACCGTATCGGCTCCCGCCGGTCGATGCCCGGAAGTCGAAAGGGGGCGGCGTTGGGTAGGCTCACCACGATGGCGAGTCTCGACCCGCCGGCGGCGGAACGAGGGACGGGACGACCGCAGGTCGGGGACGAGACGCCCGCAGCGCCGGCCGTCAGTGTCTGCATCGTGACGGCCCGCAGACCTGTGCTGCTCGACGCCTGCCTGGCCAGTCTCCAGGCCCAGGCCAGCCCTCCGACCTTCGAGCTGCTGGTGTGCTGCAACGGTGACGCCGCGGCTGCCGACATTGTGCGAGCGCGCTTCCCCGATGCCATCGTGGGTGTGGCCGAGCCGACGTCGCCCGCTGCCGCTCGCAACTTCCTCGTGCGCCGAGCACGTGGCGGCCTCTTGTTGTTCCTCGACGACGACGTCGTCGCCCACCCCGAACTGTTGTGCCGTCTGGTCGGCCTCGTCGATGCCTGGCCAGAGGCCATGGTCTTCGGGGGGCCCAACGAGACACCGCCGGGCAGCAGCCGGTTCCAGATGGTGCAAGGAGCGGTCCTCGCCTCCATCGTCGGATCGGGGCCGGTTCGTCGCCGGTACGGTCGTCACCCCGCCGGAGCCGCTGACCAACGCTTCTTCACCCTGTGCAATCTCGCCGTGCACCGAGAGGTGATGCTGCCGTTCCCTCCCGACCTGGTGTGCGCCGAGGAGAACGTGGTGCTGTCGGAGTTGAGCCGTCGGGGGTTTGCCATGCGATACGACCCTGGCCTCCTGGTGTTCCACGAGCGCCGTCCCAGCGTATCGACATTCCTCGCCCAGGTCTTCGGCTACGGGCGGGGGAGAGGACAGTTGCTGCGTCGGGCTCCGCGTACGTTCCGGCCCAGTCATGCCCTGCCGGTGATGTTGGTGGCCTATCTGGCCCTGGTCCCGGTGTTGGTGCCGGCCGGCTGGCCGTGGTTGGTCCCCCTCGGCGCCTACAGCCTGGCCCTCGTCGCGGCCGGCGCCCCGGTCACTTGGGCCCTTCTCCCCCCGAACGCAGGGACGACAAATTCCGCCCCCGCCGTGGCACCCCA
>JBPCNP010000083.1:0-8284 GCA_051001215.1 Acidimicrobiales bacterium
TCGATGACCTGGCCGTGGGTGCTGGGCTCGGCGTTGACCGTGATCATCATCATCTCCCGCTCCACCGCGTCGGCGGGGTCGAGCTCGGAGATCTTGACCACGTTGATGAGCTTGAACAGCTGCTTGGTGACCTGCTCCAGGGGCGACGACTCCACATCGACCACGATGGTGATGCGGCTGAAGCGCTCATCGTCGGTGGGGGCGACGGCCGGGGAGTAGATGTTGAAACCCCGCCGGGCGAACAGGCTGGACACCCGGGCCAGGACACCTGCCTTGTTCTCGACCAGGACGGTGAGAATGTGGTGGCGGGGGGCAGCAGTGTCAGGCATCAGTGGCCACCCTCGCCCATCTCCGGGCCGAGGATGACCTGGTCGTTGGAGGTGCCGGCGGCCACCATCGGGTAGACCTTCTCGGTCCAGTCGACCCGGAAGTCGATGACCACGGGGCGGTCGTCGATGGAGTTGGCCTTCTCGATGGCCGGGACGACCTCCTCGGGGTGCTCGACCCGCATGCCCACGCAACCCATTGCCTCGGCCCACATCTTGTAGTCGGGCAGGTCGGGTGACAGGTAGACCTCGCTGTAGCGCTCCTCGTAGAACAGCTCCTGCCACTGGCGGACCATGCCCAGGTAGGCGTTGTTGAGGATGGCGATCTTCACGGGGATGCGCTCGGAGGCGGCGGTCACCAGCTCCTGGGCCGTCATCTGGAAGCAGCCGTCGCCGTCGATGGCCCACACTGTGCGCTCGGGGCAGCCGACCTTGGCCCCGATGGCCGCGGGCACGGCGAAGCCCATGGTGCCCAGGCCCCCCGAGTTCACCCAGGTGTAGGGGTGCTCGAAGTGCCAGAACTGGCTGGTCCACATCTGGTGCTGGCCCACCCCGGACACGACGATGGTGTCGTCGGTGTTGTTGTCGCGCAGGGCCTCGATGCAGAACTGCGGCTTGAGGCGGTCGCCCTCCTCCCAGCCCTGCTCGTAGGTGAGGGGGAACTCGGCCCGCCAGGCATCGATCTGGGTGTCCCAGGTCGAGCGGGCGCCGGCTGCGTGCCCGTGCTCGGAGCCCGCCACACCCAGGTCTCGCACCGCGGTGATGAGCTCCTCGATGACCAGCCGGCAGTCACCCACGATGGGCACGTCGGGGCGGCGCACCTTGTTGAGCTCGGCCGGGTCGATGTCGACGTGGATGATCTTGGCGCCGGGGGCGAAGGCCGACACCTTGCCCGTGACCCGGTCGTCGAAGCGCGACCCGAGGGCGATGAGCAGGTCGGCCTCCTGCATGGCCGTGACGGCGGTGAAGTTGCCGTGCATCCCCGGCATGCCCAGGCACAGGGGGTGGCCGTCGGGGAAGGCGCCCCGGGCCATGAGGGTGGTGACCACGTGGATGCCGGTCATCTCGGCCAGCGCCCGCAGGGCTTCGGCCGCCCGGGCCTTCAAGATGCCGCCACCGGCGTAGATGACAGGTCGCTGCGACTCGCCGATGAGGCGGGCCGCCTCCTTGATCTTGAGGGGGTGGCCCTTCATGTTGGGCTTGTAGCCGGGCAGGTCGACCGAGTCGGGCCAGTACCACTCCATGGCCGACCGGGGGTTGTTGGGGTCGACGATGTCTTTGGGGATGTCGACGAGCACGGGCCCGGGTCGGCCGGTGGTGGCGATGTGGAAGGCCTCGCGAATGACCCGGGGGATGTCGGCCGCGTCGGTGACCAGTTCGTTGTGCTTGGTGACCGAGCGGGTGATGCCGATCGTGTCGCACTCCTGGAAGGCGTCGGTGCCGATGGCCACGCTGGGCACCTGGCCGGTGATCACGACGATGGGAGTCGAGTCCATCATGGCGTTGGCCAGGGGGGTGACGATGTTGGTGGCCCCCGGCCCGCTCGTCACCATGGCCACGCCCGGGCGCCCGGTGACCTGGGCGTAGCCCTCGGCCATGTGGCCGGCACCCTGCTCGTGGCGCACGAGGATGTGGCGGATCGGCGAGTCAATGATGGGGTCGTAGACGGGCAGGATGGCCCCGCCGGGGAGGCCGAACATGACCTCCACGCCTTCCATCTCCAGGCTCTTGATGAGGGCTTGGCCCCCGTTCATCTGCATGTGGGCTCCGGTTTCAATGTGGACTTCGGTTCCATGTGGACTTCGGTTCCATGTGGACTTCGGCCGTACCGCGTTCTTGAACGCAAAACGACCTCCCGCTGGGGAGGTCGTAGGCGCACGCGAGTCGGGTGACGGCGTGCGCTAGGCGAGTACTACCTGAATCTGGGGGACATGAATTTGGGAGACATGAATTTGGGGGACGTAGATCTGGGGACGGGACATCGCCGCAAGTGTGCCATGCCCGGCGACGGTCCGGCAACTCTGGCGGACCGTCGCCTGCATGGGGGGGGGAAGATCAGCTGCCGGAGGCAACCAGGTGCACGGTGCCGAGGGGCAGGCCCTCGGTGAAGGCCGTCACACCGAAGGTGGCGTTGAGGGCTGCCGCACCGGGGCCGGTCAGCTTGGCCACGGCGCCGTCGAGGACAACGTCGGCGCCGTCCTTGGAGATCTTCACGTTGGTGCCGTCGAGGGCCAGCAGGGGGATGCCCGCCTTGCCGCCGGTGGTGACGCTCAGCGCCGAGTTCCCGGGGTCGACCACGAAGTCGCTCACCTCGATGGACTTGTCACCCTTGGAGAACTCGAGGCCGCTGCCCTGGTGGATCACGACGCCGGCGATGTAGCCGGGCTTGTAGTTCCGGTCGGAGTGGATGGCGGCGAAGCCACCGGTGATCGGGAAGGAGACGGTCGACGTCTTGGCGTCGAAGGTGCCCGAGCCGGTCGGGGCCACGGCCACACCGAGGCTGCCCAGGGCCTTGGCCGTGCCTGCGTCGAGCGTCACCGACGTGGACTTGCCGCTCAGGCGGCTGATCTCCGTCGTCTGGTCAGCGACGGCGTCGTAGGTGTTGGCGGTGCCCTTGACCACCAGGTGCACGACACCGAGAGGCGTGCCCCCCTTGAGGGCGGTGGTGTTGAAGGCCTTGTTCAGGGCACCGACGGCGGTGTCGGTGAGCGTGGCCACGGGGCCGTCGAGGACCACGTTGCCGGCGTCCTTGCTGACCTTCACGTTGGTACCGTCCAGGGCGAGCAAGGGGACCTTGGGTGCGCCGCCGACCGAGCCGTAGAGCATGGAGTTGCCCGGGTCGACCACGAAGTCGGTCAGTGTGACCTGGGTGGGCCCGGCGGTGAGGGTGAAGCCGCTACCCGTGTGCTCGATCGAGCCGGTGATGTACCCGGGCTTGTGGCCCAGGTCGGAGTGGATCTCGGCGTAGCCCGAGGTGATGGGGAAGGTGATGGTCGAGGTTCCGGCGTCGAAGGTGGCATTGCCGGCGGGGGCGACGGCCACGCCGAGCGACGACAGGGCCTTGGCCGTGCCGGCGTCGAGCTTGACCGAGGTGCCGACACCCGAGAGGTTCGGGATGGCGGTGACGGTGTCGGGGGGACTGCCGGCCGCGAAGCTGGACACGCTCCCGGCACCGGCGAGAGCCAGCGCCCCGATCAGGACACTGACTGCGGATTTTGACTCGAGGCGCACGATAGGGCTCCCTTTCTGGGGTTTAGCCGGTCTACGGCGCTGCCTCACGATCGGGATTCCCATTTCCCCTTTTCTACGCGGACGGGCGGCGGGCAGAAGTTTGCCGCGAGGCTCAGCGGTAGATGGTCATTCCCACGTTCGCCAGCTGGGCGCACACGAAATCCTGCCAGTGACCGGGAAGTTGCCGCTCTTCGGGCCCCAGGTCCCGGATTGCCCGGGCCCTATAGGGCCGTACCCGACGATGAACGCCGAACCAACTCCGGAGGCCGCCGGAACCGGCGGCCCCTGCGCTCGGCGGCAGGACCACCACGGCGACGGTGACCGGGCCGGAGGCCCCGGCGTGCTCCCTGAGCTGGCCCTTGAACGGCATCATGTGCGTCCCCCATCCTGAATGCCGCACACGTCGCCGCGACCTGCTGCGGAACCATGGCAGTCAATTCGATCTGCCCGCGCGAATTGCAACGACACATCGCGCGACGTTCTCGCCCAAAATGACGGCGTGACAGCCGACGACCCCAGGAATGGGCACGACCGGTTGGCGGTGTTCCTGTCGCACCGATCACGGTTCCACCTGGTGTTCCGCCTCACCGTACGGGCCCACCAGGTGTTACGGGCGCGCTCGATCGCCGGGTCGGCGACCCGAGCCTGGGTCGATCGGGCGGCGGCCGTGTCCGGCGTGGCCGACATCGTCACCGCGTTGTGGTTGCACCGGAGCCGTCGCTTCGCCCTGCCCGCGCGCCTGGCCCTCGACGCCACCGACATCACCCTGTGGAGCCTGCGGACCCCCGATCCCTACGAGGCGGCGGTGCTGTCCGGCGTGCCCCTTGCCCTCGAAGCCGGCTTCCGTCTGGGCGCGGCCGGGCTGATCGTCCCCGCCGTCGATGCCCTGGTGACCGTTTTCGTCCGGCGACGACGGAGCCGCCCCCCCGACCTTGCGGCGTTCAAATGGCAGCTCATGGCCGTCGGGGGCGGTGCCGGACTGGCCTGGTACCAGCGCCGTCGGCGCCAGGAGGCACGTGTGCGCAGGGAGCAGGAACGGGAGGCGAAGTGCCACCAGGCCCGGCTGAGCGGCCAACACTCGGTCGCCATGGGGGCCGACTCGGTGGTCGACCTCCTGGCCCGAACCACGCCGCTGCTCCAAGGCTCCCTGCCGGACACTGTCACTGCCAACACACTGGCCAGTTGGAAGGCGAGCCTCGGCGCCGAGGTCATCGGGGGCACCAGCTACCTCGACAGCGTCTTGCGGCTCTGGGTCCGCCGGCACAACCAGAGAGCCGATCTGACGCGAGATGTCGACATCACCCTGGCCGAGGACGCCGGCACCACCCTGGTCACCGTGGGCCAGGCCCAGGTGCTGTCCAGCCTGCTCGACGGGCGAGACTTGCGTGGGCCCGTGTCTGTGGACGTCGTCGATGGCCCGGGTGGACGGGTGCCGGGCACCGCCCTCCGCCTGCGCGTCGGCGACGCCGAGCTCGAGCTGCCACCGGATCCACACCCCCCTCTGAACGTGTTCGACCCTTGCCCGATGATCCTCACGGTGTCGCCGTTGTGGTTCGTGTTCCAGCTCTTCGGCAACTCCGAGCGGGCGCCCGTGTGGGCGGTGGCGCCATCGGTGCTGGGATCCTGGGCGACGGCGGCATGGGCCCATCGCCAGATCGACAGGCACGGTCGGGTGTCCCATCCCCAGGTCGTCCTCGCCGCACTGTCGCTGGGCGCGGTGAACACTGTCCTCGTGACGCTGAACATGCGACGGCCCTTCAGCGTCGATGGGCTGCAGCGCTTTCCGGGCGGCAACAGCCTGCACGCCACGGCCATTCTCATCGCCCTCTACGGCGACGAGCTGTCGGCGATCGAGCGGGGGACCGTGTTGGGCGGGCTGCTCGGGATCTTGGGCATCGGCCTGGTCCTGTTGCCGGGGCCCATCCGCCCGCGTGACTGCTTCTCGCAGTTGCTGTGGCCGGTCGCGGCCGTGGCTTCGGCGGTCGGGGTGGACCGGTCGCTTCGTGACGACGCCGTGGCGGAGGCGCACCACCTCCGCCGAACCGACCGCCAGCACATCGAAGGTGCCTATCGGGACGGCCGATCCTCGGTCATCGAGCTGGTGACCGAGGCGAGGTTCGCAGCGTGGCGGCTCCTGGGCTCGCCCGACACTACCGTTGCCGACAGCGTCCGAGCGGAGGCAGAACGTCGCCTGCACGAGGTGGACCGACGACTGGAGGCTCTGCAGTGCGCCGAAGGGTCGTGATAGTCGACGACGACGAGATCAGCCGGCGCGGTATGGCCGAGGTGCTGGCCGACCGCCCCGAGATCGAAGTGACGGGAACCCTCACCCACGGCGAGGCCCTTCAGTATGGCGAGCGGTGGGACGAAGTCGACGTCGCCGTGGTGGACGCCGCCGACGACACCGAGGAGGCGGACCAGTTCCCCGGGGTGGCGGTGGTCGAGTGCATCCGGCGACGGCGCAGCCGGGAGCAGTGCACGGTCATCGTCGTCACCGGCCACTTCTTCGACGATGCGGTCCGGCGACGGATGCGGGAGGCGTGCGCCGACCTCTTCTACCATCGGTCCGAGCTCCGCCTCGGTCTGGTGTTGCAGGAGGCGGTGCTCCATCCCGATCGGATGTCGCATGACGTGCCCGCGCCCCACGACCACGAGGCCGTCTTCCGGTTGGGCCTCACGTCGTCCAGCCGGGTCAACGACGCCGTCGCCTATGCCTCCGAGCACGGTCTGAACGAGGCACTGGGTCGGCGGTCCGGGCGAAGCAGGGCCTGGGGGCACCAGCGCAAGGCCTTCAACGACCGGGCCAGGCTCAGCCCCATCAACGCCGACGGACGGCCGCCCGAACGTGACCAACGAGAACCGTCGCTCCCGCAGATCGAGCGCTTCTTGCGTTGGGCGACGCGGGTGAAGCCGGACGACCAGTAGGGCCGGCTGCGGCGGGGTGCGGTCAGTCGCCCTGGCCGACGGGGGTGGGCGGCAGTGGGCCCGACGGGGGGGGTGGGCCCGACGGGGGGCGTGGGCTCGACAGGGTGGGCGCCGTGAGCCGCTCGCCCGACGCCGGGGCCTCTTCGGCCGGCGGGGCCTGGAAGCGGGGTGCCAGCTTCTCCCAGTCGATGCCGTCGGCCAGCTTGGCCGCTTCGCCCTGGGCCAGGCGCAGGGCGCTGCCGGCCGGGTTCACCGACGATGCCCACAGCAGTGGCTCGACGGGGCCGGGCACCCGCTGATCCTGGTTCGTCAGGTCGAAGCGGCGGGTGAGGCCCGTCGACTGGATCACCGCCGGCTGGTCGACCACGGCCGCCCCCACCAGCTTGGGGATGGCGGCCAGGGCATCGGCCAGCCACCCGTCGAGGATGGGCTTGGGATTGACCGCGGCACCGCCCCCGGGGTGGATCTCGAAGTGGGCGTGGGGCGACATGCCGCGGGCGTCACCGGTATCGCCCACCAGCCCGATGACCGTGCCCTGGGCGACGGCGCTCCCGCTGACCACGTTCGGCGGGTAGGCGTTGAGGTGGCAGATGTAGAAGAAGGTGCCGTCGGGCTGGGTCAGGTAGACGGCCTGGCCCCCCAGGGGGTCGCTGCCGAAGCGCACGACACCGTCGAAGGGGGCCCGTATCGGCGTGTTGAAGGCGGCGAAGATGTCGTTGCCCTGGTGGGTGTGCTCCGGGGGACCGGCCCGGAAGTCACCGAAGTCGTCCCGGAACGAGGCCGGGCCCCCCACCGGGAAGTGCCCGAAGCCGATCTTGATGGCTTCGTCGTGGGAGTAGCCGATGGTCTCGAGCGCCTTGAGGGCATCGAGGAGGCGACCGGTGCTGCTGGCACCGGAGCGGGCCAGGCTGTTCACGTAGGCCTTGGCCGCCGCGTCGCTGACGCTGGGGGGCGGCACCGTGGTGGTGGTGGTGGTGCTCGTCGACGTGGTGCTGGACACGGGTGACTGCGGAGTGCCCGGAACCGGCCGCATGGGCAGGGCGGGTAGGGGAGTGGCGGTGGTGGGCGGCAGCGTCGTCGGGGCCACCGTCGTCGTGGTGGAGGGCTCGGCCGTCGTGGAGGTGGTGTCGTCGGCGCCGGCCGCGCCGAACTGGAGCCCGACGACAAGGGTCACCATCGTCACGAATACCGAAGTTCGCCCAGTCACGAGAGTCAACGTTACCGGGCTTCTCCCGGCCGGGAACGCGGCCCGGTGAGCCCTGCCCCCGGCGGCCGGTCCGCCGATCAGCGACGGCCCCCTGGCCACGATGCTGGCCTGGCAGCTGCGCACCTCCCGGGTGTTCCGCGTACCCGCCCGGCTCGACCCTGCCCCCTTCGCCTGCCGCCCGTCGACCCCAACGTGTCGGCCGGCTGCCCGTCCGACCCCCGGCCACCGCGACCGCCGCCGGGCGAACCGGCGACGAGAACACCCCGAGCTACGTGGGCACCTACCAACCGCTGGGGTTCGTCGTTGCCGGGCTCGCGTCCCGGGGGGCGGGCGGCGGCGCCACCGTGTTGCGCCGGGCCCGCCTCGGCGACGTCGGGTTGTGGTTGGCTCTCGCCGCCGCCGCCGCCGTCCTCTGCGACGGGCGCCACCCCGCCTGTCCCTGCTCGGCCTGGTGGTGGCGGTGACCCGATGGCGGTCTTCCTCGGCGCGTCGGTGTCGCTCTGGGCCGTCGTGGCCGTCAGCGGCGTGCTGCTGGCGTTCACCCGCTCGCTCGGCCGGTGCGCGAACTGCCCGAGGTGTTCCGCGAGCACGTCGG
>JBPCNP010000084.1:0-3997 GCA_051001215.1 Acidimicrobiales bacterium
CAGGTTCATGCCGCAGACGAGGTCGGTGTAGTCCTGTGCCATAACGTGGAACGGGCAGTTGGCCAGCTCAACCCCGCCCGCCTCGGCGCGAGGTTCGTAGCCGAGCTCGCCGAGGACCTCTCGGGCCACAGCGATGAGCCTCGGACGGCTGGGCCGGCGACCGGCTCGAGCGCGGGCATCGGCACCCAAAGACTCACCGATGTCGCGTGCGGCCCGAGCAAGCGCATCCAAGATCGCGACATCATCGCGCTGGGCGTCGGTGATGGCCCGGGCAAGCAGCCACGCGGCGAGGTCGTAGCGACGCTCGGGAACGCTGACCTCGAGCTGGCGCGCCGACCGCCGGTAGCGCTTGGCCGGGCGTCCTGCGCCGGGGCCCGTGCGACCGGGCGGGCGGGCGTACTCGGTGTCCAACAGGCCCTCGTCCACCAGCTTGTCGAGATGGAACTTGGCCACGTGGTGGGCGACCCCCACGGCGGCCGCCGCCTGGTCTCTGTTCACCGGCGAGGCCTGCGAAACGACATAGCGGAACAGCCGGCGACGGAGGGGGTCGCCGAGTGTCGCGATGGCCGAGACACGGGCGTCGAAGTCCTCGCGCTGCTCCGTCGGATCCTTCGGGGTTATCGCCTCGGAGGAGCTGTCCATGCCGGAATGCCTTTTCTAACGGAGGTTCTGGTTGACGAACGCTGACCACCATCTAACGTACAGATTACTACCCGATAGAGACGGAGGCAAGAGTCACGTGGCCTCATCCGGTTCGGCCTGGACAAGTTCGCCCATGTGCTCGTCAACTGAGACATCTACCTGGCTCCGGAGTTGACGGACCTGTTCAACACGCAGGCCCACACCCTGATGTACTCCGTCGGGGCCATCGAGATCCTCGCCGGCCTCGTGGTGCTGGTCCAGCCTCGCTTCGGCGGCTACCTCGTGGCGGCATGGCTCACCGGCATCATCGTCAACCTGTTGGTGATGGGCGACTTCTACGACATCGCACTTCGAGACTTCGGTCTGGCGCTCGCCGCGCTGACTCTCGCACGCCTGGCGACGGTCTTCCCGGCGTGGCCACCCCGACGCTGAGGAACCCACTGACGAGTTCAGGACAATAGATCGGTCGTGGGCGAGTGGCGAGTGGCCGCGCCCCCACCGCCGGGCCCCGGACGGGATTCGCAAATGAGGAGCACGTGCCCGGGCCACACCACGGGCTCGGGTAGCAACGCTCCGCCTGCGCCACACCCCCAGCGGGCGGCTCGACTTCGTAGGCCCGGATGGGACGGGCGTAACCGGTACGACAAGGGACGGCCGAGTTCCGCCCCGCCGACGTCGGAAGCACCACGTCATCACACGACGTGGGCTTCGACGGTGATGGCGGGTTCGGATGGACACCTGGCGAACCGGGTCCCTAACGTCTCCGTGGTCGTTCCGGTGATCCTCTGAGCGACGGGTTGATCTGTAGGAGGCTGGAACAGTGACTGATCGGGTGCTGTTGCGGGAGGAGGCCGTCGGCTCCCTCGATGCCTACCGTGGCCTGGGTGGGGGCAGGGGTCTCGAGCGGGCCAGGTCGCTCGGGCCCGTCGCCACCATCCAGGAGGTGTTGACGTCGGGCCTGCGGGGCCGGGGAGGCGCCGGGTTTCTGACGGGCCGCAAGTGGCTGACGGTGAGGGGCGGGGGCAGCGGTGACGGGGCTGGTGACCGCTACGTCGTGTGCAACGGGGCCGAGGGCGAACCGGGCACGTTCAAGGACCGGGCGATCCTGCGAGCCAACCCGTACCAGGTCATCGAAGGCGTGGCCATCGCCGGGCTCGCGGTCGGGGCCAAGGAGGCGTTCATCGCGGTCAAGGCGTCGTTCACCCCGGAGATCGAGGCTGTGGAGCGGGCCTTGGTCGAGATGGCCGAGGCCGGGCTCACCGGCGACGCCTCCATCAGCTTGGTCGGTGGTCCCGAGGAGTACCTCTTCGGTGAGGAGACCGGTCTGCTGCAGGTGATCGAGGGCAACGCCCCTCTGCCCACCCTGTTCCCCCCGTACCTCCAGGGTCTCTACGCCACGACGCCCGACAGCGGGTGGTCGGCCCGGGACCGGCCCGACTCCACCGGGCCACCGACAGGCTTCGACGCCGCCAACCCGACCCTGGTCAATAACGTCGAGACCCTGGCCACCGCGACCCACGTCCTGGCCCGGGGAGCCGAGTGGCACCGGGCACTGGGTACCCGGATATCCCCGGGGCTGGCGGTGTGCACGGTGGTCGGCGACGTCGTGCATCCCGGTGTCGGTGAGATCGAGCTCGGCACACCCCTCGGCGAGGTGATCGAGCGGATCGGGGGTGGTGTGGCACCGGGCCGGAGCATCAAAGCGGTCCTGTCCGGGGTGTCCAACCCCGTCCTCACCGCCGCTCACCTCGACACACCGGTCAGCTACGAGGGCATGGAGGCCATCGACTGCGGGCTCGGGTCGTGCGGCTTCGTGGTCTACGACGACACCACCAACGCCGTCGAGCTGGCCCACATGGTGTCGCGCTTCCTCTACGTCGAGTCCTGCGGCCAGTGCCCGGCATGCAAGCTGGGGACCGGCGAGATCACCCACCAGCTCGAACGTCTGGTCGCCGGGAACGCTGAACGGGACGCCGTGGCGGTCATCGGTGCGCGGCTGAAGTCGGTCACCGACGGGAACCGCTGCTACCTGCCCACCGAGGAGCAACGGGTGATCGCCAGCCTGCTGCGGGCCTTCCCCGACGAGTTCCTCGCCGCCGAGGACGCCCCCGTCCACGCCCTGCGGGATCTGCCCGTGCCCAAGCTGGTCGACCTCGCCCGGGGCCACGCGCAGTACGACGAGAACCAGGCCCGCAAGCAACCGGACTGGACCTACCGATGACGGGATCTCCCCCGTCCGCCATCAGACCGGGCGAAGATGGCACGGTGAAACTGCCGCACGTCGTCATCGTGGGAGCCGGGTTCGGCGGCGACACCGCGGCGATGGCACTGGCCGACGTGCCCGTCGACGTCACGATCGTCGACCGGAACAACTTCCACACGTTCTCTACACTGCTCTACCAGGTGGCCACGGCTGGCCTCTCGGCCGACGACATCGCCCCGAACCTGCGAGGCATCGTGCAGCGCGACCTCAACGTGGAAGCCCGCATGGCCACTGTCCGGGGTCTCGACCTTCGGCGAGGCGGCTACGGTTGTCGTTGGTCTCCGGCGATGCAACAGTGCCGGGAGAGCCTGTGCCTACCGCCATGGCGGCAGAACCCGCCGGGCGCCGCTCGCGGGGCAAGGAGGGAACCCGGTGCGAACCGTTGTGGGACTCGCCAACAGCAACTGCGCGTTCTGCCTGAACCTGATGTCGGGTCGTCTTGCCGCCCGGCCGCTCGTACGCAGTGTGCATCTCGACGCGGCGGCCGGCTGCCTGGTAGTGGATCACGACCACGACGACCCAGAGGCCCTGGTTGCCCAGATCCATGATGACCTGCGCGGCTGGGAGGTGGCCGAGAACGGCGAACGGCTGATGGTCGACCTCGGTGTCCATGAAGAGTCGGCGTGCCCGTCGGCCCGCACCGTCGGCGGGCGCGAGGCCGGCTCCGACAGTCACCGCGTCCACTGCGAACCTCAGGCGGAACGAGGTGGTGAGCGTAACGGGGGCGGACCCGGCTGCTTCTCAACCGATGGAGAACTCAACCACCACGGTCAAGTGGTATCCGGGGCCGCCCGCAGAGCAGGTCGGTGCCGGCGAGCTGGTCCGCGTCGAGGCGGGCTTCGTCGTGTTCGCCGTCGGTGACGACCTCTACGCCCTCGACGATCGTTGCTCGCATCGCAACGAATCGTTGAGTGAGGTCGGCACTGTCGACGATGGCGAGCTTGAATGCTGTGCCCACGGTGCCCGATTCGATCCGGCCACCGGAGCAGCCCGCTGCCTGCCGGCGACCAAGGCTCTGGGCACCGCCCAGGTGCGGGTCAACGAAGGCCGGGTCGAGGTCGGCGTCAGCGCTGAGTCCCCAGCGCCTGCCGG
>JBPCNP010000085.1:0-7955 GCA_051001215.1 Acidimicrobiales bacterium
CACCCCGCTCAGAGGGCCGCTCGGGCCCGGCACCCCGCTCAGAGGGCCGCTCGGGCCCGGCACCCCGCTCAGAGGGCCGCTCGGGCCCGGCACCCCGCTCAGAGGGCCGCTCGGGCCCACCGGGCGCGCTGCTCGTGCAGTACCCCAACTACCTGGGCTGCATCGAGGAACTGGCGACGGCGGCCGAGGTGGCCCGGCGCACGGGCGCCCTCCTGCTGGTGGCCTGCGACCCGGTGTCCGTCGGGCTCCTACGGTCCCCGGGCGAGTACGGCGCCGACGTGGTGGTGGGCGAGGGTCAGCCCTTCGGCACGCCCCTTTCGTTTGGCGGGCCCTACCTGGGCATGTTCGCGTGCAGCCGCGAGCTCGTCCGTCGCCTGCCCGGACGGCTGGTGGGCGAGACGGTCGACGTCGACGGGCGACGTGCCTATGTCACCACCCTGCGCACCCGTGAGCAGGACATCAGGCGGGAGAAGGCATTGTCGAACGTGTGCACCAACCAGACCCTGATCGCCGTGGCTGCCATCGTGCACCTGGGGTGGCTGGGCACGAGCGGGCTGCGGGAGATGGCCCTGCGCTGCGCCCGGGGCACGCGTTACGCCCGCCAGGCGGTGCTCGGCATCGACGGGGTCGAGCCCGTGGCCGACGCCGCCGTGCTCCGGGAGTTCGCCGTGCGCCTCCCCATCAGCGCCGACGTCGCCGTCGAGCGCATGGCCGACGAGGGCTTCCTGGCCGGCATCCCGCTGGGGTCGGACTACACCGGTGAGGGCGGCGGCGACGGCCTGCTCATCGCCGTCACCGAACGCCGCACGCGGGCCGAGATCGACGCCTACGCCGCCGCCCTGGAAAAGGTCGTGTCCTCGTGAGCGGGGCGGCCGGGGGGAAGGCCACCAGCGCGCCGCTGATGGGACGCGACGCCGAGCCCACCCTGTTCGACCTGTCGTCGCCGGGGCGCCGGGCGGCATCGTTCCGGGCCACGGGGGTGCCCGAGTGGGCGCCCGAGGAACTGGTGGCACCCGAGCACCTGCGGGACCGGCCGGCTCCGGTGGCCGAGGTCAGCGAGCGAGACCTGGTGGCCCACTTCACCCGGCTGTCGCACCGCCAGTATTCGGTCGACCTCGGCGCCTACCCCCTCGGCTCGTGCACCATGAAGTACAACCCCAAGCTCTGCGACGAGGCTGCGTCGTTGCCGGGCCTCACTGACGTGCACCCGGCCGCCCCGCTCTCGCTGATCCAGGGATGGCTGGCCCTCCTGGTCGATCTCGAGGAGATCCTCTGCCGGGTCACCGGCATGCACGCCGCCACCCTCCAGCCCCCTGCGGGGGCGGCCGGCGAGCTCACCGGCCTGCTCCTCATGCGGGCCTTCCACGGCTCGCAGGGCGAAGGCGAGTCGCGGCGCCGGGTGATCATCCCCGACTCGGCCCACGGCACCAACCCGGCCTCGGTCACCCTCGGCGGCTACGAGGTGACCACCGTGCCCTCCGACGAGCGGGGGTGCGTCGACGTGGCCGCGCTGCGCCAGCGTCTCGACCACGACGTGGCCGGGATCATGCTCACCAACCCCAACACGCTGGGCCTGTTCGAAGAGGACATCGCCGAGATCGCCGCCGCTGTCCACGAGGTGGGTGGGTTGCTCTACTACGACGGCGCCAACCTGAACGCCATCCTGGGCGTCACCCGCCCCGGCGACATGGGTTTCGACATCGTCCACATGAACCTGCACAAGACCTTCGCCGTGCCCCACGGCGGGGGCGGACCGGGCGCCGGCCCGGTGGCGGTGTCACCCCGCCTGGCGTCGTTCCTGCCCGGGCCCCGGCCGGTGCGCCACCCCGACGGTGGCTTCGACTGGGACTGGCCCGAGCACTCGATCGGCCGGGTCCACTCCTGGCACGGCAACGCCCTGGCCCTGGCCCGGGCGTGGTCGTACATCCTGGCCAACGGCGGCGACGGGCTGCGTCGGGTGGCGGAGATGGCCGTGCTCAACGCCAACTGGCTGCGCCACCGCCTCCGGGGCGCCTACGACATCCCCTACGACCGGCCCAACATGCACGAGTTCGTGGCCTCGGCGGCCGGGCTGCGCCGGCGCAACGGTCTCCGGGCGGCCGACGTCGCCAAGCGCCTCCTCGAGGAGGGCTTCCACGCCCCCACGGTGTACTTCCCCCTCATCGTCGACGAGGCGCTCATGATCGAGCCCACCGAGACCGAGAGCCTCCAGACCATGGAGGCCCTGGCCGAGGCCATGGTGGCCATCGCCGCCGGCGACGCGGACGACGCCCATGAGGCGCCGCGGACCTCCCCGGTGCGCCGCGTCGACGAGGCCCGGGCCGCCCGCCGGCTGATCCCTACCTGGGACGCCCGCTGACCGGCGGCCGGAGGCGCCGGTCAGGCAGGCGAGGCTCCGTCAGCGGCGGCGAAGCTGCCGGCTAATCGTTGTCGATCTGGTACTCGTCTTTTGCGTCGTACTCGAGGAGCTGGGAGAAACCGGGCAGGTCGTAGGTGACGAGCTCGTCACCCTCCCACTGGGCGCCCAGCCCCTCGGCCGTCTCCACATCGTTCAGGTCGTCGGGGCAGTCGGAGGTCCACTGGATGCGGACCATCGACGAGTCTCCCTTGCGACCGAGAACCACTCGCTCACGTGCCATGACCCGATGGTAGCGACCGGGACCGCTGTCGACGAGGCGACGAGGGTCAAGAGACGGTGACGGGCGCAGCAGCTGCGGCCGGGCTCCAGCCGTAGGCGTTGTGGGCCAGGACGTACACCGTGTAGGTGTGCCCGGTGACCAGGCCGGTGATGACGGCGCCGGTGCAGGTGCCGCAGGTGAGGGCCGACTGGTTGGAGTAGCTGGAGCCTTCGTACACGAGCGCCCAGTACATGTCGACGGCGGAGATACCGGCAGCGGCTGCGGCCCACGAGGACTGGATCTGGGAATGTCCCGGGCTGGCGGCCACCCACGCCGGGGCCGAGGGAGTGCCCCCGGGGATGGCCAACCCCGAGTAGCCGGCGTCCCCCCAGCCGGCGGCGTTGTGGGCCACGACGACGAACACGTAGGTCGTCCCGTTGGTCAGGCCCTCGATCGTCGTGGCGGTGCACCAGCCACAGAGGGCGGCGCTACGGCCCGAGTAGCCGGCCGACGTGTAGGCCCAGACCCCGTACATGTCGACAGCGGCACCGTTGGCCGTCGCCGGCTGCCAGGACACCGGCATCCGACCGTCGCCCGGGGAGGTGACGATGCCGGTCACCGCTGATGGCGGCTGGGCCACCGGGGCGGGCGGCCGCGTCGTCGTGGTCGTCGGGGCGGGCGGCTGGTTCGTCGTCGGGAGGTGGGCGAAGACCACGGCGGTCACGTACACGTTGTGGAACGGGGTGCCGCCCCCTGCCCAGGTCTGGCCCGAGGGCGTGCTCCACGAGCCGACGCCGACGTGGGTGGATGCGGGGTCGAGGATGTTTGCCCGGTGACCGGGGCTGCTCATGAACTGGTCGTTGAGGAGCTTGGCTGCGGCGACGGGGTCGAGGTTGCCGGACTCCCACCCGATGTTCTCGGCGGCCGAGGTCCAGGGCACGCCGGCACTGGTCAGCATGTCGAAGGCGGTCTTCGTGCCGCAGTTGAGGATGGTGTGGCTGAAGTAGTTGCGGGCCCCCATGTCGGCGGCCCGGCCGGCGACGTTGTAGCCGCAGCCCGCGTAGGTCCCGCCTTCGGCGATCGAGTCGATGGGTGCCGAGGATTGGAGCGGGGCCAACCCGTTGGCCGCCCGATCCTGGTTCATGAGGTTGAAGAGCTGCTGGTCGAAGGTCACGTCGGCGTGGGCGGCGGCCCCCGGAGACGCAACCACCAACGCCAGGGCCAAAAGACCAGCGGCTAGGGCCGAGGTCAGGAGCTGTCGGAAAGTGGCCGGACGAACGATCTCGAGGTTCATGAACCTTTCTTCGGCACAAGGGGCGTCAGAACTTGAATGCACCCCCCGACCCTGAGCGACGAAGCGTCCCGCGCCGCCGGGGGCGGGCGGTACGATTGTGGGCGTGGCGACCGGCGCTCCTCCCCGGTCCCTAGCTCGCCAGGTTGCGTCCCCGGCGCCGCTGAAGTCCATGCCCCTGAAGTCCATGCCGCTGAAGTCCATGCCGCTGAAGTCCATGCCGCTGTCGGCGTTGATTTGGCTGGTGCTGGTCGTCGTCCTTGCCGCCGGGGGTTGCGCGTCGTCCAAGTTCCGCTACGTCGCCCATCCGTCGACCAAGACCTACCTGAAGGTGCCGAGATCGTGGAAGGGTTTCGACGGCAACCTCCTCGACCGAGCCGACGCCAAGGCCCTGGAGGTGGCCGGTGAGCAGGCTCCCTCGTTCATCGACCTGGTCTTCAACGGGGCCCTGCAGTGGCGCGTGGCGTTCGACGGTGACCCCCACCCCCAGCCCGCCCATGCGGTGTCGTTCGCCGTGGCCCCCGTAGCCGAGGTGCGGGTGCGCGACCTCACCCCCGACGAGCGCGACCACGTGAACCTGGCCAGCCTGCGGAACATGTTCTTTCCCTACGACCAGCTCAAGGCCGAGGCCGAGGACGAGCACAAGGGCCAGCCCCTGGAGGCCAACCCGCCCGCCACCGACAGCTTCCGCCCGTTGCGGGAAAAGACGATCACCTCCGCCGACGGCGTGCGTGGCAACCGGGTGGTCTTCGAGCTGCGGCAGGGGAGCGAGTTCTACGTGATCGACCAGACGGCGCTCCTCGACGCCCGGTCCGACCGGGTCTATGTCCTGCTCCTGCGGGCCTCCGAGAGCGAGTATCTCTCCAACGTCCCTCTCCTGAACGACGTGGCGGGTTCGTTCACGGTCAAGCAGAACGGCTGAGCGTTGACCGACGACAGCAACGAACCCGTGGGCCTCGACCCCCCCCACCGGGGGCCGCTGAAGTTCGAGAGCCGCCAGCGTGACGAAGACCGACTGACCCGCAAGCCGGTCCCGTTCTGGGACCGCATCAAGCTCCTGGTGATCCCCGTCGGGGCGCTGGTGTTCTTCGCCCTCGCCGCCATGGGCGACAACCCCCTCCTGCCGTTCCGCGACGCCATGGACGAACAGCTCGGGGCCAAGTGGTGGCTGGTGGTCATCATCATCGCCGAGGTCTTCCACCAGCTCCACCTGTGGGTCACCGAGCGCTCGCCGGCCTATTACCAGTTCTGGTCCCAGCGGGTCTTCGGGCGGTGGGATCGCCGGGTCGGCCGGGTCAACGACTGGAACCGGTTCCGCTTCCGGCGCCTGGTGCGCTTCGCCATCGTCGTGGCCATCGCCGATTTCGTGCTGGCCGCGGTGCTGCACACATCGCCCGTCCTGGCCATGGTGCAGTTCCCCATCACGTTGTTCCGGGCCCTCCCGCTGCTCTTCCAGCTGTTGGCCGGGGTGTTCTTCGTGATCATGGAGTTCGGAGCCATGTTCTGGTTCCTCTCCCGTGGTGGCACCGACGTGTACTTCCCCGACGACATCAAGACCCGCTTCTACGACGTGTGGGGCCAGGACTCGGTGCTGGAGAAGATCAAGGAGAACATCGTCTTCCTCGACGATCCCGAGTCGATCGAGGAAAAGGGCGGCTACGTGCCCGGCGGCATCCTGTTGTGGGGACCGCCGGGAACGGGAAAAGGTGAGCCGGTGTCCTCTCGGGTCATAACGCCTTCGGGACCGCGACCTATGGGTGAGCTCCTGCCCGGCGACCAGGTGGTCGGCTCGGATGGGCAACCGACCACCGTCCTGGAAGTCCATCTCCTCGGTGAGCGGGACATCTTCCGGGTGGAGTTCAGCGACGGAACGTCGTTGCGGACCACGGGGGACCATCTCTGGCAGGTCGAGTCGCGCTACGGAGGCCGGAAGGTCCTCGCCGTCTCCGAGCTGATCGACCGCCTGACCGAGGCTGACGGGCACGCCCGCTACAGGATCCCGATCGTCGAGCCGGTGGCGTTCGAGGAACGGTCGCTCCCGCTGGATCCATACCTGCTCGGAGCGCTGCTGGGCGACGGCACGTTCCGCCATCATGTCGGGATCTCGTCGGGCGATCTCGACGTGCTGGCCAGGGTCGAGCTTCTCCTGCCCGCCTCGGACGGTCTGGTCCGCAAGAGCACGTATGACTGGAGCGTGATCGGCGGTACGACCCGCGTCTTGCTCAAGGACATGGGCCTCTTCGACTGCTACTCCTACGAGAAGTTCATCCCTGAGGACTACCTCTGGACAGATCCGGAGCGTCGTCTTGCGCTGCTGCGGGGCCTCATGGACACCGACGGGACGGTGGACGAGCGCGGCGCGGTCGAGCTCCACACCACGTCACCCCGACTGGCGGCTGGGGTCCGATTGTTGGTGCAGTCATTCGGCGGTGTGGCAACGCTGACCTCCCGGCAGACCGGGTACCGGCACAGCGGGTACCAGCTCCGGGGCCGGCCTGCCCACATCGTTCGCATGGCCCTGCCGCCTGGCCTCGTCCCCTTCGGCCTCGACCGCAAGAGAGATCGTGTCCGCACCCGGACCACCTACCGTCCGAGCCGTCGCATGACCGCCATCACCCGCGATGGGCGCGAGGAGGCACGCTGCATCCGCGTCGCCGCTCCTGATCACCTGTACGTGAGCGAGCACTTCATCGTCACCCACAACACCCTCATGGCCGAAGCGGTGGCCGGGGAGACGGGCAAGCCCTACGTCTTCGTCGACCCGGGCGCCTTCCAGGCCATGTTCATGGGTGTCGGGATCCTCAAGGTGAAGGCCCTGTTCCGCAAACTACGCAAGCTGGCTGTGCGCTACGGCGGGGTCATCGTGTTCTTCGACGAGGCCGATTCGCTCGGTAGCCGGGGTGCCTTGCAGCCGGGTGGCATCTTCGGTGGGGGCCAGATGACAGCACCGATGGCGGGCGGGCCGCTCGGGCTATGGGCCTCGCTACCGTCGTGCAATGGGCTCAGCTACGTGTCGCCCGACTCGGCCACCATGGTGTTCAGGAGCTCCATGTTCCGGAGCTCCATGTTCCGGAGTTCCATGTTCCGGAGTTCCATGGCCAAGAGCTCCATGGTCACCAGCAGCGGCCCCGAGCCGCCCCGGCGCATCCGTGACCGGATGATGCCCATGGGCATGGGCGGCGGAGGGATGGGCACCCTACAGGCCCTGCTCACCGAGCTGTCGGGGATGAAGAAGCCCCGGGGCTTCACCAACCGGGTGGTGCGCCGGGTCCTTGGCATGCGCCCCAAGCCCCCGCCCAAGTACCGCATGCTGATCATGATGGCCACCAACATGCCCCAGGCCCTCGACGAGGCGCTCCTGCGCCCGGGACGCATCGACCGCATCTACAAGGTCGGCTACCCGTCCAAGCCCGGGCGGGTGCGCACCTATCAGGGGTACTTGGCCAAGGTCCGCAACGAGCTCACGGCCGAGGACGTCGACAAGCTGGCCACCATCACCCCGTACGCCACCGGCGCCACCATCAAGGACATGGTCAACGAAGCGCTCATCAACGCCATCCGGGCAGGCCGCGACGCCATCACCTGGACCGACATCGTCAAGGCCAAACAGCTCAAGGACCTGGGCCCGCCCGAGGACGTGGAGTACATCGAGCGGGAGCGCCACGCCGTGGCCGTGCACGAGGCCTGCCATGCGGTCACCGCCTACCGCGTCCGCCAGCACATGACCATCGACATCGCCACCATCGAGAAGGGGGGCACCTACCTGGGCATGGTGGCGTCGATCCCCCCCGAGGACCAGTTCACCCGGTGGCGCTCCGAGTACGAGGCCGACATCATGGTGTGCCTGGCGTCGCTGGTGGGCGAGCGCATGTTCTTCGACGGCGACAACTCCTCGGGCGTGTCCGGCGACCTGGAGACGGCCACCAAGATCGCCACCATGATGGAGGGCTACTGGGGGATGGGCACCACGGTGGCCTCCCACGGCGTCACCCACGAGGTGGGCATCGGCGGCGGCGGGCGCCCGGGCAAGGGCGACGACAAGGACA
>JBPCNP010000086.1:0-12712 GCA_051001215.1 Acidimicrobiales bacterium
GCCGGCTTCCCCGAACTCGACGTCCCGATCCCGTGGTGGGGCGGCAGGCGTCTCCGATTCGGGTTCCCACCGCGCTGAAATCTCAATGCGATTATCGCAACACCCCCCTCCCGAGGATCGAGGCTAACAGTTTTTGAGGCCGGCGCACCCCTCCGCGAAGTCCAGATCGCTGCTCGTCACCCTGATCCCCGGACGACGACTCGCTACGATCGGGCCCGCAACAACCTCGACCGCCATGCCAGCTACGTCGTTTCCGCGTTCGTGGCCGGAGGCGCGTGAACAGCGCACCCCGGCACTTTCCGGATGGGCACGATGTACGAGTGGCTTGAGCGTTATGGAGGCGTCGGTCCTAAACGGCGACGACGAGCGCGTGGTCAGAGACTACGAGCGCGCGGGTGAGATGTAGGGCGTCGGCGCCCCTGAGGGTCATGCTGGGCGGTGAGCTCATCGGCGTGACGCTCGACCGCGGGCGTCAACTCGACCGGCCGAGCGGCGCGCCGCAACTCCTCCCAGCTCTGCTCGGCCTGCTCGAAGCCGTGTCGGTCGAGGTCGTGGTTCCGGTAGGCGGCAGCGAGAGCTGCACGGACCTCCGCCTACGCGAGCGTGCTCGATACGGCTGCGTCGCATCCGTCCCACAGCGCCACAGCGATCTCCGGGCCAGGCTCTTCGACGAGCGGCCTCACGAACGCGCTGGCGTCAAAGTAGACGACAGGCACCTCAGCGGCGTGCTCACTGACCGGTCGGGCGACCGGGCGGCAAGGACGAGGTCGAGCTCGTCCCGCCGCCGTGGGTCTGATGCTGCCCGCAGCGGCCTTCCTCTTCCTCGTGGTACGAACCCCTGGCCTCGTGCGAGGTGGCTCGCAGTCATCAGCTACCCGATCTCGACGCTCGTGGCCTTCATGGCGCTGCTGTTCATGCCCATCCTCCTGAACGCCCTTATGACGGGCGTCGTGCTTGCTGGTACCGGTCTGCTGGGGATCGTCGCTATGGTCGATCGTCGGCCTGACCGCCGGTCGGACCCTCACCCGCATGACCCTCGAACGACAGGGCGGAAGAGCCTATGAAGTCACCGTGGAAGACGATGAAGCCGCTCGATCGCGAACACGAGTATCTCGTCCTCGCCTCGAGCATCCCGGCACGCAGCTTGAGGTCGACGCCCCGCTTGTTCCGGGGTGCGAGCGCGGTCCGCAAGCAGCTCGCCCGTACGGAAGGCGTCACCGGCTTCTCCCTGCTCGCCCGACCTCTCAGGAAGCAGTACGCGACCCTCTCGGTCTGGGTCGATGAGGCTGCGCTGGCGGCGTTTGCCGGAGGAAGTCCGCATCGTAAACTCATGACCGTCCTGGCGCCGGAGATGGCGGCGACGAAGTTCGTGCGCTGGACGATCAAGGGTTCCGACGGCCTGCCGACCTGGAGTGAGGCGTTCAGGCGACTGGCGTAGGAAGACGCCGTGGCCACAGCCCCCCTGGCGGCCGGTCAGCAGTCCACCGCCACGCGTAGTGCGCGGCATGCCTCGGTCATCCGCGCCGACGTCAGGCTGCACTGCCGATCGGTGAGATACGACTTGGGGACGACACGAATGTTGTCGAAGCTTGCCGCGCAATCTGTCGGCATTCCATCGTCGGGGCCGAGCTCCAGCTCCGTCGGGATGTCCCTCACGGTACGGGTCACGGGCGCGGCCAGCACGCTGTCGAGCACGGGGATCGCGGCCGAGCGGGTCATCACCAGGAAGGGCCGACGCCCGATCCCTTCGATCTCACCCCACCACACCTCGCCCCTCACCACGGTTCCTCCAGGATGGCGTCCCGCAGGGAGGCGATCGCCGCATCTCGTTCCGCAGCCGTGGGGGGCGTCCGTTGGTATCCGTCGACCATGGCGGTGTCCGTCAGCCACCGTCGATCGAACTCGAGTAGAGCCTTGATCCCGGCGCGGACTGCCGCCGCCCTGCTCTCGTAGACGCCGCGGGTGACGAGGTCGTCGAGGAGAGCCAACAACTCCTCGGGGATACGCACGGCGACCTGCTCGGTGGCCACCGATCCAGCATACCGGTTCGGGATACAGCTCGGTATTCGCCCCGGAAGTCAGCGTCCTGACGGCCGGCTCCGGAACACTCGGGAACCCAGTCGACAGGGCATCGGCCGGAGGGCAGTCGGCCACGCGAGGCGGACGGCCCTCGCCCATAATCCCGACGTCGCCCTATGACCAGTGAGGAGCGGGAATTGCCGGATGCAGGGCGCGAGCGTCCGGTGCCGGTCGTCCGATATCGGCGCGGGTGCCGCGATTGCGCGCCTGACCACACCCAGCCGTTGGGCGAGTCTGCTCTGTGTCAACGACGAGCCTGGCGAGCCACGCCCGAAGGCGGCCGAGTGACGGCCACGAGGGCGGGAGCGCATAGGCGACGCGGACGAACTTGCCAATCCCTTCGCCAATCCAATCAGGCAGATCAGGCGGACTCGGCGGTGCTCGGCGGACGGCCGCACGCCCTCTGACCTGCACAGGTGCATTCTACGACACGTGACGGGTAGGCCCTTGCTCGCTCTCTCGAGGTGGCGACACGGGTTCGAATCCCGTTGGGGCTGCGACCAAACAAGCGCCGGTCGTGCCGGGACACCCCGGCATGGCTGTGGCTACCGCCACTGGGCACCGCCGGCCAGCGAGACAGGTGGGGGAGATGGGCGTCGGAGACTTCCACGGCTCCCACTCGTGCGCGGCTGCGACTACGTCGGGTGCCACTCGACGAACAGGATCGTGGCGTCGTCGTTCAGTGGGCCGTAGCGATGACGCTCGACCGAGCGAACCAGCCTCCTCACCGTCTCCGACAGGGTCTGCTGGTCGGAGAGAGCATGCCGGGTGAGCTCGATGAGCCGTTGCTGGCCGAACCGCTCACCGCCGGGTGACCGGGCCTCGACCACGCCATCGGTGAAGAAGAGGATGCGGTCGCCCGGTTCCAGAGCGGCCTCGGCGACGACCACCTCGATGTCAGACAGGCCGAGGGGCAACGCCGGCGGGGACTGGAGCTCCGAGGCCACCCGTCCCCGGCGCAGTAGCAGGGGAGCGGGGTGGCCGGCGTTGACCCACCGCAGCGTTCCCTGTGCCGGGTCGAGCGTGCCGAACTGGGCCGTGACGAACCGCTCGTCTCCGAACTCTCCACTGAGAGCCTCGTCCATGGCCCGGAACGTCTCGGGAAGGTCGAGGCCACGACGACGGGCCCAGCGGTAGGCGGCAACGGTCAGGCTGGCCATCCGGCTGGCCTCGAGCCCGTGGCCCATGGCGTCGAAGATGCCGAAGTGGAGTACGCCGGAGTTCACCGCGTAGTCGAAGGCGTCGCCGGCGACCTCGTAGGCCGGTTCGAGTACGCAGGCGATCCCGACATGCTCACCGGTGAAGGTCAGGGGCGGGAGCATCCCCCAGCGCAACTCGGCCGCCAGGGTCATGTCCCGTAGCCTCCTGGCCCGGAGCAGGCTGTCGCCGTACTGGGACTTGGAGACGATCAGCTCCCCCAGGAACCCGGCGAGGTCGGCACAGCGCGCCACGAGCTCGTCTGAGATGACGGGGACCCGGAGGAACAGCACCCCGACCCGTTCGGCTCCGTCGACGATGGGCAACCACACCCCTGTTCCTGCGCCGGCGTCGGGGACGGTGACGGGTCGCTCGGTCTGGAAGGCCCGACCGGCGAGCGTGCCGTCGACGTCCTGCGGGCCGACGTCGGCTGCCGGCCCGGGGACAGGTGTGAGCACCACCTGGTCGAGGTCGACGAGAAAGATCACCCCGTCGTTGAACCCGGCCGCCCGCACCTGTTCGGAGAGCACGCGGGACACGTCGTCGGGCACCAACCGGGTCGACGACCGGATGAGCGAGACGATGATGCCGTCGACCCGTGCGCACAGGTCCGCGGCGGACGTCGAAACAGTGCTCACCACTCAGACGGTACTGCCGCTCGGCGGGCCAAGGCCGAGCCGTCAGTCGCCGACAGGGGGACGGATCTCGGCCGGGGCCGAAGTCGGCGTGCGAGCCACGTCGGGCTCGATGTAGATGATCCTCGCCTCGGGCACCGCGGACCGTACCCGTCGCTCGACCTCGTCGATGGCCTCGGCCAGGGCGGGTATGTCGAGGTCGAGGGCAAAAGCCACTTTGGCTCCCACCAACAGCTCCTCGGGGCCCAGGTGCTCGGTGCGGAGGTGGATGACCCGCAGCACCTGGTCGGAAGACTCCATGGCCTCGGCGATGCCGCGGACGGTGGCCGGTGAGGCGGCCTCGCCGATGAGCAGGCTCTTCATCTCCACCACCAGGGTGACGGCGATCACGCCCAGCAGCAGGCCGATGGCCACGCTGCCGATGGCGTCGAAGCGGGAGTTGCCGGTGATCTCGGCCAGGGCCAGGCCGACCAGGGCGAGGGCGAGGCCGATCAGGGCCCCGAAGTCCTCGAGGAGCACGACCGGCAGCTCGGGGCTCTTGGACCGCCGGATGAACCTCCACCACGACTCGTCGCCTTTGACCTCGTTCGATTCGCGCACGGCCGTCCGCAACGAGAACCCCTCGCAGACCAGCGCCAGCACCAGCACGGCGATGGCCCACCCCACCGACTCGAGGGCGTGGGGCTTACGCAGCTTCTCGACGCCCTCGAACAGGGCGAAGAGCGACCCCAGGGAGAAGATCACCAGGGCGACCACGAAGGACCAGAAGTACCGCTCTCGGCCGTAGCCGAAGGGGTGGTCGATCGTGGCCCGCTTCTCGGCCCGTGACCCGCCCAGGAACAACAGGCCCTGGTTGGTGGTGTCGGCCGCCGAGTGCACGGCCTCGGCCAGCATGGATGCCGCCCCCGTGAACAAGAACCCGACCAGCTTGGCCACGGCGATGACCAGGTTCGAGCCGAAGGCGGCGATGATGGCGCGCCGGCTCCCGTCCTGCATGCGCGGGATAGTAGGCCGGGTGCCGGGTCCGACACCCATGGCCGAGGGTCAGCGCCGGAGCGTCACCGCCGGTGCGCGACCGCCCGGGCGGGGCGGCGGGCGGCGAGGGTGATCAGGTAGACGCCGACCACGATGCTTACGATCACGAAGCTCGGAGGGAGGTCGGCTCGCAGGTAGCTGGTGGCGATGCCGGCCCACACGCTGGCCACGGCGATGCCGGCCGACACCCACATGGCTCGCCACGGCCGGGTGGTGAGGCGCTGGGCGGCTGCCGCCGGGGTGGCGACCAGGGCCAGCAGCAGGAGCGTGCCCACGATTTGCACGGCCTGGGCGACGGCCAACCCCAGCAGGGCGAGGAAGGCCACCTCGACGGCCCGCACGGGCACCCCCTGGGCCCGGGCCACCTCGGGGTCGACCGTGGCGAAGAGCAGGGGCCGGGCCACGAGCATCAGACCGCCGACGGTGATGACCGTCACGAACGTGGTGAGACGGACCTGCTGGGGGCCGATCCCGAACAGGGAGCCGAACAGCACGCGCACGGCGGCGGCGCCGTCGCCGGAGGACGGCCCGCCGGCGAACACGGACAGGAAATAGGCGCCCACTCCCAGGACCCACGCGAACACGATGCCGATGACCGTGTCCCCGGCCCGGGCCAGGCGGCCGCCGAGGAGGCCGAGCACCACGGCCAGACCGATGGTCCCCGCGTAGACGCCCAGGCCCGCGCCCAGGCCGTAGGCCAGGGCCCCGAGCCCCCCGGTGAGGGCGACGTGGCTCAGGGCGTCGGCGGCGAAGACCTGGTTGCGCAGCACCACGAACCAGCCGACCAGACCCGCGCTCACGGCCGTGAGCCCGCCGGCGATGGCGGCGTTGCGCACGAACTCGTGGGCCAGGAGCCCGGGCCACGTCACTGCCACGATCATGCAGGCACGATCACTGCAGGCACGATCACTGCAGGAACGGTCACCGGAGGCACGGTCACCGCAGGCACGATCACCGCAGGCCTGCATGGCGATGTCGACGGATGGACGCGGCGCCAAGCCCGCCGACGCGCACTGCCACGTAGGCGACGAAGCCGAGGCTGGCGATCCAGAAGCCAGCGGGGCGGTCGGTGTAGAAGGCCGCGCCCAGCCCGGCCCACACGAGGGTGACGCCGACCACCACACCCAGCGCCAAGGAGCGGGCGGGGCGGCAGGTGAGGGTCTGGGCGATGGCCGGGGGGGTGACCAGCAGTGAGAACACGAGCAACACGCCGGTGAACTGGCTGGCCGCGGCAACGACGACGGCCATCAACACGAGGAAGCCGACACGCAGGCCCCCGACGGGCACGCCCGCGCCAGCGGCCACCGCGGGCTCGACACTGGCGAACAGAAGGGGCCTCCCCATGGCGGCGAGGGCGACCACGGTGACGCCGGCCACCACGGCGAGGACGGAGGCCTCGGTGGCCGAGATCCCGAGGAAGCTCCCGAACAGGAACGAGGTCGTGTTGGCCAGGAAGCCCTGGTAGAGGCTGGCGATCAGCAGGCCGAGGGCGAGGGCAGCAGCCTGGACGGTGGCCACGGTCGCGGAGTGGCCCCGGTCGTTCCTCGACGCCGTACCGGACCCGAGGCCGGCGATGGCCCCGGCGCCCACGACGGCGAAGCCGAAGTAGCCGACGATGGGGGCGATGCCGAGGGAGGCGGCGACCGTGGCACCGGGGAAGGCGACCATGGCCAGGCTGTGGGCGGCATAGGCCTCCTGGCGCACCACGACGAACCACCCCACGACCGCGCCCATCACCGCCACCGCCGTCCCGGCCACCAGCGCATGGCGCATGAAGGGGTACCGCCACAACACGGCGAGGTCGCGGAACAGGTCGAGGCCGGCACCCGGAGCGGCGGCGAGAATCCTCATTGATGACCGTGGAACGAGGCGGCCTCGGGTACGCCGGCAACGATCAGGCGGCCGTCGGCGGTGTGGAAGACGTCGACGGCGGTGCCGTACAGACGGGTGAGGTTCTCGCTGGTGACCACGTCCAGGGGGCGACCGGCGAGAGCCCGCCCGGCCGCCACGTAGACGAGGCGATCGAGGTACCCGAGGATGGGGTTGACGTCGTGGGCCACCATGATCACCGTGATCCCCTGTCGGCAGACGCCGGCGACGAGACTGGACACGGCCCGCTGGCTGGGGAGGTCGAGGCTCTCGAGGGGCTCGTCGAGAAGGAGGAGTCGGGGGCGGCGGACCAGGGCCTGGGCGATCAGCAGTCGCTGTTGCTCCCCGCCGGACACCTCACCCACGGGGCGGTCGGCGTAGGCGCCGGCCCCCACCACCTCGATGGCCTCGGCCACGCGGGCCCGGGCATCGCGTTCACGTCGACGTCCCACGAACGGCAGCGGGGTGCCCCATCGGGCCCCGTCCAGGCCCAGGCGCACGACGTCGGTGCCCCGCAGGCGGAGGGAGGCGTCGAAGCTCCGCCGCTGGGGTAGCCACGACACCTGTGGGCGGGCGTCCACGGGTCGGCCCCCCAGCACCTCGACCCGGCCCGCCACCGGGTCGAGAAGGCCGAGCAAAAGCTCGAGGAGCGTCGACTTGCCGGCACCGTTGGGGCCCACGACGGCGACGAACTCGCCCGGTTCGATGGAGACGGACAGGTCGGCCCACACGGTCCGGTCGCCCCGGCGGACCGACACGTCGGTGAGGGCGATGGCGGGAGCGCCGGCCCTCAACGCCCGGAACCTCCCGCAGGCCCGGGCCCCACCGCGGCGGCCAGAGCCTGTTCCAGTGCGGAGAGCTGGCGCTGCTGCCAGTCCTGAAAGGTGGCGCCGCGTGGAGACAGTGTCTCGGTCACCTCGACCACCGGTATGCCGGCCTTGGTGGCGGCGTCGGTGAGGGCCCGGACGTCGGGCGTGGTGTTCTGGGCGTTGTACACGAACACCTTGACCTGGTGCTCGGCGATCTGGCGGTCGACGATCTCCTTGTCACGGGCCGTGGGCTCGTTGCCCTCGGAGATTGCGTCGGAGAACGACGGGGGAGTGCGCACCGCAAGGCCCAGGGCGTCGGCCATGCCGACGAAGACGCTCTCGGAGATGGCGATCGCAGTGCCGGCGTAGGCAGAGCGGATGCGAGCCACCTGATCGTCGTAGGCCCCGAGACTGGCACCGAGCCGGGCGGCCTGGTCGGCGAAATAAGCGGTGTCGGCGGGGTCGACTCGCTCGAGCGCGGCGGTCATCTCGTCGACGACCCGGTGGACATCGGCGGGCACGTACCAGCGGTGGGGGTTGTCCCCGCCGTTGGCCCCCACGACGCGGCCCACGTCTACCACCACCCGGCCCGACGACGGATTGGCCCCCACCAGTTTCGACGCCCAGCCGTCATAGCCCAGGCCGTTGACGACGACGAGGCGCGCGTCGGCCACGGCCACGCTGTCGGACGGTCTGGGGTCGTAGTCGTGGGGGTCGACGCCTGGGTTGCGGATGATGCTCGAGACGACGACACGGTCGCCGCCGAGCTGGCGGAGAAGGTTGCCCCACATGTCCTCGGCGGCGACGGCGCTGAACCTGGCGGGAGGGACAGGAGCGGAGGCGCTCGGGGTCGTCGCCCCGGATGCGCAGGCTGCGCTCGCGAGCACGACAACAAGAATGAGAATCGATTTCATTTCTCGGGTCATCTTCCTCCACCGGGTCTCGGGCGTCAAGGGTGGGGATGTTGAGCACGCTGTCGGCCCACCCGCGATACTTTCTGCCGTGGCAGTGCTGGGGCCGAGCCTCGAATTCGTCGGCCGGGCCGAAGAGCTGGGCCGGCTCGACGACGCCCTCGAGCGCGCCGTGGCCGGTGAGGCCGCAGCCCTGTTCGTGGGCGGGGAGAGCGGGGTGGGCAAGACCCGGCTGGTCTCGGAGTTCCTGGCCCGTGCCGGTGACCTGGGAGCCACCGTGCTGGTCGGTGGGTGCATCGACCTCGGCAACGGGGGACTGCCCTACTGGCCGATCATCGTCGCGCTGCGCGATCTGGTGCGCCAGCTCGGGGCCGTGTCGCTGGGCGAGGTCCTGGGGCCGCTGTGCTCGGAGCTGACCCTGCTGTTGCCCGAGCTCCGGTCCGGCGACGACGAGGGCCCCCCGCCCCGCTCAGAAGGCCGATCCGGCCGTCCCATGGTCACCGGTCCCGCCGCCCAGAGCCGGCTGTTCGAGCTCGTCCTCGGCATCCTCGAGCATCTGGGCGAACGGGGCCCGGTGGTGCTGGTGGTTGAGGACCTGCACTGGGCCGACCAGTCGACGCGCGACCTCCTGTCCTTCTTGATCGCCAACGTCCGCCAGGCGCCGGTGGTGATCATCGCCACCTACCGCAGCGATGCCTTGGTCAGTGGCCACGACCTCCAGCCCCTGCTGGCCGAGTTGCGGCGCAACCGCCGGGCCGAGACCATCGAACTCGCCCGGTTCAGCCGCGACGAGGTGCTCGCCCAGCTCACGGCCATCCTGGGCACGGCCCCCGCCATCGAGCTGGTCGACGCCATCTGGGCCCGCTCGGACGGCAATGCCTTCTTCGTCGAGGAGCTGGTGGCCGCATCGGCCGGGGCCGGCGCGGCCGAACTGCCCCCCAGCCTCCGCCAGATCCTGCTGGCGCGTGTCGACGGCCTGTCGACCACGGCCCAGAAGGTGCTGCGGCGGGCGGCTGCCGGGGGCGCATGTGTCCCCTACGCCCTTCTCGCAGGCACGGCCGGGCCCAACATGGACGAAGACACGCTGTGTGACGCCCTGCGCGAATGCGTCGACCATCAGGTCCTGGTTGGCGACCACGACGCCTACGTGTTCCGTCATGCCCTGCTCCGCGAGGTCGTGTACGGCGAGTTGCTCCCCGGTGAGCGCAGCCGCTTCCACGCCGCCTACGGGAGAGCCATCGCCGCCGACCGCGGGCTGTCGACGGGCTCGGCCGAGGGCGAGCTCGCCTATCACTGGTACGAGGCGGGTGAACCGGCTCGGGCCCTGCCCGCGGCGGTGGCTGCGGCCGTCGCCGCCGAGCGGCTCTACGGGTTCGCCGAGGCCCAGCGCCACTACGAGGTCGCGCTGGAGCTGTGGGACCGGGCTCCGGATCCCGCTGCCACCGTCGACGTCGACCGCCTCGGCCTGTTCGAGCGAGCGGCCGAAGCGGCCAACCTGGCCGGCGACCACACCCGGGCCGTCGCCCTGGCCCGAGCGGCGATCGACGACGCCGGGCCCGAGCGGCCCCCTGAGCGGGGAACAGGGCCCGGCAGCGTCCGTCACGCCCTGCTCCGGGAGCGCCTTGGCTGTTATCTCTGGGCCGCAGGCGAGTGCGATGCCGCCCTCGCGGCCTACGACGAGGCCGCTCGCATGGTGCCCCTGGAGCAGGCGACGGCCGAACGGGCGCGGGTGGTGGCCGCCCAGGCCCAGGCGCTGATGCTGGCCGGCCGCTACCGCGAGTCGCGGTCGCGGGCCGAGGAGGCCCTCGATGTCGCCCGCCGGGCCGGGGCCAGGGCCGAGGAGGGTCACGTGCTGTCGACCCTGGGCGTCGACCTGGCCTTCCTCGGCCATGCCGCAGCCGGCGTCAGTCTCTTGGAAGACGCCCGGGCCATCGCCGAGGAGGTGGGCACGCCCGAGGACGTGGCCCGGGCGTGGCTCAACCTGGCCGAGCTTCTCTCCGGTCCCCTCAATCGACTCCACACGGCGGCGGCCGTGGCCGAGGAGGGCGTGGATCGGGTCCGGCGCCTGGGCCTGGAGCGCTCCTACGGAGTGTCCCTCCAGGCCATCGCCGTCAACACCTTGTTCCGCCTGGGTCGCTGGGACGAAGCCGACCACTTCCTCGCCGATGCCATGGCGTGCCGCCCCGGCGGGGCGGCGGCCATCGACTTGCACCTGGCCAGGGCCAAGCTGGCGGTGGGCCGGGGCCAGATCGAGGCGGCCAGTGCCGATCTGGCCATGGTCGAGGAGCTGGGCACCCATGCCACCGATGCCCGCTACCAGGCCCCCCTTCTCACCCTCCGGGCCGGGCTGGCTCTCTGGGAAGGAGACGTGGACAAGGCGCGCCGGGCCGTCGCCACCGGACTGGCCGTCGCCGACCGCACCGACGACACCTGGTTCGTCGCCCCTCTCGTCTGGCACGGGCTGCGGGCCGAGGCCGACGGGGCCGAGGTGGCTCGGGCCCGCCGGTCCACCGTCGACGTCGACGCCGCCCATGCCACCGGGACTGATCTGCTGGCCCGGGTCCAGGCCCTGTCCGAGCAGGCCAGGGATGCCGCCCCGCCGGTGCGCGCCGCGGTGGCTGCCTACATGGCCCTGTGCCGAGCCGAGTGGTCCCGGGTGGAAGGCGTCAGCGCCCCCGAGGCGTGGACAGCGGCGGCAGTCTGCCTCGACGGGCTCGGCCAGCCCTATCCCGCCGCATACGCCCGCATGCGCGAGGCCGAGGCCCTGCTGTCACGCCGGGCCCGTTCGCCGCGGGCGGCCGACGCCCTGCGGGCGGCCTACCGGATGGCCTCCGACCTGGGCGCGGCCCCGTTCCAGCGTCTGATCGAGGAGCTGGCGGCCCGGGCGCGGATCTCCCTCGACCCCACCGAGGCGGAGAAGGCGGTACCGCTTGCCCTCGACGCCGATGCCCTCGGCGACCTCACTCGCCGGGAGCGGGAGGTGCTGACCCTGGTGGCCGAGGGCCGGAGCAATCGAGAGGTGGCCGAGGTGCTCTTCATCAGCGAGAAGACGGCGAGCGTCCACGTCTCCCACATCCTGGCCAAGCTCGGGGTGCAGAGCCGGGTGCAGGCCAGTGCCGTGGTCCACCGGCTGGACGCGGTCCGGAGATGACCAGGCCCTGAAAATAAGGCAGGGGAGGGCAGGGAATAAGGCACCTGCCAGATGGCAGCTCCGGGCCCTGCTGTCACGCTGAGGTTCCTTCGACACGTTGATCCGGGGGGACCAATGATCGACCAGCCCAGCACCCCGCCAGAAGACGCCGGCAGCTCGCCCTTGACCGCGGCGCTGCCCACGACCGTGCCTGACGTCGTCGCTCGACTGGCCGCGATCCAGACCTGGGTCGAGGCCAACAGCGAGGGAGGCAAGCACGACGGGGTGGCCTGCTTCAACTTCCTCTACCACGAGATCACCTGCCGGGTCCTGGAGTGGATCAACGCCGGGAAGTTCCAGGACGGAAAGTTCCTCACCACGCTCGATCTGGTCTTCGCCAACCGCTATCTCGCGGCCCTGAAGGCCGACGCCGCCGACCCCAAGTCGGCCCCGAGCGCCTGGGAGGCCCTTCTCGAGCACCGCAACGAGCGGCGGATCGCTCCCCTGCAGTTCGCCGTGGCCGGGGTCAACGCCCATGTGAACTTCGACCTGCCCTGCACCGTGGTGGCGGCCTGCGAGCAGCTCGGGACCAAGCCGAACTCGGGAACCCAGCGGGCCGACTACGACAAGGTGAACGACATCTTCGCCCTGGAGATGACGAAGCTGCGCCACCACTTCGAGAACCGCTTCGAGCGCATCCTCGACGATGCGGTCCTGAGCCACATCGAGAACGTCCTCGGCAACTTCAGTGTCGTCGCCGCCCGTGACGTGGCGTGGGCCCAGGCCGAGGTGCTGTTCGACCGGCGCCTCCACAACGAAGATGAGCATGGATTCGTCGACTCGCTCGACCGCACGGTCGGCATGGCCGGGCGTCTCCTGCTGGTGCACCTGTGAGCGAGTCGGCAGTTCGGGTGGCCCCCGACGATCGGCTCGTCAGCCGGGCCTCCGGGTCGGCCGAAGCGGCCACCCCGGGCCAGCTGGTCGAGCGGGCCTCCCACTCCGACGACACGGCCTGGCGGGCGCTGGTCGAGCGCTTCGGTGGCCTGG
>JBPCNP010000087.1:0-8739 GCA_051001215.1 Acidimicrobiales bacterium
TTGAACTTCGGCTTTCGCTGCTGCTTTTGGACCAATGCCTTCTTTGCCAACAAATTCTCCTAGTCCGTCACTGCTGTCCGGGCCGCCGGAAGGGGAAACCAAAGGCGTCGAGCAGTGCCCGGCCCCCTGCGTCATCGCTGGCGGTGGTCACGATGGTGATGTCCATGCCTCGGACAGTGTCGATCTTGTCGTAGTCGATCTCCGGGAAGATGAGCTGCTCGTCGACGCCGAAGGTGTAGTTGCCCCGGCCGTCGAAGGCATTGGGGGGCAGCCCGCGGAAGTCGCGGACACGGGGGATGGCGATGCTGATGAGGCGGTCGAGGAACTCCCACATGCGGTCACCCCGGAGGGTGACCTTGGCGCCGATGGGGTTGCCCTCACGAAGCTTGAACGACGCGATCGACCGCCGGGCCTTGGTGATCATGGGTTTCTGGCCGCAGATGAGGGTGAGGTCGGTGACCGCTCCGTCGAGCAACGACGCCTGCTGGGTGGCCCGGCCCACGCCCATGTTCACGACGATCTTCTCCAGGCGGGGCACCTGCATCACGTTGGCCAGATCCAGGCGCTCCTGGAGGGCGGCACGGATCTCGGCGTCGTAGCGCTGCTTGAGCCGGGGACGCTCGGCGGTCGCCGTCGTCGTCTCGCTCACAGGTCACCTCCGCACTTGCGGCAGATCCGGACCTTGGTGTCGCCGTCGAAGCGGTAGCCGATGCGGGTGGGCTTCGAGCAGTGGGGGCAGAGCAGGGCGACCTTGGCCGCGGGCATGGGCATGTCCTTGTCGATGATGCCGCCCTGCATGGTGGCCCTCACCGCCCGCTGGCTCTTCTTGGACACGTTCACGCCGTCGACGATCACCTGGTTGCGCTGGGGGATGGCGCGCATCACCTCGCCGACCTCACCCCGGTCCTTGCCGGAGAGCACCTTGACGCGGTCACCCTTTTTGAGCTTCATCTACAGCACCTCGGGAGCAAGAGAGACGATCCTCATGAACTTCTTGTCGCGCAGCTCACGACCGACGGGACCGAAGATGCGGGTGCCGCGGGGCTGGAGCTGGTCGTTGATGAGCACGGCGGCGTTCTCGTCGAACCGGATGTAGGAACCGTCGATCCGACGCTTCTCCTTCTTGGTGCGCACGACCACGCACTTCACCACGTCACCCCGTTTGACCGCCGCGCCCGGAATGGCGTCTTTGACGGTGGCCACGAAGATGTCGCCGATGGACGCGTAGCGACGCTTGGAGCCGCCCAGCACCTTGATGCAGAGCACCTCCTTGGCGCCCGAGTTGTCGGCCACCCGCAGTCGCGACTCCTGCTGGATCATCGAGCACGCTCGAGAACCTCGACGACACGCCAACGCTTCGTCTTGGACAGTGGCCGGGTCTCGGCGACCCGCACGCGGTCACCGACCTTGATGTCGTTGCCCTCGTCGTGGGCGTGCACCTTCTTGGTGCGCTGCACGGTCTTGGCGTAGCGGCGGTGACGGACCCGTTCGACCACGGCGACCACGGCGGTCTTCTCCATGGCCACGGACACGACGAGTCCCTCGCGCACCTTGCGCCGGTTGTCGCGCTCCTCAGGCTCGTCATCCCGCTCAGGGCGCCGCTCGGGCGCAGGCGTGGGGGTGGGTCCGTCAACCATCACTGGGCTCCTTTTCCGCCTCTTGTGCATCTGACGCGCCATCCGCCCTGGCGGCACGACGGCGGCTGGCCAGCACCCGCGCCCGGCGCCTGGTCTTCTCGACCTCTTGAACTTCCGGAGCGGCCTGGTCGGTTTCGGCGGCTGCCTCGGCTGCCTCGGCGGCGGCGATCTCGCGCTCGCGCAACAACGTGTTCACCCGAGCGACCTCCCGGCGCACCTCGGACAGGCGCGAGTAGTTGTCGAGCTGGCCGGTGACGTGCTGGAAGCGCAGGTTGAACAACTCCTGGCTGGCCTCGGCCAGACGGTTCTCCAGCTCCTCGTCGTGCAGCTCTCGCAGTTCCGCGGCCTGGGTCACGTGACCACCTCATCGCTACGGACGACGACCTTGGCTTTGATGGGCAACTTCTGGATGGCCCGGTCCATGGCCTCGCGAGCCAGGGCCTCGTCCACGCCGGCCAGTTCGAACAGGATGCGCCCGGGTTTGACCACGGCCACCCAGTGCTCGGGGTTGCCCTTGCCCGAGCCCATACGGGTCTCCGCCGGCTTCGCCGTCACCGGCTTGTGCGGGAAGATGTTGATCCAGACCTTGCCACCGCGCTTGATGTGGCGCGTCATGGCGATTCGGGCGGCTTCGATCTGGCGAGCGGTGATCCATCCCGGCTCCATGGCCTGGATGCCGAAGTCGCCGTAGGAGATCTGCGTCCCCCCCTTGGCCGTGCCGGTACGGCGGCCACGGTGCTGCTTGCGGTGCTTGACCCGCTTGGGCATCAACATGGGCTACTCGTCCCCACTGCGGAAGTGCGGCGTCTCGTGCTGTTCGCGCAGACGTCGTTCGATCTCTTCTTCCTCGGCCAACAAGCGCTCGAGGTCGGGGTCGGCCTCCTTGATGACCGGGGGCGTCCCAGACGCGCCGTCCTCACCGGCGGCCGGCGTGGCGGCACCCTCTTCGCCCTCGGGACGGCGCTTGCCGCCTCCGGCGGAGATGATGCGCCTGGGTCGGGGACTTCCCGACGTCTCGCCCACGGCCATGGCCGCCTCACGCGAGATCTTGTCCTCGGTCGAGGTCTTGTAGGGCAGGATGTCGCCCTTGTAGATCCAGGTCTTCACGCCGATGCGCCCGAACGTGGTGCGGGCCTCGCGGAAGCCGTAGTCGATGTCGGACCGCAGTGTGTGCAGTGGCACCCGGCCTTCGCGGTACCACTCGCTACGGGCCATCTCCGAGCCGCCCAGGCGTCCCGAGCACTGCACCCGGATACCGAGGGCCCCGGCCTTCTGGGCCGTCTGTACGGCACGCTTCATTGCCCGCCGGAAGCTGACGCGTCCGGCCAGCTGGTCGGCGACGCCCTGGGCGATGAGGGCAGCGTCGAGCTCGGGCTGTTTGATCTCCTGGATGTTCAGCTGGATCTTGGGGTTCTTGGTCATGGCCGCCAGATCGGACCGCAGCCGGTCGGCCTCGGCCCCGCGACGTCCGATGACGATGCCGGGTCGGGCCGTGTGCACGTCGACGCGCAGGCGGTCACGGGTGCGCTCGACCTCGGTGCGGCTGATGGCGGCGTGGGGCAGCTGGCGCATCAGGTAATCGCGGATCTTCCAGTCCTCGATGAGGTAGTCGGTGTACTCGCGCCTGCGGGTGCTGAACCACCTTGACTTCCAGTCGGTGGTGACCCCGAGGCGGAACCCGTACGGGTTGACCTTCTGACCCATGCCTACTCCTTGCCCTCTGGCCGCTCGCCGGGGGCCCGGTTGTCGTCTGTCGTCACGGCGTCTGTCGTCGGGTCGTCGGTCGAGCCCTCGGCTCCAGCCGAGGTGGGTGCTTCGACGTCGGCCGCGGGCGCCTCGACGCTCGGGCTCGTCGCCGAGGCATCGGCGGCCTTCTGGGCCCGGCGCCTGGTGGGACGGCGGCCTTCGTCCTGGCCGGTGCGGCGACGACGCCGTTCGGCCACTGCGGCGGGGCGCTCGGTGCGGCGCCGGGCCAATGAGGACTCAGGCAGACGGCTGACGATCACCGTGATGTGGCAGGTGCGCTTGCGGATGCGGGTGGCACGCCCCCGGGCCCGGGGGCGGCAACGCTTGAGCGTGGGGCCCTCGTCGGCGAAGCAGGCCGACACGAACAGCTCGTCGGACGCCACCGCCTGGTTGTGCTCGGCATTGGCGACAGCCGAGGCCAGCACCTTGGACACCAGGATGGCGGCATCGCGCTCGCAGAACCGCAGGATGTCGAGGGCTCGCTCCACGTCGTGGCCACGGACCAGGTCGAGCACGGCCCGCACCTTGTACGGCGACACCCGCACGTAGCGTGCGACCGACCGGGCGGAGGCGCTGGTGGGATCCACCGCACGCGCCCGCCCCTCGGTTCGGGTGCGCAGGACGGGGTGCTCGTTGAGCTTGGGACCGGGCATGCCTAGCGCCTCCCCGCCCGCTCCTGGCCGGCGTGGTACCGGAAGGTGCGGGTGAGGGCGAACTCGCCCAGCTTGTGGCCCACCATCGACTCGGTGATGTACACCGGCACGTGCTTGCGTCCGTCGTGGACGGCCACGGTGTGGCCGACCATGTCGGGGATGATCGTGGAGCGGCGGGACCAGGTCTTGATGACCCGCTTCTCCTGCTTGGCGTTGAGGGCGTCGACCTTCTTCAACAGGTGCTCGTCGACGAAGGGACCCTTCTTGAGGCTTCGAGCCATAGGTGATTACCTCCGAGCGCCGCGCGACCGGCGGCGGCGGATGATGAGCTTCTGGGACGGTTTGGTCGTGTCGCGGGTGCGGCCCTCGGTCTTGCCCCAGGGCGACACCGGGTGGCGACCACCCGACGACTTGCCCTCGCCGCCGCCCAAGGGGTGGTCGACGGGGTTCATGGCGACACCGCGAGTCTGGGGGCGGACGCCCTTCCAGCGGTTGCGGCCGGCCTTGCCGATCGAGATCAGCTCGGCCTCGGCGTTGCCGACCTCGCCGACGGTGGCCCGGCAGTCGATGGGGACCCGGCGCATCTCGGTGCTGGGCAGGCGCAGCGTGGCGAAGAGGCCCTCCCGGGCCACCAGCTGGATGCTGGCACCCGCGCCACGGCCCATCCGCCCACCGGCGCCGGGCTTCAGCTCGACGTTGTGCACGGTCGTACCGACGGGGATGTAGCGCAGCGGCAGGGCGTTGCCGGGACGGATCTCGGCCTTGCGACCACTTTCGAGCACGTCGCCGACCCTCACCTTGGCCGGAGCCAGGATGTAGGCCTTCTCGCCGTCGAGGTAGTGCAGGAGGGCGATGCGGCAGTTGCGGTTGGGGTCGCGCTCGATGGCCGCAACCCGGGCCGGCACACCGTCTTTGTTGCGCTTGAAGTCGATGACCCGGTACTGGCGCTTGTGACCACCGCCGCGGTGACGGGCGGTGATGCGGCCGTTGGAGTTGCGCCCTCCGGTCTTCGGGAGCGGTTCCAGCAACGAGCGCTCCGGCGCCTTGGGAGTGAGCTCGGCGTAGTCGGAGACGGTCTGGAACCGCCGGCCGGCGCTCGTGGGGTTTCGCTTGCGAAGGGGCATGAGAGTCCTTAGGTCTCGAACAGGTCGATGCGAGCACCGGGAGCGAGGGTGACGATGGCTCGCTTGGTGCTGGCACGGGTCCCGAACGTGAACTGGCGGCGATTGCGCTTGCGCTTGCCCTTGCGGTTGAGCGTGTTCACCTTGACCACCCGGACGTTGAAGATGTCCTCGACGGCCTGGCGGATCTCGATCTTGGAGGAATCGGGGTCGACCACGAAGGTGTAGACGCCGGTGTCGAGCAGGGCGTAGGACTTCTCGCTGACCACCGGTCGAAGGATGATGTCGCGGGGGTTCTTCACGAGCCGTCCCCTCCGGGGCTGGTAGGAAGCGTGGAGCGGGTGAAGACGACCCAGTCGTTGCAGAGGATGTCGTAGGCGTTGAGCTCCGAGACCTTCAGGAGTTGCACTTCGGGGAGGTTGCGGAACGACCTGGCTGCCATCTCGTCGTCGGGCCCCAGCACGACGAGGACCTTGCCGGCCAGTCCCAGCGCGCCCAAGGCGGCCTTGGCCTCGCGGGTCCTGGGGGCGGAGAACTCCCACGCATCCACGACCATGACCCGGTTCTCGGAGGCCCGATCCGACAGCGCCGAACGCAGGGCCAACTGGACCATCTTCTTCGGCGTGCGCTGGCGATAGCTCCGGGGCTTGGGACCCAGGGCGACGCCACCGCCGCGCCAGTGAGGTGCTCGCGTCGAGCCCTGGCGAGCCCGACCTGAACCCTTCTGCCGCCACGGCTTGCGACCACCGCCGGAAACCTCGGCTCTGGTCTGGGTGGCCTGGGTGCCACTGCGAGCCGCGGCCAGTTGGGCCACCACGACCTGGTGCATGACGGCCACGTTGGGCGTCACTTCGAACACCGCCGGGTCGAGGGTGACCGACCCGGCGGTTTCGCCCGACGGTTTACGGATGTCGAGGCCGGCCATGACTACGCCGGTCCTGCGGCAGCAATGGCCTTGACCGCGTTGCGGATGAGCACGAGCCCGCCCCGGGGACCGGGGATGGCACCCTTGAGCAGAACCAGGTCACGCTCGGCGTCGGCCTGGACGACCTCGAGGTTCAGGGTGGTCACCTGCTGGCCGCCCATGCGACCGGCCATGCGAGTGCCCTTGAACACGCGCGACGGCGTGGCGCAGGCACCGATGGCGCCGGGAGCCCGGTGCACCTTGTGCGACCCGTGAGATGCCGGAAGTCCCTTGAAGTTGTGACGCTTCATCACGCCTGCGAACCCCTTGCCCCTGCTCACGCCGGTGACGTCGACCCGCTCGCCGGCCGTCCAGAGCTCTGCCGTGAGCTCACCGCCCACCCGGTAGCTGGCCGTGTCGTCGATGCGCAGCTCCACCAGGTGCTTGCCGGGCTCGACGTCGGCCTTGGCGAAGTGACCGGCTTCGGGCTTGGTGAGCTTGGACGCCTTGGTGAACCCGACCGTCACCTGCAGGGCGCTGTAGCCGTCGGTCGCGGGCGTCTTCACCTGCACCACGCGGCACGGCTGCACGCGCACGACGGTGACGGGTATGGCCCGGTTCTGGTCGTCCCAGACCTGGGTCATCCCTACTTTCTCGCCGACGATCGCCTTCGTTGCCATCGCAGTTGGCCTCTACGCTCGTTCTCTGGGTCGGGTGTGGTCTTCGAACCGGATAGGGGGTGACACGCGGACGCTCCGCACGGGCGGACCCGGCGGAGCGACGTTGGCTTGTGCCTCGAGGTACCGACCGGAGCCGGCCACCGAGGACGTCGAAATGCGGGGGGTGCTGGACTTGCGGGGTTGCTCGGAGCGCAAAGCTCCGTGAACAGAGTTGAGTATAGCGACTGCGGCACTACCCTCCCGCAGGGCCGGATCGCGGCCTGCGAGAGATCAGGCTTGTTGGATCTTGATCTCGATATCGACACCGGCGGGAAGGTCGAGGCGCTGGAGGGAGTCGACGGTCTTGGGCGTCGGCTCGAGGATGTCGAGCAGGCGCTTGTGGACCCGCATCTCGAAGTGCTCGCGAGAGTCCTTGTCCTTGAATGGTGACCGGATCACTGTCCAGCGCCGCTTCTCGGTGGGCAGGGGGATGGGCCCCCGGACCAGGGCCTGGGTGCGGACGACCGTCTCGACGATCTTCTTGGTCGACTGGTCGACCACCTCGTGGTCGTAGGCCTTGAGCCGGATGCGGATCTTCTGAGCCATGGGTCGGTTCGCTCTACTTCAAGATCTTGGTGACTCGACCGGCGCCAACAGTGCGGCCACCCTCACGGATGGCAAAGCGCAGTCCTTCGTCCATGGCGATGGGCTGGATCAGCTCGACGTTCACCTGGACGTTGTCGCCCGGCATGACCATCTCGGTGCCCTCGGGCAGGGTGATCTGGCCGGTGACGTCGGTGGTGCGGAAGTAGAACTGGGGGCGGTAGTTGTTGAAGAACGGGCTGTGGCGCCCCCCCTCGTCCTTGTTCAGGACGTAGACCTGGCCCTCGAAGTTGGTGTGGGGCGTGATCGAGCCGGGCTTGCACAGCACCTGGCCCCGCTGCACGTCCTCTTTCTTGGTGCCTCGCAGCAGCACGCCGACGTTGTCGCCGGCCTGGCCCTGGTCGAGGAACTTGTGGAACATCTCCACGCCGGTGCACACCGTCTGCTGGTTGGGCTTCAGACCGACGATCTCGACCTGGTCGCCGACCTTGACGATGCCCTGCTCCACCCGCCCGGTGACAACCGTGCCCCGGCCGGTGATGGTGAAGACGTCCTCGATGGGCATGAGGAAGGGCTTGTCGACCTCGCGGACGGGCTCGGGGATGAAGTCGTCGACCGCGGCCATCAGCTCGTTGATGTGCGGCACCCACTCGGCGTCGCCCTCGAGAGCCTTCAGCGCGGAAACCCGCACGACCGGGGTGTCGTCACCGGGGTACTCGTTGTCGGAGAGCAGCTCCCGGACCTCGAGCTCGACCAGGTCGAGAAGCTCGGGGTCGTCGACCGCGTCGGCCTTGTTCAGGGCCACGACGATGTAGGGGACGCCCACCTGGCGGGCCAGCAACACGTGCTCCCGGGTCTGGGGCATGGGGCCGTCGGCCGCGGAGACCACGAGGATGGCCCCGTCGACCTGGGCGGCGCCGGTGATCATGTTCTTGATGTAGTCGGCGTGACCAGGCATGTCGACGTGGGCGTAGTGACGCTTGGGCGTCTCGTACTCCACGTGGGCGATGGCGATGGTGATACCCCTCGCCTTCTCCTCCGGTGCCTTGTCAATCTGATCGAACGGCGTGAAGGCCACCGAGTCGTCCTGCTCGTGCAGCACCTTGGTGACGGCCGCCGTCAGCGTGGTCTTCCCATGGTCGATATGACCCATAGTGCCCACGTTGATGTGCGGCTTGGTGCGCTCGAATTTCTTCTTGGCCATGAAAAGACTCCTGAATCCCTAGCTCGACCAGATTGTGGCTGACAACGCCGCCTACTCGCCCCGCACCCTGGCGACGACCTCGCGGGAGATCGACTCGGGCGTTTCCTGGTACGAGTGGAACTGCATGGTGTACGTCGCTCGACCCTGGGTCCGCGACCGTAGATCGGTAGCGTAGCCGAACATCTCGGCCAGCGGTACCTGAGCCCTGATCA
>JBPCNP010000088.1:0-17047 GCA_051001215.1 Acidimicrobiales bacterium
CCCTGTGCTCGTGCTATCCGAGCGGTCTGCTCGGCAACCCGCCGGCGTGGTACAAGAGCTTCGAGTACCGCAGCCGTGTCGTACGCGAGCCGCGCGCCGTGCTCACCGAGTTCGGGATGGAGCTCGACTCGGACGTCGAGCTCCGCGTGCACGACTCGACCGCCGAGCAGCGCTACCTCGTGCTGCCGCTGCGGCCGGCCGGTACGGACGGCTGGAGCGAGGACGAACTGGCTGGCTTGGTGACACGCAACTCGATGATCGGCACGGGACGCCCGTTGCAGCCCTGATCGTCATTCCGACCCGAGTGTCCGTCTGTCCGAGTGCTTCCGGAGCGGACGACGGGATTCGAACCCGCGACCCTCACCTTGGCAAGGTGATGCTCTACCAGCTGAGCCACGTCCGCAGCGACTCCAGCTTAGCAACGACTCCGGGGCCGGCGAAGCCCGGCTCCGGGCACCCGCAGTTCAACTCGCACTGGGCGGCGCCGTCTTACCGGCGGAGCTGCCCGATCGCCCGCGCCCGCTCAGAACCAGTCCGAAGTCCCAGCAACAGAGAAGGTCATGTGCGACATGTCGGCCAGTGTCGCGCCTGGCCGAGGGTGTTCCACCTGGGAGGCTGACGTCGTGCGCGTCATCGGCATCGACGTCGGCAGTCGACGCCTCGACGCCGTCTCCCTCGACGACCAGGCACGGGTGACCGACGTCCGCACCTTCGCGTCCACCGACGGCGCCGCGGTCGTCGCTTGGGCGAGGGGGGCGGCGGCCATCGCCATCGACTCGCCTGATCGCTGGAGCACCGCTCCCCACGCCGCCGATGCGACGCTGCCGCCCAAGTTCCGGTCCGCCCGGTGTGCGGAGATCGGCCTGGCCCGCGACCGCGGCGTCTGGGTTCCGTGGACCACCCCGGTGACGCCGCAGGTCCGAACCTGGATCAGCGCCGGGATCGACCTCTTCGGGGCGTTGCGCGCCGCCGGGCACGAGCCCGTCGAGGTGTACCCCCACGGTGTGTTCCGAGTCCTCAATCACGCCCGTCGCCCGCCCAGCAAGCGGACGGCCGAAGGTCGCGCTGCCCGGGTGCTCCTGCTGGGGGCGGCAGGGGTGTCGGCGGCATGGTCGGCCATCGCCACTCACGACGCCGTTGATGCCACCGCCGCCGCCCTGGTGGCCCTCCGGCACGCCAGGGGTCTGGCCGAGCCCACCACGTGTGGACACGACGGCTCGGCCATCTGGCTCCCGGCCGCCGTGTCCGCTGATCCCGGTCCCGCTACTGGGCCTCGTGCGACCCTGTGACCGGGGCCGCCCGTCAGCGACCGGTGTGGCCGAACCCCCCGGCTCCTCGCTCCGACGGCGGGAGGGCGTCGACGGCGTCGACCACTCCGAAGCGGGCCTCGTCGACGCGCATGAGCACCAGCTGGGCGATGCGGTCGCCCCGGCGCACCTGGTACGCCGTGGTCGGATCCGTGTTGACGAGCAGGACTCGTAGCTCGTCGCGGTAGCCGGCATCGATCAGGCCCGGGGTGTTCAGACAGGTGACGCCGTGACGCAGGGCGAGCCCGCTTCGGGGCAGGACGAAGCCGGCCCACCCCACGGGGATGGCCAAGGCCACGCCCGTCGGCACGAGGGCCCGACCACCGCCGGCGGCCAGGGCCACGTCCTGCCGGGCCACCAGGTCGGCCCCCGCGTCGCCCGGCCGGGCATAGGTGGGGAGGGCCAGATCGGGGTCGAGTCGCACCAGGGGGACGTCGAGCATGTCGCAGCAGCTTCTCGCATCCGGCGTCGCCGGTCGAACGTCCGGAGGTCCCCGGGCCTTCGATGAGGGACCGGGCGGAGCAAAGACGCGCCGGGCGGGCTGTCGGTATCGTCGAACGAGAGAATCTTCCGGCGACCGGTCAGCCGGGCGACCGACCCCCTCCAACGGCGGCGTCGGATTGCCCCACACGTGTGCAAGGAGCGGTTCACCGACATGTTCACCGACCCAGGCACCGACCCACGGGCGGACCCGCCGACCCTGGATCCCCTACGATCGCCGGTCGTGCTCGTGTGGATGGATCTGGAGATGACCGGCCTCGACCCGGCGACCAATGTGATCGTGGAGATCGCCACCATGATCACCGACGACGACCTGGCCATCGTCGCCGAGGGCCCCGACCTCGTCGTCCACCAGCCGGAGGCGGCTCTGGCCGCCATGGACGATGTGGTCACCAAGATGCACGCCCGCAGCGGGCTCACCGAGGCAATCGCCGCGTCCACCCTGTCGCTGGCCGACGCCGGCGCGGCAACGCTGGAGTTCATCCGCTCCCACATCCCCGAGGCCGGCACCGTCCCGCTGTGCGGCAACTCGATCGCCACCGACCGGCGCTTTCTCGCCGCCTACCTCCCCGAGATCGAGAGCTGGTTGCACTACCGGTCCGTCGACGTGTCCACGGTGAAGGAGCTGAGCCGGCGTTGGTACCCCGAGGCCTACGCCGCCGCCCCCCGCAAGGTCGGCTCTCACCGGGCCCTCGACGACATCCGGGAGAGCATCGCCGAGCTCGCCTACTACCGCCACGCCATCTTCGCTGCCCCGCCCGGGGGGCCGGAAGACTCCCCGGGCCCGGCGACAGACGCCGGCTGAGGCTGGCCGACGTGGCTCGTGCCGCATGGCCGTTCCTCGACCACCCCGGGCCCCTGGCCTTCGCCCACCGGGGCGGCGCCGGTGAGTGGCCGGAGAACACCATGGCCGCCTTCGAGCACGCCGTCGGACTGGGGTACACGTATCTGGAGACCGACGTGCACGTCACCGCCGACGGCATCCTGGTGGCCTTTCACGACGACGTCCTCGACCGGGTCACCGATCGCCGGGGCCGCATCGCCGACCTGGCCTGGTCACAGGTCGGAGCGGCCCGGGTGGACGGCCACGCCATCCCCTTGTTGTCCGACATCCTCGACGCCTGGCCCGAGGTGCGCGTCAACATCGACGCCAAGCACGACGCCACCGTGGCTCCCCTGGTGGGCGTCATCGAGCGCATGGGGGCCCGCGACCGCGTGTGCGTGGCCGCCTTCTCCGATCGCCGCCTGGCCCGGTTCAGGCGGCTCACGGGCGGGGGGGTGTGCACCGCTGCCGGCCCCGGTGAGATCGCCCGCCTGCGCCTGGCCTCGTTCGGCCCAGCCCGCCGACATCCGGCCGCAGCCTGTGCCCAGGTGCCGGTTCGGTTCGGGCGGGTCCGCATCGTCGACGCCGCCTTCATCCGGGCCAGTCACAGCCGGGGCCTGCAGGTGCACGTGTGGACCATCGACGAGGCCGCGGAGATGGAGCGTCTCCTCGATCTGGGCGTCGACGGGATCATGACCGATCACCCGGCCATCTTGAAGGAGGTGCTCGTGGGCCGGGACCAGTGGACACCGTGATCCCGGCCGCCGGCGCCTGGACCCCGGCACGTCGACGCCTGGCCCCCGCCGCCGTCACACCCCGTCGGTAGCCTTCGCCTTCGTGGAGCTCGGGCTGCGCCTCACCGCCGAACAGCAGGCGATCGTCGATTCCGACGCCCCCGTGGTGCACGCCGTCGGCACGTCGGGAACGGGCAAGACCGTCTCCCTGGTCGCGCTGTACCTGCGCCTTGTGACCCACGAGCCGGCATCGTCGGTGCTGGTGCTGTGTGCCAGCCGGGGCGGCGCCGGCCGCTTCGTCGACGCCGTGCTGCCCCATCTGGCCGGCGGGTTCGACGCCCTGCCCGTCACCACGGTGTGGGGCCTGGCCTTCGACCTGCTGGCCCGCGACGGCGACGCACCGGTCCTGCTCACCGGGGCCGACCAGCGCGAAGAGGTGGCCCGCCTACTCGCCGCCGACGGTCCCGCCCGGTGGCCGTCGGCCGCCAACCTGGTGGGCCGGCGGGCGTTCGCGGCCGAGGTGGCCGGCGCGGTGGTCGACCTCGAGTCGTCGTTCCTGGGCGACGACGAGGTGCTGGCCCGGGCCGAGGCCCTCGGGCAGGGGGGCCGGTGGGCCGACCTGGTGGCCTTCGCCGCCCGGTACCGGGCGTCCCTGGCCGAACAGGGCCTGGTCGACGCCGCCGGCCTGCTGGTGGCCGCCGCCCGGCTGCTCGACCGTCCCGACCACGGCCCGAACGACCGCCGGTTCAGCCATGTCCTGGTCGACGATGCCCACCTCGGCGTCGCCGCCACCGGCCACCTGGTCAGGCGCCTGGCCGAACAGGGGGCACGGGTCACCGTCGCCACTGACCTGGAGGGCGCGTCCTCGGCCGTCGATCCGTGGGCCGGGCTGGCACCCGAGGGCGAGGGGACGGCCCCGGTCGGCTTGACCACCACCTTCGTCGCACCGGCGGCGGCCGACCTCGTCACCTGCAGTCACCCCTCGGTCGAGGCCGAAGCCGTGGTAGGGGAGCTGCTCGCAGCGCACGACGAGGGTGTCGCCTGGTCCGACATGGCCGTTCTCGTTCGGGCCGCCCGTGGCCCCCGGGCCCGCTCCATCGCTCGGGCCCTGGCTCGCCACGGCGTCCCTGCCGGCGCCGTCACCGCCGTGAGCGGCGACGAGCCCATCGTCCGGGGCGTCCTCGACGTGTTGCACTGGGTGAACGGTGACACCGCCGCCCTCGAACGCGTGGTGGCCTCGCCGGTGGCCGCCCTCGACCCGGCCGAGGTGCGAGCTGTACGCCGGGAGGCGACCGGGCTGGGCATCCCCCTCGAGGCTCATCCCCGGCTGGCGGCCCTCGCCCGCCTGCGGGCCGACCTGGTCGCCCGGGCGGCGCGGGCGACGCCGGCCGACCTGGCCTTCGAGGTGTGGCGCCAGTGCCTCGGGCACCTGGTCGAGACCGGCGGTGGTGGCGACGACCGCTCCCTCGACACCCTGGTGGCCATGCTTGGCGGCCTGAGGCGCCGAGCCGACCGTCGCACCGACGAGCGACTGGCCGAGTTCCTCGACCGCCATGCCGAGCAGGGGGCCGACGCCGACGTCTGGGAGGCCGGGCCCGCCACCGGGGCCGAGGTGGCCATCGTGTCGATAGCCGCCGCCGCCGGCCGGCACTGGCACACGGTGGTGGTTGCCGGATGCGTCGAGGGGGAGTTGCCGAGGTTGACCGTCCGGACCCGGTTCTTCGACCGCGACGCTCTCACCCCAGGCCGCCCTCGGGCTGAGAGCGATGGGCTTCCCCGGGTCGGTGACCGCCGCCGCCTGGCCCTGGCCGATGAGCGCCGCCTCTTCTCGATGGCCGTGTCGAGGGCGGGCCAGCGCCTCATCGCCACCGCGGCCCCCGAGCCGGGTGTGCTCCTCAGCCGTTTCGTCGAGGGCTGGCCCACGGCCGCCGTGCGCCTGCCCCTGGCTCCCGGCCCCGCCCCTGTCACCCGCATCCCCACCGCGAGCGCCACCCCCGTCTTTCCCGACGGTCATCTCCGCCTCTCGGCCAGCCAGCTGTCGACCTACGACGACTGCCCCCTTCGCTACGCCTACGAGTACGGCCTCGGCGTTCGCGGCGAGGCCGGGGTGCAGGCCGCCCTCGGCACCCTGGTGCACGAGGTGCTGGCCACCTTCAACGACCCCGACACCGACGCCGGCGTTCCCCACACGCGCGAGGGGTTGTTCAACCTGGCCGAGCAGCGCTGGCACGACGACATCGCCCGCTACCGACCGCAGGTCGAGGAAGCGCGCCGCGACTACTTCGCCATGCTCGACAGGTGGTGGGAGGCCGAGGGAGGAGACGAGCGCCTGGCGCCCGACGTCCTGGCCGTCGAGCGCCACTTCGAGGTCGAGGCCGGGGGCCATGTCCTCACCGGGTACATCGACCGCATCGACCGGGCCGCCGACGGCGAGGGCATCCGCATCGTCGACTACAAGACGGGCAAGGCCGAGCCCCGCCTCGACGCGGTGGCCGACGACATCCAGCTCGCCGTCTACCACCTGGCCGCCACCCGCGACCCCGAGCTGGTTGCCCTCGGACCAGTGACCCAGCTCCGTCTGCTCTACGTGCGGTCGATGCACGCCCTCGACCAGCCCATTGCCGACGACCACGAGGCGGCCACCGAAGAGCGCATCGCCGCCACCGCCACCCACATCCTGGCCGAGGAGTTCGAGCCGTCGGTCGACGCCAACTGCCGGCTGTGCTCCTTCCACCGGCTCTGCCCCCTGCAGGACGAGGGCCGCATGACCGGCACCGCCTCATGAGCGCAGGCAGTCCGACGACCGGGTTGTCGCTCACCGCCGAGCAGCACGAGGCGGTCACGTCCCCCCTCGTGCCCCTGCTCGTGGTGGCGGGGGCCGGCACCGGGAAGACCACGGTGATGGCCCAGCGCATCCTCCACCTGGTGGAGTCGGGCCAGGCCCATCCCGACGAGATCCTGGGCCTCACCTTCACCAACAAGGCGGGCCGCAACCTCAAGGAGCGGGTGCGCCACACGCTGGGGCCCGACGCCGACGTCACCGTCGCCACCTATCACTCCTTCGGTGCCTCCCTCGTCGCCGACCACGCCCTCGAGCTCGACCTCGACCCCGGTACCAAGGTCCTCAACCGGGCCCAGTCGTGGCAGTTGCTGTTCGCCGTCTTCGACGACTTCCGCTTCCGGCAGCGGGCCACCCTGAAACCCCAGGTCCTGCTCAACGATGCCCTCGACCTGGCATCGCGCTGCGCCGACCACCTGGTGGCTGTCGACGACGTGGAGGCCGACTGTCGCAGGGTGATGGTCGAAGGACGATGGGCCCAGATGCGGGAGCAGGCGGCCAAGCGCCTCGAGCTGTGCCAGGTGGTGGCCGCCTACGAGCGGCGCAAGCGGGCCCGCAACCTCATCGACTTCGGCGACCAGGTGGCCCTGGCCGTGCGTCTGCTCACCGAGTACCCCGAGGTGGCCGAGGCCTACCGCCAGGCCCACCCGGTGGTGCTGCTCGACGAGTACCAGGACACCAACTTCGCCCAGCGCCGCCTTCTCGAGCTGCTCTATCGGGGCGGCGGCCCAAGGGTATCGGCCGTCACCGCCGTCGGTGACGACATGCAGTCGATCTACGGCTTTCGCGGCGCCCACCTGGCCAACATCCTCCGCTTCCACGAGCACTTCCCGCCGCGTCGTGCCCTTCCCCTGCAGGTGACGTTCCGCTTCGGCCCCAGGCTGGTGGCCCTGGCCAACCGCATCCAGGAGCGGGTCGGCGATCACCTGCCCAAGGAACTGGTCGCCGGGCCCGACACGCCGGACACCAGCATCGATTGCTTCCTGGCCGCCGACGACGCCGAGGAGGCCGCCACCATCGCCGCCGATGTCGTGGCGCGTGGGGTCCCGTACGGGGAGACGGCGGTGTTGTGCCGCAAGCGGCGGCTCATCCGGCCCATCGTCGATGCCCTCGAGGAACGGTCCGTGCCGGTGGAGGTCGTGGGGGCCAGCGGTCTGCTCGATCGGCCCGAGGTCGTCGACGTGGTGTCGTGGCTCGAGGTGCTGGCCGACCTGGCCGCGCCCGTCGCCCTCCTGCGGGTGCTCATGGGGGCTCGCTACGCCGTGGGTCGCCGGGACCTGGCCGTCCTTCACCGCCACGCCCGCGTCCTGGCCCACGCCCAGCGGGCGGCGAACAGCGACGGTGCCCGCTCGGGGCATCGGGACGTCGGCGCTGGTCGGGGCGGCCACCTGGCCGACGCCCTGGCCGATCTCGACGGCGTCGACGGCCTCAGTGACGCAGCCCGCCGGCGATTGGGCCAGTTCTGTTCCGAGCGCCAGGCCCTGGCCCGGGCGGCACAGACGATGCCCGTCTCCGACCTGGCCGAGACCATCCTGGAGCAGACGGGGTTGTGGCGCGCCGCCGGTGAGAAAGGGCGCGAGAACCTCCTCCGCTTCCTCGACCTGGCCGATCGCTTCGCCCCGGTGGAGGGCGACCCCGGGCTGCCCGGCTTCGTCGAGTACCTCCAACTGCTCGATGACTCCGAGGAGGACATCGCCGAGGCCCACCGCGCCGTTGCCGACGCGGTGAAGGTCATGACCATCCACCAGGCCAAGGGTCTCGAGTTCGATGTCGTCCACGTGCCCGGGCTGGCCGGCGGGGGACGCTCGCAGATCTTCCCCGACAGCCGGGCGGGGGAGAACGCCCTGTCCAACTCGGCCGCTCTGCCGTGGTGGTTGCGTGAGGACGACGGCATCCCCGACCCGGCCACGGCGTCCACCAAGTCCGAGATCGACGACGCCATTCGCGCCCGCCGCGAAGACGAGGAATGGCGGCTGCTCTACGTGGCCGCCACCCGGGCCCGGCGCCAACTGGTGCTGTCAGCCGCCCACTGGTACCGGGGGCCGGCCGAGCCTCAGGGGCCGTCCCGGTTCTACGACTTCGTGGCGACCCAGACCGGTCTGGTCACCGAGCGCTTTCGCCACGATGCGGCCACCGTCGACCCAGCGGTGGTGGCCAAGGAGAAGCACCGGGCCGCGTCGGCAGCCCGCTACGGTGCCTCCGTGGTCGTGGCCCCCGAGCCGCCCCTGGCCCCCGGGCCCACCCCCCACGGCGGGGCCGATCAGCTCAGCCTCGGCGACCAGCTCCACGACGACATCGGGACGCTGGCCGAACCGGCACAGGGCACCCGACGCCAGGCGGCCACGGGCCTGTCGGTCAGCGGTCTGGTCACCTTCACCCGCTGCCCCAAGCAGTTCTTCTGGTCCGACGTCCGCCCCCTGCCCCGTCGTTCGTCGCCCGCCGCTCGCCTCGGTATCGAGATCCACCGCTGGATCGAACGCCGTGGCGACCGCCAGCTCAGCCTCATCGAGCCCGACGTGCCCGACGAGCCCGACGACGGCGCAGGGGCGAACCGGGACGGCGCCCCGGCGCCCGGTCCCGGTACCGGCGCTGTGGCCGAGCGGCTGAAGGCGTCGTTCCTGGCCAGTCCCTGGGCCGACCTCGACCCGGAGCGCGTCGAGGCCCCGTTCGTCCTGGCCCTCGGCACCCACCTGGTGCGTGGCCGCATCGATGCCGTCTACCAGCGCGACGGGCGCCTCGAGCTGGTCGATTTCAAGACTGGCCGTCGGCCGGCCGACGGGTCGTCCTGGGCGGGCGTCCAGCTCGATCTCTACGGTCTGGCCGCCCTCGACACCTGGGGGGCGGACCCCGCCCGACTGCGCACCACCTACTGCTGGTTGCGCCAGGACGGTCCGCCCACCGTGGAGGCCACCGACTGGGCCCCGGCAACGGTGGAGCGGGTGCGGGCCCGGGTTGCCGCCACGCTCGACGACCTGGCCGCCGGCCGCTTCGGTGCCACTCCCGGGGCCTGGTGCGGGGGATGCGATTTCCTGTCCGTCTGTCCCGACGGCCAGGAGCGCTACGCCGCCACCATTGCCGAGCCGGGGTGACGACGCAACCGAAAGGGCCCGCGGCTCCGTAGACCGGGTGAGACTCATCGAAGAGGAGCACCCATGCGTGGTTTCGTCTTGTCCCTCGTCCCCTCGGTCGTAGTCCTGGCCGGCTTCCTCGCATCGATCCGACGTCACCGTTCGCCGGGTCGTCCGCGGCTCGTCCCTGTCCCTGTGCCGGTGCGAACCCGGAGTCAAGGGCGTCGGTGAGCATGGCGATTCAGGCCGCTGCTCCGCCGCACGAGGGTGAAGTCGTCCCCGGGGGCCTGTTCCAGAACCTGGCCACCGACGGGCGCTTCCGTCGCGATTCGTGGTGGGGCAGGGTGCTCCACCCCAGGACGGTGTCCTACCGCGAGGCCCGGGCCACCGACAGCGTCCACCTGGTCGTCAACGACGACAAGGTGTCCGTCCACATTGACCGCTTCTCCCCCCTGGCCGTGCAGGGCGGTACGTCCTGGCGGCGCTATGCCCCCTTGCGGATGCTGGTGCACGCTCTGGTCGACGTGGCCGGTGAGGCCTCCAATCTCGTACGGGGCCGCCATGAGCACCTCCACGACCTCACCTGCGAGCGGGTGTGGGTCGACGACGACGCCGTGTTCGACGATGCTGGGCTCGGTCAGGACGGCACCGACGACCAAGGCACCGACGACCAAGGCACCGACGACCATGGCACCGACGACCATGGCACCGATCACGGCGGCGGCGACGACATCGCTGGGGACCGATCGGCGTGTGACGCCGACGGCGAGGGCGAATGCGTCCCGTTCAACGTGGCCGACGAGGCCGTGCATCTCCTCGACTCCGAGGCCGAGCCGACCAGCGTGCATGTCGAAGCCCGCGTCCAGGGTCACCTCGAGGACGAGCGACTGCGCGCCGCCGTGGCCGCCGCCGTGGCTTTGCACCCCCTGGCCCGGGCCCGTCGGGCGCCGTTCCAATGGTCCGACCACCAGTTCCAGTGGCAGATCGACCCCGCCGCTGACTCCGACCCCCTCACCGTCGTCGACTGCGGCGACGACGGTGACCTGGCCGAGGCGAGGGACGCCCTGGCCGGTGTGTCGGTGCCGCTCGCCGGCTCACCGCCACTGCGGGTGGTCCTCGCTCACCATCCCGACGGCGACGTGGTCATGGTCAACGCCAACCACGCCGCCACCGACGGCTTCGGCGCCCTGCGCTTCCTGCGGTCGGTGGCCCGGTCCTATGCCGGCACCGCCGACCCGGTCCCCGACCTCGACCTCCTCGCCGCCCGCAACCTCACCGCCGGCGCGGCCCACACGGCGCCCGCCGTTCGCGTGCGACACGAGCCGCTGGCCCTGCTCGACCGACTCCGTGACCTGGCCGTGCCGCCCGCCCGCATCGCCACCGAAGGGGGTGGCGACGAGCCTGGCTACGGTCTCCACCTGGTGTCGTTGGCCGAGGACGAGACGCACGCCTTGGCCGGTCTCGACCACCCCGGCACGGTCGACGACCTGCTCCTCACCGCCCTCGACCTCACCGTCGCAGGGTGGAACGCCGACCACGGTGTTCCCTCCCGTCGCATCAGCGTGCTGGTGCCTGCCAACCTCCGCCCGCAGGGATGGGCCGACGAGATGGTGGGCAACTTCACCGTGCCCGCCCGGGTCTCGACCGGCGCCACGGCCAGAGCCAGCCGGACCACGGCCCTCGCCGCCGTCACCGCACAGACGACGCGAAGGAAGCGCACGGGCATGGGAACGGCGCTCACCGACGCGCTCGGTGCGTCTCCGCTGTTGCCGCTGTGGGCCAAGCATGCGGTGGCCCCCCTGCTGTCGGTCATCCTCAACCGCATGGCCGACACCGCGGTGTTCACCGACCTCGGGACGCTCACCGAGCCCCTGTCGTTCGGGCCCGACTCGGGCCAGGCGACGGCCGTGCACTTCTCCCTGCCGACCCACATGCCCTGCGGTGTCTCCCTGGGAGCGGTGACCGCCGGTGGGCAGCTCCACCTGGCCTTTCGCCATCGCCACCCGCAGTTCGACACGGCCGCCGCCGGCCGCTTCGCCGGCCGCTTCGTCGCCGAGTTGGCCGCCCTGGTCGCCGACGCCCGTTCCGGTCAGGGTTGAGGCGGCCCTGGCCCCCTCGAACCTGACCAAACACGAGGATCAGGCGGGTTGTCACCGCAGTCAGTCGCTCACCACTCCGCCGACGGCTCGCCGGCCCCGGCGGGGCGCCGCCGCTGCACTGCGTCGCGCAGGGCCGGGGGCATGTAGCCGTTGTCGGCAGGATTGACGGTGGTGCCCGGCGGGACCACCTCGTCGATGCGGTCGAGCGCGGCGTCGTCGAGGGCGATGTCCTGGCCGGCGAGCAGGTCGTCGAGCTGGTCCATGGTGCGGGGCCCGATGATGGCCGAAGTCACCGACGGGTGGCGGACCACCCACGCCATGGCCAGGTGGGTGAGCGAGCAGCCCGAGGCCGACGCCACCTTCGCCAGCTCCTCCAGGGCCTCGAATTTGGCCCGGTTGTGCGGGTGCGTCGGGTCGTAGCGGTCGGGAAGGCGATCCCGGGTGGCCCGCGACCCCTCGGGCGGATCCTGGCCCGGCCGGTACTTGCCGGTCAGCCAGCCCCCGTTGAGCGGCGACCAGGCGATGACGCCCATGCCGTAGCGCCCGCAGGTGGGCAGCACGGCGGCTTCGGCGGCTCGGACGAAGATCGAGTACGGCGGTTGCTCGCTCACGAAGCGCTCGCGGTGGCGGCACTCGGCCACCCATTGGGCCGCCACGATGTCCTCGGCGGGGAAGGTGGAGGACCCGATGGCCCGCACCTTGCCGGCGTGGACGAGGTCGGAAAGGGCACCCAGCGTCTCGTCGATGTCGCAGGTGGGGTCGGGCCGGTGCACCTGGTAGAGGTCGATCCAGTCGGTACCCAGGCGACGCAGGCTGTCCTCGACGGCCCGGGTGATCCATCGTCGGGAGTTGCCGCCGGCGTTACGGTCTTCGCCCATGCGTGCGTGGAACTTGGTGGCCAGCACCACGTTGTCGCGCCGGCCCTTCAGGGCCCGGCCCACGATCTCCTCGGACTCGCCGGCTGAGTAGACATCGGCGGTGTCGACGAAGTTGACCCCGCCGTCGAGGGCGGCGTGGATGATGCGCTCGCCCTCGTCGTGGTCGGGGTTCCCCCACGCCCCCAACATCATCGATCCCAGGCACAGATGGCTGACCTTGATACCGGTCGGGCCGAGGGTTCGATACTGCATCGGGGACCTCCTCTGTCGTCGGCGTCGTCGTGTGTCCGAAGTGTGCCCGATCAGTCTCGCGGCTGCGCCTGGGTAACGTGGCGCCGGCGATGCTCGAGCTCCGCAATCTCACGCGCCGCTACGGCGATGTGGTGGCTCTCGACGGACTCACGCTCGAGGTTCGCTCGGGACAGATGGTGGGCCTGCTCGGGCCCAACGGGGCGGGGAAGTCGACGGCCATGCGCATCGCCCTGGGCCTGGTGCGCCCCGACAGCGGCGAGGTGCGATGGCAGGACCGACTGGTGGACGGAGTGACCCGACGACGCTTCGGCTATCTGCCCGAGGAGCGGGGCCTCTACCCCCGCATGCGGGTGAGGGACCAAGTCGTGTACTTCGGCCGCCTGCACGGGCTCTCCCGCGCTGACGCAGCCGGCGCTGCGGACCGGTGGCTGGAGCGCCTGGGGATCGTCGCCCGCTCGGCCGATCGCGTGGACACGCTGTCCCTCGGGAACCAGCAACGGGTGCAACTGGCCGCCGCCCTGGTGCACGAGCCCGACCTACTCGTGCTCGACGAGCCGTTCTCGGGACTCGACCCGGTGGCCGTCGACGCTCTCTCCGAGATCCTGGCCGAGCGGGCCGCGGCTGGGACAGGCGTGCTGTTCTCCAGTCACCAACTCGACCTGGTCGAGGACATCTGCGAGTCGGTGGCCATCGTCGACAAGGGGCACCTGGTGCTCTCCGGGGTGGTGCGCGAGCTCAGGGCTCGCAGCCGGCGCCGCCAGCTCAGGGTCCTCGTCGAGGGGGACGGTTGGCAGCCGCCGGACATTGACGGGGTCGTCGTAGCCGGTGCCGACGTCAGCGGGGCCCGTCTCCTGCTCGAGCCGGGAGTCGACCCCATGGCCGTGCTCACGGCCGTGGCCGCCTCGGGTCGGGTGGTCGACTTCGGCCTGGAGCTCCCCAGTCTCTCCGACCTGTTCCGAGAGGCGATCCGCTCGTGAGGGCCGATCGGCCGGAGCGAACCCGCCGTGATCCCAAGGTCGTCGCCCTGGTGGCGCGACGCGAGGTGACCGAGCGCGTGCGCACACGCTCGTTCCGGGTCACCACGCTCCTGCTCGCCCTGGCCGCGACCGCGGCGGTCATCGTCCCCCAACTCATCGACGGCGGGGGCAGGACCCGCTACGACATCGGCCTGGTCGGCGACGTCCCTGGCGGTGTGAGCGCGAGCCTGGCTCGCAGCGGTGAGCTGATCCACGCCGAGGTGCGATTGCGGGGCTTTGCCGACGAGGTCGCGGCCGACGCCGCCCTGCGGTCGGGGGCGATCGACGTCGCCGTCGTCGGCACCGACCACGTCGTGGTGCACAGAACCATTTCGCCGGCGCTCGGGGCCGTCATCGACCAGGCCGTGTCGACAGCCGTGGCGAGCGACACCCTGGCCGCCCGAGGCGTGCCCCCGGCCGAGGCCGACGCCCTGCTCCACCCGCGGGCGCCTTCTGTCCATCGCCTGGAACCTCCGTCGCCGACCAACACCGCCAACGAGTCGCTGGCCTTCGCCGGATGCCTGTTCCTCTACCTCAGCCTGCTGTCGCTCGGGTTGGTCGTGGCCAACGGCGTGGTGGAGGAGAAATCGACGCGGGTGTCCGAGGTCGTCCTGGGCGCAATGCGGCCGACCCAGCTCCTGGCCGGCAAGGTGGTCGGGATCGGTCTCGTCGGTGCCCTCCAGCTCCTCGCCGTGGGCGTGCCGGCGGGCGTGGCCGCCCTGGTGGCGGGCTCGCTCGAGGTGCCTGCGGGGACGCCGCTCACGTTCGCGGCCATCGCCATGTGGTTCCTGCTCGGCTTCGCCTTCTATAGCTGCGCCTTCGCGGCGGCGGGTGCCTCGGTCTCCCGGGCCGAGGAAGTGGGGAACGCCACCATGCCCCTGACCACCCTCCTCATCGGCGCCTACCTCCTCGGGGTGACGGCCGTCACCGGCAACCCCGACTCCACCCTGGCCCGGGTGGCGTCGTTCGTGCCCCCACTGGCACCGATGGTCATGCTGGCGCGGGCGGCCGTCGGCCACGTCTCGCCGTGGACCGTCCCGCTGGCCGTGCTCATCGAGGTGGCGTCCACGTGGGTTCTCGTGCGTGTCGCCGGTCGGGTCTACACCGGTGCCATCGTGCGGACCGGGCCCCGGGTGAAGCTCCGTCAGGCTTGGCGCTCGGCTGACCGCTGAGCCCGTCTCTCTCGGGACCGAACGACCCTTCCTCGCCATCGACGCCTACCGCTGCCGTGCAGTACCGACGGGCGAAGTCCTCCTCGCGGTGATCCGGCGCCCGGTACGGTTGGTTCGTGGCTCGCCCGTCCCGCTCGTCGTCGCCTCCCGCCCTGGTTGTATCGATCGTCTTCGGGTCGGTCGGACTGGCGCTGCTCCTGATCGGGCTGGTTACGGGCTCCCAGGTCATCGTGGTCTGCTGCGTGGCCGCGGGGACCGTTTCGCTGGTCGCCGCCCTCGTCTGGCGCGAGCAGTTGATCGACGCCTGGCACTCACGCAAGCCGTCACCCGACGACTGAGGAGCCGCTCCGCCGGCCGAGGGGGCCCTCGGGGGCGTCAGCGCGCCGGGTTGTCGTTCAGTAGTCCTCCTCCAAGACGTCGCCCGAGGGCCTGGGTATGTCGCCCATGACGTCGAGGCCGGCGACGGCCAGGCGGTCCTCGAGCACGGCCCGAGCCTCGGGCGACAGTGGCCCGCCCTCGGGGTCGGGTAGGGGCACGTCCAGCATCTGGGCAGCCACCGCCAGGTAGCGGTCGTAGCGCGCCAGCTCCGAGCGCCACGCCAGGTCCTTGCCCGGCCACGCGGGAGAGTTGCCGAAGACGTCGAGGCGCCGGCGGCGCATGCGGAGGTCCCCGGCGAGGCGTTTGATCCTGATCAGGCTCGTCCCTCCTGGTCAACGGTCGACGATGAAGACGCTACGTCAGGTGGGGCCCGTCGGTGGGCGCCATGGGGATCATGGTGGCCCATCCTGAGCCCCCACCCGGCAGATTTTCCGTCCGAGTGACCGGTCCGGGCGATGGGTAGGTTGGCGGGTATGACGAGCGACCAACCCAGCCATGGCGAAGTGGTGGACGCCACCGTGGCCGCCCAGGACGAGATGCGCCCGCAGAGCGTACCGGTGAACGTGTACGAGACCTCCTCGGCGCTGGTCATCGTCGCCCCCCTCCCGGCGGTGACGGCGAGCGATGTCACCATCGAGCTGCACCCGCCGACGTTGCGGTTCTGGGCCGCCCTCCGCAGCGCCGGACCGCGGGAGTACCTCATCCACGAGTGGTCCTACGGTGGCTACGAGCGGGTGATCGACATCCCCGACGGGTACGGCAGCGGTGTCGAAGCCTCGCTGGCCAACGGGCAGATCGCCATTCGCGTCCTGCGGGGCGAGCCCGCCGGCCTGCTCGTCATCCAGCCCACCGAGCGGTAGGCGTCACGACGCACACTCGCTGATCCAGCCCAGGGCGGGACCGACGAGCTCATCGATCGGTCGGGTGGTCGTGAGCGTGAGGTAGGCGCCCGCCGGCTCCTCCATCTCCGAGGCCACCCGCCGCACCAGGTCGCCGTCACGGTTGGCAGCGGGGTGTGTGCCCGCGGCAGTGTCGTCCTCGCAGCGTTGCAGGGCCACCGACACGGGGACGTCGCACACGATCACCGCGGCGAAGCCCCCGCTCTCGGTCGCCACCGCCTCGGCTGCCGCCACCTCTCGTCGGCGGGAGAAGGTGAGGCCGTCGAAGAACACGACCCGGCTGCGCCCCAGGTGGTAGCGGGCGGCATCGAGCATGGCCGAGAAGGTGACGTCTCGCTCGGCCGAGGTGTAGTCGCAGGGGCCGAACAATGCGTCGCGCACCTGGTCCTTGTCGATCACCCGGGCGCCGGGGAGCCGGTCGGCCAGGGCCCGGGCCAGCGTGGACTTGCCCGCTCCCGGCAACCCGGTCAGCACGACCACCCCGGGACCGGCGTCAGGCGGCACGGCGTCAGGCGGCACGGCGTCAGCGTAGGGGTCAACGCCGTGAGCCACGCCTCAACCCCGGCCCAGGCGCACCACCTCGGTGGCGGGATCGCCCGCGAACATGGCCCGACCGGCGGCCACCAGAGAGTCGCGACCCTTGCCCGTGGCCTCGTCGAGCGCCGGTCCCAGTTCGGCCGCGTCGAGGGCGTAGAGGGCGACGCCGGCCCGCTCCATGTCCACCGCGTTGGCCCGGCCGTGGCCGGCGATGGGCCGGTAGCTGACCACCGGGAGCCCAGTGGCGAAGGCCTCCATGCAGGTCAGCCCGCCAGCGTTTTGCACGAGCACGTCGGCGGCCACGAGCAGGTCGGGCATGGCCTCGGTCCAGCCGATGGCTCGTCCGCCGGGCTGGTCGGCCAGCTTCTCGCACAACCCCTGATTGCGACCGCAGACGGCCAGTGGCGTGTAGCGGCCGGTGGCGACCACGTCGGCGAAGGTCTCGGTGATCTGGCCCACCCCCCACGAGCCGGCCACCAGCAGCACCACCCGCTCGTCGCCGGCGATCCCGAACAGCTCACGGGCCCGGGCCCGGAGACGGGGC
>JBPCNP010000089.1:0-5338 GCA_051001215.1 Acidimicrobiales bacterium
CCGAACCAAGAGGAGAACACGATGGCTGCTGACGACAAGGTCGTCCTTGGACTCATCCATGCGGAGGACGACCCCGAGGGCGTGTTGATCTGCTACCTGCTCGGCGTCGAGGCGCTACGAGCGGGCAAGCAGGCGCTCATGTGGCTCACCAAGGACGGCGTCAAAGTCGCCACGGAGGGATTCGCGGCCACCGTGAACGTTCCGAACGCGCCGTCGATCGCCGACCTGCACACCGAGTATGTCGAGAAGGGCGGACGCTTCTACGCCTGCCCCGTCTGCGTGAAGACCCGCGGGATGGAAGACGCGTCGTGGACCAAGGGCGCCGAAGTGAAGGGCGCGCCGGCGCTGTATGAGTTCACGGAGGGCGGCGCGCTCACGTTCAACTACTGAGACCCCATGGCGTCAGCATCTTCGAAGTCGACGACGGTGAGACGTGAGCGCCTCGTAGAGGCGGCCGACCGGCTCGACCGCCGCATCGGGGAGCCGGATGCGGTCCAGGACGTCGAGCATGCGGACAGGCGGTCGCTGCACCCTGGAGTGCTCAGCGACGACCTTGGCCATTCCCGCTGTGAACACCACCAACGTTGTCTACCCCGCCAGCGCGCCTGCTGGCACCCGCCCTACTCGCCGGCGGATCTCGAAGGGCGAGATCTCACCCTGGTCCCAGTGACGGAACAGTTCGGCCCAAGCCGCCCGCTCGGTGAGCGAGGCGCACCAGACACCGGGCTCGTCAGCGCGGCTGTAGCGAACGTCGTAGCTGGCCGGGTCAGCGAAGTCGAGCAGGGCGTTCCGAGGGCGACGGTGCGGCGGTTGATGACATCCGCCCCGGGTGCTCTAGAGAGTCGTCTGGCACCAGACGCGGAAGGCAGACCCTTTCCGGCGGCGATCACCAGTAGGTCCGGTTTCGACCGGTGTTGACGGCGAGCGGCAGGCAAGTGTGGGGGAGGCTCCCGACGGCCCCCGGTGCTTCGGGAGGGACCCAGGGAGACGATTGCCCGATAGGGCGTGAACTTGTCGCGCCGCGCTCGGGATCGCACCAGTGGTAGGGCGTGGAACCAGTCGACAGCTGTCATGGACCGTCCGGGACGCCGAGGGCTGCCGGGCAGGCGCTCCTTCCTCGTGCGCCCCCGAGATCGGCCGGCGAACGAACACAAGTTCCCTCTTGCATGCTTTCATCGCATTCCATACAGTGGGCGCCGAGCGCCCGAGACCGGGTGCGAACGGCAGAAGTAGCGGGCGAACGGTGGTTGGCGCATGGGCGGACGACGGGCGAAGGGCAACGGCGCATGACGTCGAAGGAGCTGTCGCCGATCCAGGAGATCGAGCACCGGGTCCAGCGGCGGGCCAAGGAGATCTCCCTCGACATGGCCGGCAACCATGGCAAGGAGAAGCTGCGGGCCCTCATCGACGACGAGGTGTCGGCGTGGTCCGACGACCACAAGCGGGGCCGGCGGTCGTTCGACCTGGCTGACCCCGAGCTGGTGGCCGACCGGGCCTACCGCAACCTCGTCGGCTATGGCCCCCTCGAGCCCCTCCTGGCCGACGACGACGTCTGGGAGATCATGGTGAACAGTCCCGACGCCATCTTCGTGAAGCGCCATCGGGGACCGAGCAGCTACCACGACGAGGTCTTCAACGACGACGAACACGTCGTGCGCACCCTGACCAAGATCCTCGACGACGCCGCCGCCTCGCACCGCAAGCTCGACCCGGCCGAGGGCCTGCAGGACGCCCAGCTCGACACCGGCGCCCGTCTGCACATCGTGCACGGCGACGTCGGTCGCGACGGCCACGTGCTGGTCAACATCCGCAAGTTCACCGGGGTGGCCTACCGGTCGCTGGCCGAGCTGGTCGAGCGCGACATGTTCGATGCTCGCGTGGCCGAGTTTCTCCGGGCCTGTGTCCGGGCCCGGTTGTCGATGATCTTCGCCGGGGCGCCGGGGTCGGGGAAGACCACGATGCTCTCCTGCTGCGCGGCCGAGCTCGATCCGAGCCTGCGGGTGGTCATCGCCGAGGAGGTGTTCGAAGCCGACCTCCCCCTGCCCAACGTGGCTTCCATGCAGACCCGGCCTGCCCGTCAGGATCGCAAGGAGGTCGACCTGCGCCGCCTGGTGACCGGCTTCTTGCGCATGGCTCCCGACATAGCCGTCGTCGGCGAGGTGCGCGATCGGGAGGCGCTTCCCCTCTTGCTCACCCTTTCGTCGGGCGTGAAGGGCTTCACCACCATCCACGCCGGTTCGGCCCGCCAGGCGCTCACCAGGTTGCGGTTCATCTGCCAACTGGCCGACACGCCCAACGAGCTGTCGCTCTCGGCGTTGAGCGCACTGGTGAGCGAGGCCATCGATGTGGTCGTGCACTGCACGCGGGTCGCCGGCAAGGTCCGGGTGAGCGAGGTGGCCGCAGTCGAGGAGCTCCAGACCGGGCCCGATGGCACCCAGTTCACCGTCACCGAGTTGTTCCGCCGCCCCCGGTGGGACGAACCCCTCGCCTGGACGGGAAACATCCCGGTGCGGGCCAGCCGGTTCCTGGAGGAGGCCGGCTACGACGTCCGCTCCCTGCTCGACGCCCGCGCCGACGACGCCACCGCGCCGAGGCCGACACCGTCTCGACGACGCGCCGTCCGAACGGTGTCGCCGGCATGACGACCGACACATCGGCGCGGCGAGGCGGCGCGAGGCAGGTCGCGCCGTGACGGGCCTGCTCATCGCCATCGTGGGCGGCTACGGCGTCTACCTGCTCTACACCGCCGCCGTCCTCGGATGGCACGGCCTCGGCCCCAGCCCCGACGTGGCCAAGGCGGGACCGGCCCTGGCCCGTCGCACCCAGCAGTGGTTGACCCAGGCCGGGCTCGCCGACATCCGGGTGGCCGAGTTCGTCGCCGTCATGGGGGTGCTGTTCGTCGGTGGCTCGGGGCTGGCCTTCGCCCTGTTCGGCAGTGTGATCCCAGCCTTCGTCGTCGGCGGCTTCGCCGCGAGCTACCCGGTGGCGTCGTACCGGGCCCGCCGGCAGCGGGCCCGGCGTCGGGCCAGCGAGGTCTGGCCCCGCATGATCGAGGAGATCGCCCTGCTCAGTGGCTCGCTGGGCCGGTCCGTCCCCCAGGCCCTCTTCGAGGTCGGGGCCGGGGCCCCACCGGAGATGGCTCCTGCCTTCGCCGCCGCCCACCGCGAATGGCTCATCTCCACCGACTTCGCCCGCACCGTTGCCGTGCTCAAGGGCCGCCTGGCCGACGCCACCGTCGACGCCACCGTCGAGACGCTGCTCGTCGCCCACGAGGTGGGCGGTACCGATCTCGACCGGCGCCTGGGCGCCCTCGTCGAGGACCGCATCGCCCATCTCCAGGGCCGCAAGGACGCCGAGGCCAGGCAGGCCGGTGTCCGTTTCGCCCGCCGCTTCGTGCTGTTCGTGCCCTTCGGCATGGCCCTCACCGGCTTGTCCATCGGCGACGGACGTCGGGCCTACGAATCGCCCGGCGGGCAGGTTGGCGTCGTCTTGGCTCTGGCCATGGTCATCGCCTGCTGGGTGTGGTCGGGGCGCATCATGGCCCTGCCCGAAGAAGAGCGGGTGTTCGTCGAGTGAGGCTGGCAGTCGCTTCGGGGCTGGTCTTGTGGGTCGGGGCCGTGCTCGTCGCCTCCCAGCTGCGGTGGTTCGCGCGACCGTCATTGGTCGAGCGCCTGCGTCCGTACGGGCCCGGGGGCATGACTCCTCGCAGTCACGGCCTGCTGCCTTCGGTCGAATCGTTCCGCGAGGTGGTGCGCCCGCTGTGCCGGGTGGCGGGCGGACGGGTGGCCCGGGCTCTCGGTGTCAGCGAGGACCTGTCCACCCGCCTCGAGCGAATCCACTCGCCCCTCGACAGCACCGGTTTCCGGGTGCGTCAACTGGGTTGGACCGCTGCCGCGTTCGGCGCCGGCTCAGTGCTCGCCGTCGGCCTGCGGCCGCCGACGTTCCTCGCCCTCCTGCTCATCTTTGGTGGCACTGCCCTGGCTTTCCTCGTCGCCGAGCAACACGTGGCCAAAGCGTCCGAGGCGTGGAAGCGCCGGCTGTTCCTCGAGCTGCCGGTCCTGTCCGAGCAACTGGCCATGTTGCTGTCCGCCGGCTTCTCCCTGGGGGCGGCCCTGAACCGGTTGGCGGCACGCGGCCGTGGCTACGCGGCACGCGACCTGGGCCGGGTCTGTGGCCGTATCCGCCAGGGCCTCTCCGAGATCGAGGCCCTCCGGGAGTGGGCGACGCTGGCCGACGTGGAGGCGCTCGACCGCCTCATCCCCGTTCTGGCCCTCAATCGCGAGGCGAGCGACCTGGGCCGGCTGATCTCGGAGGAGGCCAGGTCCATCCGTCGCGACGTCCAGCGCGAGCTGGTGGAGACGGCCGAGCGCCGAGGCCAGCAGGTGTGGGTGCCGGTGACGGTTGCCGCCCTGCTGCCCGGCGTGTTGTTCCTGGCCATCCCCTTCATGGCCGCCCTCGACCTGTTCTCCGGATCCTGACCAACAGAGATGACCACCAGAGCTGACCAACAGAGCTGACCAAGAGAAAGGGCACAACGACATGAACGAGCAACTGCTGCGAGCCCACGTGTGGCTCAAGGCCCTCGGCGTCCGGCTCATCAAGGACGAGACCGGCGAGGGCGTGATCTCGACGGCCATCGCCGTGCTGATCATGGCCGCCCTCGGTGCCCTCATGTGGGTGGGTTTTCAGCAGATCTGGGGACATGCGTCCAGCCAGACCGACAGCCAGATCACCAAGATCAGCGGCTGAGGGCGACCCGGGCCGGGTCGGTCGGAGGCGGCGGGCCGCGCCCGGCGACGAACGCGGGAGCGGTCCGCTGTCGACCTGGTTCGGCTTCGTGGTCTTCCTGGCCCTACTGTTCGTGGCCGTCCAGATCCTGTTCAACCTGTACGCCACGTCGGTGGTGACGTCGGTGTCCTACGACGCGGCCAGGCGAGTGGCGGCGGCGCAGGGCGACCCGGCCGTCGTCTCCTCGGCCGAGGCCGGTGCCCGTCAGGCCCTCGGTCGCTATTCACCCCAGGTGAGCTTCGACTGGTCGGTCGACGCCGACGTGGTGGTCCTGCGGGTGCGGGCCCACAACCCCTCGGTGCTCCTGCCCGCCACTGCCGGCCCGCTCGCGTTCGCCGACATCGACCGTACCGTCCGCGTCCGGGTGGAGCGTTTCCGGTGAGAGGGCCGCCCATCGGTTCTGGTCGCGTTTTGACGGACCAAGCAGGCTGTCGCAAAATAGCGCCTATCCGTGCATGAGAGCGCGCCATATGGCATAATTGTCTATGGCACGTCATTATGTGGGTGGGGACCGGAATCAGCTGTTTCTGTTGGCGACGAGCATGCAGGA
>JBPCNP010000090.1:0-9463 GCA_051001215.1 Acidimicrobiales bacterium
ACTAGACAACAAACCACCCCCCCCCCTTTTCGCCGCCGCTCTAGACAATCCTAGGTCCCGGTCCCCGCTGTGGTCCTCGGCCGCCACTGACCTCGGGCTCACCGGGTGCACCGGGCCCAGCGGGCGCACCGGGTCCGTCGACCTCGACACCCATGAAGCGTTTGGGGACGAGCGGACCAGGAGCGGCGCCGGCCCTACCGGAGAGGCGCTGCGCATCGGCTGCCGCTTGGGGGTGAACGGTGAGATGCAGGTCGACGCCGGGATGGGTCCACAGCGGGTGGACGGCGAAGTCGGTGATGAAGGTGGCGACCGGCATGGCCAGGCGTCCCCGCAGGCGATCACGCCCGAGCACGAGCGAGCACAGCGGGTAGGTCGACACGATCACGTCGGGTCGGGCCTGGGTGACCCAGCGCCGCAAGGCCGGGCCGGTGACCGCGCTCAGCGCCGTCGCCAGAGGTCCGGCCTGCGACGGCTTGTCCACCCACGTCTGGTAGCTCGCCTCGTACGTCGAGGGAGCCAGGCGCAGCTGCCACTTGTAGGAGGAGCGCACCACCGGGCCGAGGCGCAGGGGGACGGCGGCCAGATAGTCGACCACCGTCACCCGGTGACCGCCGGCCCGGAGCCGACGGGACAGCTCGCGGGCGGCCCCGTCGTGGCCCGCGCCCATGCTGGCCGACACGATCAGCACGCTGAGCGGGGCCGGGCCCGTCGGTTCGCTCGTCATCGCCGGCATGGTAGGGCGCAGGGCCCTTCGGCAGGTGGCCGTCGGGCGCGGCCGTCCGGCTGCGGCCGTGTTCGCCCGCCCGGGATGGCCACGCCACTAACCTCGCCCCGATGGCCGTCGACATACGCCAGGTGCGCAGTCGCATGGACCGTTACCGCTTCGTCGACCTCCCCTTCCGGCTCTTCGGCGACAACCCCGGGTGGGTGCCCCCGCTGCGCCTGGCCGTGCACGATCGGCTGTCGCCCAAGCACCCGGCGGCCGCGCACCAGACGTGGTGCACATGGATGGCCTATCGCGATGGCGCACCGGTGGGCCGGGTGGGCGCGTGCGTCGACCGGACGTTCGACGAGTTCCACGGTCTGTCGTGGGCGTGGGTCGGGTTCTTCGAGGCCTTCGACGACCCCGAGGCGACGGCCGCCCTGTTCGAGGCGGCGTGGTCATGGTCCCGGGAGCACGGGGCGACGGTGGCCACCGGGCCGGCCTCGTTCACCACCAACGACGAGTGCGGCCTCCAGGTCGACAGCTTCGACAGCGTGCCCCTGGTCCTCACTCCCCAGAACCCGGCCTACTACGAGCCCCTCTGGCTCGGCGCCGGGTGGGAGCCGGCCATGGACCTGTGGTCGTGGGAAGCCGAGCGCCACGAGATCGGCTTGTCCGACCGCCAGAAGCACGGCCTGGAACGCCTGCGCCTGCGCGACGACCTGCACATCCGGGAGATGCGCATGAAGGACTTCGACGCCGAGGTGGGCCGGTTCTTCGAGGTGTACAACCAGGCCTGGGCCCACAACTGGGGTTTCGCCCCCATGACCGAGGCCGAGGTCCGTCACCTGGCCAAGGACCTCAAGCAGATCATCGACCCCACCCTCGGCCTGTTCGTCGAGAACGCCGCCGGGGAGCAGGTCGCCGTTGCCCTGGCCCTGCCCGACACCAACGAGGCCCTGCGCGCCCACGTGCGCTCCGGACGGCTGCTGCCCCTCGGTTGGGCCCACCTCCTGTGGGGCGTGCGCCACGCCCGCCGAGTGAGGGTGCTGGCCCTGGGGGTGCGGCCCGACGTGGCCAGCCGGGCCGTCGGTCCCATGCTCTACCAGGCCCTGGCCGAGCGCACCCTGGCTCATCCGCTGATGCAGAGCGGCGAGGCGTCGTGGATCCTGTCCACCAACACGCCCATGAACAAGGCCCTGGCCGGCCTCGGTGGCCATCGGGGCAAGACGTGGCGCCTGTACCAGCGCACGCTCTGAGGCAGGTCCACGTCTCGGCCCCGGCGGTTTCCTACAGTTCAGCCCACCATGGGTGCAACGCTGTCACCGTCGGAACGCCGGATCCTCGAGGCCGTCAATGACGCCGAGGTGGCCGAGGTGGCCGAGAGCGGCGGTCAGCTCACCGACGTCGTGCGGCGGACGTTGGGGCAGCTTCCCGGTGACGAGTTCAGGCAAGGGGTGGCCACCTTGACCGAACGGCGGCTCCTCCAGGCCCGCGTGGCCGTGAAGTCCGGTGGAGAGGTGGGCCGGGTCGTGATCGAACGGGTGACCTTCCTCGGCCGCCGGGCCATCGGGCGGTAGCCAGGCATCGGCCACGAGCGGCGTTCGACCGCACGGGGGCCGGGATCAGCGGTGTCGCCACGTCTGGCACGATTTGCCGCCACCGGCGGCCGGGAACCAGCTCGCGGCTCAGCTCGCCACGGGGCGGTAGGAGCAGATGAGCACGCCGGTCGTGGCCTGCTTCACCGATACCAGTTCGAGCGGCCGGGCCCGCCCGTCGGTCGGAAAGATCGTCTTGCCGCCACCGAGCAGGATGGGCTCGATCATCAGGCAGTACTCGTCCACCAGATCGTTCTCGACGAGCTGGTCTGCGAGCGACGCACTGCCCCACGCCTGGATGCCGTCGTCGCCTTCGCGGTCCCTGAGCAGGCGGATGGCGTCGATGGCGTCCTCACCGCCCAGCAGCGTCGTGTTGCTCCACCGGGCCGACGCCTCCTCGGCGGTCAGCGTCCGGGACACGACGTACTTGGGGATGGCGTTCATCTGGTCGGCGTAGGGGTCGCCGGCGCGGTCCGGCCAGGCCGCCGCCATCCCTTCCCAGGTCCGCCGCCCGAACAGCAACGCCTCCGTCCGGGCCATCACCTCGCCGATCACGGCGCCCATCACATCCGGATCGAAGAACGGCATCGACCAGCCACCGTGCCCGAAGCCGCCGTCGGTGTCCTCCTCCTGGCCGCCAGGAGCCTGCACGACGCCGTCGAGGCTGATGAAGTCACTGAGGATGATTTGCATGCCGGGTCTGACTCTGCACCTCGGCGGAACTCATCGCAAGCCGCCCCCACCGAGCACCGATGCGACACTTCATCGACGGCCCACAGCTCCTCGGTTCCCGGTTCGGCCGGTCACACCGAGGCCAGGGCGAGGCCGAGGGCGGCGGCCAGGGCGCAGGTCACGGTCGTTCCGGCGGCGTTCAGCAACGCCTCGTTCACGGCGCCCTCTTCGAGCAGGCTGACGGTCTCGAAGGTGAAGGTGGAAAAGGTCGTGTAGGCCCCGCAGAACCCGGTTCCGAGGACGACCTTCGGCGTCTTCGGGAAGGCGTGGTAGAGGGCGAGCCCGGTGAGGACGCCGAGCAGCAACGAGCCGGTCACGTTGACCACGAACGTGCCCCAGGGGAACGCCCCCTCGGTGTGGTCGCCGACGTACCCGTCGACGAGGTAGCGGATGGGGGCGCCGAGAGCACCGGCGGCCACGAAGGCGACCCAGGCCAGCGGGCTCACGGGGTGGCCGCTCCCGGTAGCGGGACGGCTCGTGCTACGACGAGGCCGACCCACACCGCCGCGAACCCGGCCACCAGGCTGCCACCGGCGTAGGCCATGGCAATGGCCGGGTGACCGTCCTTGACCAGCAGGACGGTCTCCACCGCGAACGTGGAGTACGTGGTGTAGGCACCGAGGAACCCAATGGCCACGAAGGGGCGCAGGTAGCTTCTCGGGGGAAAGCGCTCGGTGAGCAGCGCCAGCACAGCCCCCAGGGCGAAGCTGCCGGTGATGTTGGTCCAGAAGGTGGCCCAGGGGAAGGTGCCGGGGGCGACGTGGATGAGCTGGGCGACCCCGTAGCGAGCGGGGGCACCGAGAGCGCCCCCCAGGGCGATGGCCGCGAGCACGCGGGGATCGAGGCGATTCCGCGCCCGAGCAGGCGTCAGCTCGTCTCGCCCAACGCAAACAGTCCCTCGACCACACTGACCAACTCCGGGCCCTGCACGTCGGCACCCTCGAAGGTGGTGGGGTACCGCCGGCCGTCGCGATTGCACCAGCCGGTCGTGAGCCCGGCCTGGTGGGCGCCGTGCACGTCCCACGGGTGCACTGTGGCCATCGCCAGTCGATCGGGAGGTACTTCGACCACCGATGCCGCGTGCAGGTACGGCGCTGCTGCCGGTTTCCACGCCTTGGCGTCGGTCACCGACACCACCGTGTCGACGAAGGCGTCGAGGCCGTCGCGCTCCAGCAGGGCGCGGGCACTGCGAGCGCTGCCATTGGTGACGACGATGACCCGGGCACCCTCGACGGCACGACCCATGGCCGGAGCGCTGTCGGGGTGGGCGTCGAGCTCGATGAGCCCGGCCAGCACCGCTTCGAGGTCACGCTCGTGGGCGTCTGGCAGGACGGCGCGGAGGCTCGCCTCGGCCACGTCGGCAAACGACCGGTAGTCGCCGGCCGCGGTGAGAGCGAACCCGTCGCCCAGCACGTGACGGAACCACAGCTCCAGCGTCGACGGCGTCCCCCCGGCGTTGGTCACCGCCGGTTGGAGCGAAGCCAACGAGAAAAGGGTCTCGATCACGTCGAAGGCGATGACATCAGGCGAACCGGCCATGGGTGCAGCGTAGCGATCAACGCCCCGAGCAGCCCGCGTCGGTACCCCGTCGTCATCCACCGGGGCAGTCAGTGCCGAAAGCAGGTGACGTGACGAAAGACCGCTCTGATCAGAACGCACAAGGAGAATTCCGTATGAGTACATTTCGCAGGCTGGCCCGCCCCAAGGTGGCCCTGGCCGTCGTAGCTGCATCGGCGCTGACGTTGGCCGCATGCGGCAGCTCCTCGAAGAGCTCGTCGGGGACCGACATCACGTCGAAGACCGGTGGCGCCGCCGCCGCCGCCGCCTCGTCGATGGCCGCCGAGTTCCTGACCCTCAAGGGCGTGAGCACCAGCGTCGACCTCGACGCCGGCACGCTCAAGGTCCTCACTGACAACAAGGTCACTCCCACCCCCATCGCTCCGGCCACGGTCGCTGCCAATGGCGGCGTGACCACCGCCAGCTTCCCGATCAGCCAGGGCTACGTGTCGGTCTACCCCACGACCACGCCCGACTATGTGCGAGGTCTTCTCACCCACACCGGGGGCCTGAAGTTCACCGCCGGGGGCAAGTCCCTCGACCTCACCGACTTCATGGTCAACCCGGGCGACGCCACCCTCACTGCCACCGTCGCCGGTGGTGCGGCTGCTCCGATCCTGGACCTCGACGGGAGCAACCTGAAGATCTCTACTGACGCCCAGGGCAACACCAAGCTCGACGGCGTCGTGGCCAAGCTGTCCCAGGTCGGCGCCGACGCCCTCAACAAGTACTTCGGTGTCACCATCTTCTCCAAGGGCATCACCCTCGGCGTCGTCCACATCGTCGCTACCGGCAAGGCCGGGCCAAAGGGCACGCCGACGTCGCAGTTCCTGAACCTGTCGGGCGTGAACACGAGCGTCACCCTCGACCCAGGCACGCTCAAGGTGCTCACCGACAACAAGGTGACCCCGTCGCCCATCGCCCCGGCCACCGTCGCCGCCAGTGGTGCCGACACCAACGCCACCTTCCCGATCACCCAGGGCTTCGTGTCCGTCTTCCCCACCAGCGAGCCCAACTTCCTCCGCGGCGCCTTCAGCCACGACGGTGGTCTGAAGTTCACCGCCGGAGGCAAGTCCCTCGACCTCACCGACTTCGTGGTGAACCCGGGCGACTCCACCCTCACGGCCACGGTCAACGGTGGCGCAGCCGCTCCGATCCTCGATCTCGACGGGTCGGCCCTCAAGGTCTCGACCGACGCCCAGGGCAACACCAAGATCGACGGCGCGATCGCCAAGCTGTCCCAGGTCGGCGCCGACGCCCTCAACAAGTACTTCGGTGTCTCCATCTTCAAGCAGGGCATCGTGCTCGGTGTCGTCCACGTGACGGCCAAGGGCACTCCCGCCCCCAAGTAGGACCCTGCACCGGGGGCTCGATCCAAGAGCCCACGGTCCGAGCACGAGTGACAACGGGCGGCCACCTCCGGGTGGCCGCCCGTCACTCGTCCGGGTGCGGGCTGGGCGCCCCTACCGCGAGCGGCGCGGCCGCCACCGGTGACGGCGTTGCCCGGCGAGATCGTCGCCAGGCCGCAGCGCCCAGCACCACGAGGGCGGCGATGCCGTAGGAGATGGTCCCGAAGTCGGGCTTGGCCTTGTCGAGGATGGTGCCGAAGTACAGCGGGTAGGGCGCGGCGGCCACGGCCAGCAGCTCCCATCTCCCGTCGAGGGCGGCCACGGCCACGACCAACTCGGCGTACCAGGGCTGCACGGGTGTCACGATGAGGAAGACGGCGACGAGCAGCCACCGGGCCCGGGTGATCGGCGACGGCGGTTCCCGGTCGGCGTCCGGACCATGGCGCCGACCTGGCCACCAGGGCAGCGGCGCCAGGGTGATCACGGCGACGGCGACGACCAGCATGGTCATAGCCACGACCTCGGCGGCGGTGCCGTGCAGGTCCAGCAGACGGAGGAGCAGGAACCGGCTGCCCTCCGAGTACTTCTCCTCCTTCAGGTAGCCGGGGAGGTACCCCAGCACGGTCGGCCCGACGGCCAGCACGTGGGGTACGTAGCTGAGCCCGACCACGGCCACGGCCGCGGCCACGACCCGTACCGGCTTGTGGCGCAGGCCGGCCGGTAGGAGCACGCCGGGGATGAGCTTGACGGCGATGCCGACGCCGAGGAGCAGGCCCCCGGTGATGGGCCGTCTTCGCTCGAAGGCCCACAGGGCGAGGACCACGGCCACCACCGCCAGCACGTCGACATGCGCGTCCATCGCCGTCTCCACCACGGCCAGCGGCGACCACGCCCACAACACGGCATGGGCGGGGTTGCGACCCAACCGCTGGAGCGCCCCCATCAACAGCGCGGTCACGCCCAGGCCCATCAGGCCGTGCACCACCTGGAAGCCCTTGTGCCTCGTGGCGATGGGCACGACCGTGTGCAGGACGCGGAACCACGCCTCGGCCACCGGCGGGTAGATCGTCCGTTCCATCTCCCGGTTGATCCGCGTGCAGCCGGGGTCCTTGTCCCACGACGCGCAGGTCTTGGGACTGGGCCACAACCACGGACTGCGGAGCTGGGCCACCCGGGCGTCGTTGGGGGGGTAGCGGTAGGGGTCGATCCCGTGGGCCTGGACGGTGCCGTCCCACGAGTAGCGGTAGACGTCGTCGGAGATCTGGGGATTGGCCGTCAGGGCGGCCAGGTAGAACACGAATGCCCCCGCCAGGATCGTCACCACTGCCACCCGCCGGGGAAGGCGCAGCACTGCCCGGGCGGCGAAGGCGAAGGCAACCCACCAGACCCCGAGCACGACGAGCATCGGGTACCGGCCCTCGAGGATCCCGCCCATGTGGTTGAACCGCAGCTCCAGCACGAGGCACGCCAGTGCGCCGGCCGCGGTGAGGACCGCCGCTTTGTTCTGCCGGAGCCTACTCAGCGGCTTCGGCCAGTGCCTCGGCCAGGGTGGGGTGGGCCAACAGGCTGTCCACGATGTCGCTGACCTTCAGATGGGCGTTGACGGCCAGGGCCACGACCGAGATGAGCTCGGCGGCGTGGCGGCCGACGATGCAGCCTCCGAGCACCACGCCGGTGGCCGGGTCGGAGAGGATCTTCACGAAGCCCCGGGTGTCGTCGTTGATGAGGGCCTTGGCGTTGGCCGAGAAGGGCACTTTGGTCACGCGGATCTTGCGGCCGCTGGCGAAGGCCTCGGCCTCGGCCACCCCGACCTCGGCGATCTCGGGCTCGGTGAACACGGCCTGCGGCGCCTTGTCGTAGTCGAGGTGGCGGTGCTCCCTGGCCTGCATGCCCATCACGTGCTCGCCGATCTTGCGCCCCTGCATGGCCGCCACCGACGAGAGCGGCAGCTTGCCGGAGACGTCGCCCGCCGCGTACACGTGGGGCAGGTTCGATTGGCAGTGCTGGTTGATCGGCACGTATCCCCATTCGTCGACATCCACCCCTGCCTCCAGCAGGCCCAGGCCGTCGGAGTTGGGCACCGACCCGATGGCGAGCAGGGCGTGGCTGCCCCTCGCCAGCCGGCCGTCGTCGCAGCGCACCGCGATCCCCTGTTCCTCCCGGTCGATGCCGATGGCCCGGGCGCCGATGAGGAGCCGGACGCCCCGGCGCAGGAACTCGTCCTCCAGAGCGGCGGCCACCTCGGGGTCCTTCTTGGGCAGGACCTGCTGGCGGCTGACGACGAGGGTCACCTGAGCCCCGAAGGAGGCGAACATGTGCACGAACTCGACCCCTGTGACGCCAGACCCCACCACGACCAGGTGTTCGGGCATGACCGGGGGGGGATAGGCCTGGCGGGTGGTCAGGATGCGGTCGCCGTCGGGGTGGCACCAGTCGGGGATGCGGGGCCGACTGCCGGTGGCCACCAGGATGGCGTCGGCCTCCAGCTCCTCGCCGCCGTCGGCCGTCTCCACCGCGACCGAGTGGGGCCCGGTGAGGCGGCCAGTGCCCCTCAGCACCCGCACCCCCTGGTCGGCCAGCAGGGTCTCAACCGACGTGCGGAGGCGGTCCTCGATGGCGAGGATCCGGCGCTTCAGGGCGTCGGCGTCGAGGTCGGCTTCGAGTGCGACGAGGCCCATCCCCTCCGACCGCTCGACGAAAGCCATGGCCCCACCGGTGGCGATCATGGCCTTGGACGGGATGCAGTCCCACAGATGGGCGCCGCCGCCCACCACGTCGCGCTCGACCACGGTCACCTTGGCACCGAGGCGGGCTGCGGTGGTGGCCGCCTGGTTGCCGGCGGGGCCCCCTCCGAGGATCACGAAGCGCACGGGCACGCGCTCAGGTTACGAGGACTGCCGGTGCACCACGGACAACAGCGTGGCGTAGGAGCGCACCAGCAGGGCCCGCCTTCCACCAGGCGAAGTCGGCCGGACCAGGCCGACCGCAGCCAGCAGCACGGCGGGCCATGCGCGCCGGTAGTAGGCGACCCACGCCCGGCACTCCAGCGCTGCGACCCGGCGCGGATCGAAGTTGCGCATGGGGCTGGGCCTCACCGCGCCGGCCTCAAGGGACGACCTGCAGCTCCTCGGCGAAGTGGCAGGCGGCGGGATGGCCCTGGCCCCGGTCGACGAGGGCGGGCTCCTCCTCGGCGCAGACGTCCTGGACCTTCCAGCACCGGGTGCGGAAGCGGCATCCCGACGGCGGGTCGGCGGGGCTGGGCAGGTCACCGGCCAGCACGATGCGCTTGCGCATGCGCTCGACGACAGGGTCGGGCACCGGCACGGCCGACAGCAGCGCCTGGGTGTAGGGGTGGGACGGGTGGTCGTAGATGTCGTCACGACGGCCGATCTCCACGATCTTGCCGAGGTACATCACCGCCACCCGGTCGGAGATGTGGCGCACCACCGACAGGTCGTGGGCGACGAAGACGTAGGAGAGGTTGAACTCCTTCTGGAGGTTCGCCAGCAGGTTGACCACCTGAG
>JBPCNP010000091.1:0-9470 GCA_051001215.1 Acidimicrobiales bacterium
CGGCCCCCACTTCCGCTACACGCGAACCCGTTGGGAAGGGGGCTTGGGTTACAGGGACAATCCCTCCGCACGCCGCTTGTGGTGGTCATGCCTAGCTGCGGTCATTGCACAGCGTTCACGTCCGACAGCCCCGAGGACTGGTCGAAGTACGACTGAGGCAGGTCGGATCTGGACCCGCCACGCGGAGGCGCCGCGTAGGATCCTTTCAGTCGCAAACCCGGAAACCTGCCATCCATCTCGTCGGGGGGGTTTGCCGCCGCGGTGGTGATCCCGGACAACGCCGCTGGGCCCGCTGATCGTGCGGTTGGCAGGGACCGGGACCGGGGTCAGGCCCACCGCTCCCAGGCCGACCTCCACCCCGCCGCCCCTCACTCCCCCCGCCCCGCCCACCCGGCCCGTCGTCCGCCCGGCGCCGCCCGCACCCCCAGCACCTGCACCTGCACCTGCGCCCGCACCCGCACCTGCACCGACGCCTGCACCTGCGCCGGCACGCGCACCCGGTACCAAGACTGAGGCAGCGTCGGCGGCCGGCAGCAGCCCTGCGGCCAATGAGCCCACCACCACGACGACCGCAGTCCCGTCAACGACCGGTCAGGCGTCCAACTCGGTGGCCGCCCCGGCGAATCCTCCGACCCTGCGGCTCAGCAGCCCGTCCGGAGTAGCGGGCGGCGACATGGTGGTCAGCGGTTCGGGCTGCCAAGCGGGCGCCGCGGTCCAGTTCATCATCGAGGGCCAGCCGGCGGGCACCACCGTTGCCGATGGAACGGGTGCGTTCAGCGGCCGTGCTCGTATCCCGTTCCTGAGCGTCGGAGCCCACGAGATGGTCGCGCAGTGCGGTGGGCTCACCCTCCGCACCCCGCTCCCGGTGGTTCTCGCCACGGCCATCGCCTCGGCCCCCTAGTCGGTGGTTGCCGCAGTGCTGGCGTTCTTCATCCTCATCGGGTTGGTCCTGGTGATGGTCCGACCCCATCCCCAGGTCACTCCGAGGGAGCTGTACCCCTCGGAGTGACGGGGAGGGAACGACCTGGCCCGGGACTACCGCCCGTGCTGTCCCGAGCCGCCGTGGTCCTGGCCGCTCTGACCGTGGTGCTGTCCCGCGCCCACCGACTTGCCCAGCGCGTCCGCGGTCTGTTCCAGGCTCAGGTCGGCCACCATGCGTAGCAGCACCACGTCGCGCTGGTCGGGCGCCAGGCGGTCACAGAGCCGCCGCACCCGTTGCTGGCTGAGGCGACGCAGGGTCTCGGCCTCCACGTCCTGGGCAAACGGGCACGGCAGCTCGGTGACGTCGGCGTGGTCGACGACCGGTCGCCGGGACCGCTGGCGTCGCTCGTCCATCAGACGATGGTGGGCAATCGTGAACACCCACGATCGGCACTGATCCTCGCTGCCGGAGAACCCTGCCACTCCTCGGAACACCTTGACGAAAACGTCGCTGGTCAGGTCATCAGCCTCGGCCGAGCCCTGGACGCGCAGGTATCCGGCCACCGCTGGAGCCAAGTCCCGGTAGAGCCGCTCCAACGCCCACGGCGCGCCGCACCGGCCGCCGGCGTTCACCAGGGGTAGACAAACCGTCCGGCACGCGGAGCCCGCGTCGCCGGACCCGACGGAGGAACCGAGACCATGGGAATCGGAGTAAGCGTGTTCCTGCTCGCTGTCGGCGCAATTCTCACCTGGGCGGTCCATGTGACCAGCCCGAGCGGCATCGACCTGCACACCGTCGGCGTCATCCTCATGATCTGTGGCGCACTGGGCATGGTGTTGTCGCTGGCGTTTCTGGAGCAGCTGGGGCGCGTTCGGAGGTCGCGGCACGGTCGTGCGGGACCGGGAGATCCTCTAGCTCCCAGCGGGTCGCAGCCGGCGGAGATGCAAGTTCGGGCTCTCATCCCGGTCAACCTCGAGCCGCTCTGTGACCAGGCCTTCGCCCAGGTCCGGGCCGCCGGGCGCCACGAGTCCACCCATCTCGTGTCGCCGATGCCCTGGGGCCGCCGCCAGCGCCACGATCCATCCCCCGAAGGTCGCTCGTCAGTGGCTGAGGCGGATGGCGAGCTCGAAGAGGCGCTCGAGGTCGCGGATGGCTTCGGCCACGAGGACGATGGCGCCCGCTCCCAGCGTGGCGGGCCAGAGCAGGGCCAGCGGGCGTTGGTCGGCTGGCTCGCCAGCAAGGCTGCGACGCGGGCGGGAACCCCGGTGGCCCCGAACGCGAGGGACGGGGTCGGCTGGGCGGCGGTGGCGCGCCCGGCCCGGACGAGGGCACGGGCGATGGGACGACGTCCGCCGAGCTCATCGGCGGAATCTTCGTCGGCCCGCCGTTCCATGCTGAAGCGGACCCTGGCACGCAAAGGGATGAGGACGGGGCTGAGGGCGGCACCAAGGTCTACTGCGGCCTGGTAGAGGTGGTGGTGCAGGCGGAGATGGGCGCGTTCGTGGGCCAGAAGGACGCGTCGGTCGCTGGCATCAAGGGAGCGCAACATGGTCGTACTCACGACGATGCGGGCTGGGCGTCCGGGAAGGGCGAAGGCCATCGGCGTCGGTGAGTCGACCACCATCAGTTCCGTGTCGGCGCAGCCGCGCCTCAGCTCCCGCCGTTGGCGGGCGGCCCAGCTTGGCGGCGACTAGCCAGGATCACGCTCGTGGCGGTGAGCGCGAGGGCCGCAAGCGCCAAACCCTCGATGCTGTCGGGTATTGGCGACCGAATGCCCAGTGATCCCGGCCACCGTTCGAGGTCGACAGCGACGAGGAGGCCATCGACGGGGCCGGCGGCCAACACGGTGAGCGCCGCCACCCATGAGCCGGCGACGACCACTGCGGTGGCGGCCAAGAGCCTTGTCTCGGTACGCGGGTGCAGACAGCGAGCTGCGGCCAGGGCGGCAACAACCATGACGGCGTCGACTGCGAAGGTGGCATAGGCGGCGTGGCCCACGTCAGTGGTGCTCCGCACGGCGGACCAGCTCGGCGAGCAGCTCGCTGTCTGCGGCGGACAGCTCGTCGACAAAACGCGAAAAGACCGCGCTGTGGTCGTGTCCTGTCTCGAGCAGTGCCCGCATGCCGGAGGCCAGGTACCCGGCCTCCTCGCTGACCGGCCGGTAGAGGTAGGCCCGGCCAGGGCCCCGCTCCCGGACCAGGAGGCCCTTTACGTGCAGACGGGTGAGGGTCGTCATGACGGTGGTGTACGCCAGATCGCTGTCGAGCGCCTCCTGCACCTCGCCCGGCGACATCGGCGAGCCCGACGCCCACAGTGCGCCGAGAACCTCGGCTTCGAGACCGCCCGGATCACGCCGCTGCGATCGCTTCGCGCCCGGTTTCGGGAGCCCTGCCACTGCCGACCACCTCCGTTCGACCGGCCTGGGGGCCGAAGACGACTCGACTTCTACTACAACGATAGTATAAAGTGTTCAACTACAACAATAGTAGCCATCTCGGCACGTCGGCCTACCGCACGGCCAGGCGACAAGGTGACCAACGGCCAGGTCCTGGCCAAGATCGACGACCGCGCCGCCCAGGACGAGGTGGCCAAGACGGCTGCCGCACTCGACGACGCCAACGTCCGGCTCTCCCACGACGGTCCAAGGTCCGAGGGCCTGACTGCCGGTCGTCTGGGCGTGGCCACCGCTTCGGCCGATCTACACGCGGCCAAGCGAGCTTTGGACGACACGACGCTGGTGGCGCCCGCAGACGCACTCGTGGGCGCCCGCGACCACCTCGGTCCGCTCGTGACAGGAGGCGCAGTCTCGGCCCTGGCCATCTTCGCCGCGCTGGTGCAGCCGAGGGCAGGACGCGGCCTTGATGCCAGCAGGCTGGCGGCAGCGGACGGCATGCTTTCGGGCTGGCCGCCTGCGGTTGGGCCTGGTCCTCGCCGTCGCCGTACCAGCGGCTGCCGGGCTCACCTTCGCCGCCGTCCTGGTGGGCTGCGGCGTGGGTGTGGTCACGCCCTTGGGGTTCGCCGAGCTGGCCAGGAACGCCCCGGAAGGACGGGCCGCCACGACGATGGGCGCGGCTGAGGTCGGCCGGGAACTGGGTGATGCAGGCGGCCCCTTGGTGGTAGGCGCGATCGGCGCGTTCTCGCTGACGGCTGGCTTCGCCGAGGGTCGTGCCGGAACGGCGGATAGCCATTCACGACCCGCTATGGGCCGGGCCGAGTCCCCTGACGACCCCAACCCTCGGAACCGTCGGGTGTCTTGACATTCGTTCTCGGCCGGACAAGGCTCGAACGAGCCGTACCTCGGCGACTGGCGGTGGAACGCTGCGGGAGCGTCCGGGGAATGTTGCGGGCTGTCATCTACCCAGGAGGTCGACCATGCGTCGTCTGTTCTCTGTCTGTTCCCTATTGCTCGTCGCCCTGGCGGTACCTGCGGCCACCGAGTTCGTCATGGCTGCGCCGGCTGTGGCTGCGACCAGCCCGTGCCGGGCCGGCGAGATCGCCCACGTCAAGTCCACGTTCAGTCCCAACCCCGTCACCTCGGGCACCGATACCACGAACACCGTCACCATCTGGAACTGCACCAACCAGGCCCAGTCCTTCACCTTCAAGGGCAACGTCTTCGGGCCCACCAACTGCCCGCCCGGTACGGGCTTCGGGTCCATTCCCGCCAACATCGCTCCCATGGGCAAGTTCGTGAGCAAGGTCACCTTCCCGGCCCCGACGTGCAAGGGCACCTACACCCAGAACATCCAGGTGTTCCAGGGCACGACCCTGGTCGCTCACCAGCGGATCACCTTCAGCGTCACCTAGTCGCATGAGCACCCAGAGCCGGCGGGCTTCCACCGGCTCTGAGGCTGTGCGGTCACGATGTTCCTCTCGCTCGACTTCGTGTACGTCCCGACGCTCGATGTGGATGCCGCCGCGGCCGGGTACGTCGAGTCCCTCGGAGCCACCCTCGAGTGGAAGGTGCGAGGAATGGGAACGGTGGTGGCCTGCCTGAGAGTGGCCGGTTCGGGCCCCGCCATCCTCCTCTCGGGCCACCTGCAGGGCACCACCCCCGTGCTCGTCTACCGGGTGGCCGACTACCAAGTCACGGTCGCCGCCCTGCGGGCCATGGGAGTCTCCCCGATCGTCGAGCTGGAGATACCCTACGGGCCGTGCGCCAGCTTCGGCGCCCCCGGAGGCCAGCGCTACGCCGTCTACGAGCTGGTCCGACCGGAGGCGGCCGGGTACTTCAACGGCCGGATGGACGAAGCGGACGGTCCTGTCGATCCACCCGAGGTGACGAGGTGAACGTCGGACCACCTCGGCGTCAGCCGATGGTGAAGCGGGCTGGCGCGACGACCGCGGGAAGGGCCGGGAATGGGGGGGTGTTGTACCAGTGTCCGGTGCCTCTCCCGGAGAGTGGCCGAGAAGGAGCCCGTCATGCCCGCCGTTACCGTCGACGACCTCACTGCCCTGCCCCGCATCGCCCGATCCGACCCCGCCGCAGGCCTGGACCGGCCGGTGGTCTCGGTGACCACGGGGCCGACGGGGTTCGAAGGCGAGGGCTTCCCGGTGCACCGGGCCTTCGCCGGCGTCGATGCCGGCCTCCTCGACCCTTTCGTGCACATGGACCAGATGGGCGAGGTGGAATACGCCCCCGGTGAGCCCAAGGGCACGGCCTGGCACCCCCACCGCGGTTTCGAGACCGTCACCTACATGATCGACGGCACTTTCGCGCACCAGGACTCGATCGGCGGGGGAGGGGTCATCTCCAACGGCGACACGCAGTGGATGACTGCCGGTTCCGGGATCCTCCACATCGAGGCCCCGCCCGAGGCCCTGGTGGCCAGCGGTGGCCTGTTCCACGGCGTCCAGCTGTGGGTGAACCTCCCGGCGACCGAGAAGTGGGCGGCACCCCGCTACCAGGACATCAGGCGCGACGAGGTGACACTGCTCGCATCCGACGACGCCGGCGCCCTGGTGAGGGTCATCGCCGGCGACCTGGCCGGCGCCACGGGTCCCGGTGTGACCCGTACCCCGATGGCCATGACCCACGTCACCGTGAGCCCAGGAGCCAGTCTCAGCCTGCCGTGGCCCCGTCCTTTCAACGCCCTCGTGTACGCCCTGGCCGGTCGGGGCACCGTCGGCGTCGGAGGCCGCCCCCTGGCTGCCGGCCAGTTGGCGGTCCTCGGCGCCGGTGACGTGATCACCGTGGACGGCGACGCCCGCCAGGACAGCCGCAGCCCCGCCCTCGACGTGCTCGTGCTCGGCGGTCGTCCTATCGGCGAGCCCGTGGCCTGGTACGGGCCGTTCGTGATGAACACCAGGGCCGAACTGGCCCAGGCCATGGACGACTACCAGGCCGGGCGCCTGGGCCAGGTCCCCGTCGACCACATCGGGAGAAACTGAGGATGCCAACGACGAGAGCCCGGCCCCGCATCGCGGGACCGGGCTCTCTGAGGCTTACAGCATGCTTCGGGGGTTACGGGATGGGACCGGTGACCGTTCCCGTGCCGAAGTGGGCGGCGACGCACGGCTGGTTCACCGTGCCGAAGATGTTCTGCTGCCAGAAGTTGTGGTCGCAGTTCGGGTTGAGGTCGACACCGTCGTCGACGGCGTTGCCCGTTCCATGGTTGCCGATGAGCGTGTTGTTGGTGCTACCGGCACGGGCCGTGGCCAAGCCGTTGGGGGTGAACGGACCCTGGACGACGATGCCGTCATTGCCGTTGCTGTTGACGATGTTCTGGTTGATGGTGTTGCCGGCTACAATCGCCGGATTGCCGGTGGGCGGCACCAAGATGCCGTTACGGGCGTTGCCGATCGACGTGTTGCCGATGATCGAGTTGTGGTCCGAGGCACACGTGACGTTCCCGAACGGCCCTTGGCGCAGGATCGCGATGCCGTCCTGGAGGGTGCCCGGCGACACGACATGCGGGGGTTGACCCTGGGTGGTGGCCAGGTCGAACCCGTTGCGCCGTGCGTTGTTGGCCTGGATCAGGTTGCCGGTGTTGGGCTGTCCGACCGGGGGTGCTCCCGGAGGCGAGACGCCCCCGGTGCCGGCGAAGCAGACGTAGCCGTGAATGGTGATGCCGTCGAGCATGTTGTCGGTGACGTTGTTGGCCAGCACCTGGTTGTTGTCGGCCCCAGGACCTTCGACACGGATGCCGATGTCCTGGTCACGCCGACCTGCGCCGGCGCCGTTGGCGCCGAACGGGCCACAGGGACCGTTGTTGTTGGGGGGAGCGACGCCGGCCAGTTCGTTGGACACCGTGTTGTTGAACACGTTGTTGTGGCTCACGATGTTGTTGTCGGAGTTGCCCACCATGGCGATGCCGTCGAACGGCCCGTTGTGGAACGCCGTGTTGTTCTTGATGATGTTGTTGTTCGAACCGGTGACCACGATGCCATCGCCGAAGGCGCAGTGGTTGGTGGCGGCACCCGGTGCGTTCACCAGGCTCGAGTGGTTGATGTTGTCGTGTGCGGTCACGTTGATGACCTGGTTCTTGTTGCCCTTGGTGATTGCGACACCGGCGTCGAAGCCGGTGACGGTGCCGTTCTGCACGACCACGTTGCGCTTTGCCTGGATGAGGACGCCGACCTGCTCGTTTCTGGTCGTGTTGGTGGTGTTCGACCCGGTGATGGTGTGACCACCGAGGTTCAGGGTGATGCCGCTGGCCCCGATGATCAGGCCGTTACCGGTGCAGGGCCCGACGTCGTTGCTGAGCGTGGTGTTCGTGGTGACGGTGTCGCCACAGTTCAGGACGGCGGCGGACGCCGGTCCGGCCAGGGCGACCATGCCCCCGACGGCCAGGGCCGACGCCGAGAGCACACCGAGGGCTCGCCCTCGCATGCTCAGTGTTGAACCATTTCGTTTCATCAAGTGTGATGTTCCTCTCACGTGTGGCCCCCAGCCGAGTCATTGGTACGGAGGGGGGCGATTGCTTGTGTGTTGCCCTGCAAGTGCCAGTTGCAGCCCGCTAGGTGTTCGCGGCCTATAGACGGTCAGCATCTAGTGCGTAGACGAAACCGCCAGGTGTCCCCCGAATCCACCAGCGCCGCGAAACCTAGCACGGTCATTTCCGTCCGGCAATGCGAACGGCCTGAAAATTTTCTGCTAGCGCCGGCTCACCTGCGCCAGCACCCGTTCGACGTCCCGTAGGTGGTGGGACCCTTCGTGGACGGCGTTGCGGGCGGCGTCGAGGATGTCACGGTCGCCCCAGTCGAACTGGCCCGTCCTGGTCCAGTCCTCGGCCTCGACGGTCTCGAGGGTGGCGGCCATGTCGGCGCAGGCCGTCTCCAGGTCGGACAGCACCCGACTCACCGTGCGGTCGTTGAACCCGTCGTCGTCGACCCGAGCCTCGGGGTCGAAGAACGGAAGGGTGGGCCGGTCCTCCACCTGCATGCGGCGGATGGCGGGAGCGAACCGATCGATCATGTCGGCCGCGTGGGCCGTGTACTCGAGGGCCGACCAGGTGCCGGGCTCGGGCCGCTGGCGGATGATGGTGTCGAAGGCAGTGTCCCGGCTCAGAGCGGCAAGCGTCGAGCGGTAGCGCCGGGGAAACGACCGGACCGCGTTGATGGCGTCGAGGGGCTTCACCGAGTCGTCGTCGAACCCGCACACCGGGCACACCCACCCGCCCATCAGCCGCCCGACCCGGTGGCGGGCGAACCTGCCCGGACGGCCCGCAGGCCCCGGCCGATGTCGAGGAGGTGGTGACTGCCCTCGTGCACGGCGCGGCGAGCCAGGAGCTCGACGCTGGGCTGCTGGCCCCGGCGAGTGCCCACGCGGTGCCACCCGTCGTCGGGTACCGACTCGAAGGTGGCGGCGAGGGCCTCGGCCCGGTTGGCCAGCTCCTCCACGACGACGGTCGGGGACTGTGTGTTGTAGGCGCCGGCGACCACCAGCTCGTCGGGCGGCAGGCCCTCGAGCGCGGGCCGCTCCTCGGCCAGCATCACGCCGACCCAGCCGGCGTAGCGCTCGAACACATCACGCACGTGGGTTGCGTACTCGAGCGCCGACCACGTGGCGGGCGCGGGCCGGACCCGCAGTATCGAGTCGTCCTCGCCGGCGAGGAGCCGGGTGAGGGGTGCCCGGTAGCGCCGCCCGAACCCGCGAATGGCCACGACGGCCTCGTCGACCGGCATGGCTTCGTAGTCGAGCCCGCACTCGTCACATGCGGCCACGGCGCGGGCCCTAGTCCTTTCGGGCCGACGCGCTGGAGACGCCATCGACCAGGTGGGGTGGGAGGAGATCGTAGTGATCGTGGTGCAGTGAGAAGCGCCCCCGCCCCCCGGTGATGGAACGCAGGTCGATGGCGTAGCGCAGCACCTCCGACGTGGGCACGAGGGCGGTGATCAGCTGCTCACCGTTGCCGACCGCCTCGGTGCCCTGGACGCGGCCCCGGCGGGAGTTGAGGTCACCCATGATGTCGCCCTGGTACTGCGAGGGAACGGTGACGGCCAGGGCTGACACGGGCTCGAGCACCACCGGGCCGGCATTGGCCATGGCCTCGCGAAAGGCGATGGACCCGGCCATCTTGAAGCTCATCTCCGACGAGTCGACGGC
>JBPCNP010000092.1:0-9699 GCA_051001215.1 Acidimicrobiales bacterium
ACCAACCACAGCACGAGCACTGCGAAGGGCACGACCGAAACCAAGGCATAGAAGGAAAGGGCAGCGGCCAGAAGGAAGACGTCCTCGGAGCGCAGCCTGCGCACCACCGCCGCCATCGGACCGGGCAGTCGCTTCTCAACGGTGTCGGCGATCCTTGTCGACCACGCTCGGCTAGCCATCGCGGCTTTCCTTCCCTGGCACCTGGGGACCTATCCGGGGAGACGGCAATTGCGAGCTATCGAGGCTCGAGCCAAACCAGGAAACCCGTGGGTCCCACTGGCCAGCCGGACCGGACCTCCAGGATCGGGCCGGCAGCTCTTGGCGCGGACGCGTGCATGAGACCGAAGGTACAGAAGGGAGACGGAATCCGCATCCCGCATCGCCGGGGTCTGAGAGACACGCCGCGCGCGAGGCCGACGGAATCGGGTTGAGGACGGCACCATGACACTCACCGCCACCGACGGCTCGATGCCGAAAGGACAGGTGGCCGTGCGAGGGCGCGATCGTGCCCGCGGTGGCCGGTGCCCGAGCCGGTTCGTGCCCGGCCTCACCGGGTGGACTGCCGATTCTCCGAAGCGCCCCATGGAGCTAGAGTGGGACTAACAGTGGGACAAGTAGGGAGGTCGTCGTGGCTCGAACACATGTCGTGCTTGCAGACGAGGTCATCGGCGCGATCGACACGCGAGTCGGTGAACGAGGGCGGAGCCGGTTCCTGGAGGACGCGGCCCGAGAGAAGTTGGAACGGCTCGAGCTCGAGGAGGCACTGGCATCTACGGCCGGAATTCTCAAGGGCAACGACTACCCGGAGTTCAAGGACCAGGATTCGATCAACAAGTGGGTACGCGCCCAGCGTCGGACTGAAGAAGCGTCCTGACCGTCTACGTCCTCGACTCGACCGTTCTCATCGGCTACCTGCGAGACACACCGTCGATCGCGTCGAGTCTGCGCCGACGCCTGAGCGACGGACACATGCTGGCCACGACATGCGTGAACCTGGCCGAGGTGGAACGGGGACTGCGACCACGGGAACGCCGACGAGCGACGGCGTTTCTCGACCGACTTCGGTTCTTGGTCACCGATCGGGAGGCGGCCCGCCGCGCCGGCGAGTACCAGGCGGCGTGGGCGAAACAAGGCCGGACGATTCATACGCCCGATGCTCTTGTCGCAGGCACGGCACGGGCCCATGGCGCAGTATTGCTCACGCACAACCTGGACGACTTTCCGATGCACGACCTCCGGGTCGAACATCCCACCGATGGGTGACTTCGTGCCGTGTTGGTCGACCGCCGACACCGGTGACGAGTGGGCCCCTATCCAACCGAATCCGGTACAAGCCGGATGTGACGGGTGTCAACGCAGCCGATCGACGCCCCGGAATCCACGGGTTTGGCGGGAAACTATCCTGGCGCGAATCTTCCCGGCACAGGGTGGTTACAACGGCATTCGACGAGGACGATCCAGCGGACACAACCGCAGGTCACGGGCTTGGACGACACCGGCTACCTGGGCGGGTTCAGGGTTCGAGTCCCGGTGGGCGCAGCCAAAACAGCGGTTCACAGGGCATGCGGGCCCTCGCGGCGGATGGTTGCGTCCCCTACTGCCCGGGGCCGTCTCGGCGACCGGTGGCCCGGACCACGACGATCGCCATGTCGTCGACCGCCTGCGAGCTGTGGGTCAAGGCGGCCAGCTCGATCCGACGGGCGATGCCCGCCGCACTGCGCCCCGCGCAGGTCGTGAGCCGGGCGACGAGCCGGTCCTGCCCGAACGGTTCACCCTTCGCGTCGCGCGCCTCGGTCACGCCGTCGGTGTAGAAGACGAGCGCGTCGCCCGGGTTCAGCCTCACCTCCAGCGTGGGAAGGTCGATCTCGGGTAGCAGCCCGAGGAGCGTGCCGCTGGTGGCATCGAGGACCGTGACCGACTCGTCGTCGCGCAGCACCAGCGCCGGAGGGTGGCCGCCAGTGGCCAGCTCGACGTCGACCCAATCGGCTCTCGGCTGCAGGTGGGCCAGCACCGCAGTCACGAAGTGGTCGTCGACAGCCTGACGAACGAGCACCTCGTTCAGCCGAGAGAGCACCTCGGCCGGGCTGGCCACGTCGGGAGCGATGGCGCGGATGCTGTAGCGGGCCACGCCGGTGATGGCAGCCGCATCGGGGCCCGAGCCTGACACGTCTCCGAGGACGATGGCCCAGGCGCCCGAGGCCCCGGTATCGAGGGCGAAGGCGTCGTAGAAGTCGCCGCCGATCTCGCTGTCGCCGGCGGCCCGGTACCGGGCGGCGAGGTCGAGCCCGTCCACCCGGGGGAGCACAGGCGGAAGGAGCGTGGCTTCCAGGGCGGAGGCCATTCGGTCGCGCTCGGCCGCGACCGCGCCGTTGACCATGGCCACGCCGAGATGCTCCGACAGGCCCGTCACCAGGTTCTGGTCCTCGGCGCTGAAGGCGTGCGGGCGGGGGTGGCCGAGGTAGAGCATGCCGGCCAGCTCCCGGTCGCCGCCCACGACGGGGGCGATGATCCAGCTGCGTACCAGCCGGCCATCGGCGAGAGTGCCGTAGGCCCGGCTCAATCGCTCGTCGCGTGCCCAGGCGGCGACGTCGTCGACCAGGTGGGACTGCCCGTGCAGCCGGGGGCCGGCGAGAAGGGGGGCCTGGCCGATGTCAGGCCGCTCGGCGAAGTCCTCCCACCCCACTCCCACGAGGCAGGCCTGGGCGCCCCTGTCGGCGGGCACGTACAGGGCGAACCGTGCGTCGACCAGCTCCCGGCATGCCTCGGCGACACCCACCACGAGCCGGTCGCGGTCGCGCTCGGCAAGCAGCCCGGGCAGCCGGACCAGGAGGTCGAGCAGTCGCCGCCGCTCGTCGTGGAGCTCGTCGAGGGCGGCCCGGGCCATGCGCAACTCTTCGACCGTGGCAGCTGGTGCGAGGCCGCCCAGCGGCGATGGGACGGCCGTCATCGCTCGCCTTGTGGCACCCGGCCCTCGGCCCTGACGATGTCGAACCACACGGTCTTGCCCCCGCCGCTGCGTCGGCGGGACCCCCAACGATCCGCCAGCGCGCCCAGGATCCAGACCCCCCGGCCCGAGGTGTCCTCCGGCGCCGCCCCCCGGACGACCGGCAGGACCGCGGAGTCGTCGCTGATCTCCACGTGGATCAACGTGGGCCTGACGTGCACGAGGACCCGCGGCCCGCTCTCGGCGTGGACGATGGCGTTGGTGACCAGCTCGCTCACGCACAAGGCGATGTTGTCGAGCTGGTCGTCGTCGCACCACCCGTCGAGCGTGCGCCGCACCAGGCGACGTGCCTCCGCTGCGCTCCGCGCGTCCGCCGGCAGCCGGTGGAAGGCCTTGGCCAGCAGTGACTCGAGCTGGTCGACGAGCTGGATGAGGGCACCGATGGCCGCCGGCAGCTCCGACGGGGCCAGGTCCTTGCCCAGGTACCCCACCGCCCCGGTGGCGGCCGCCACCGCCGCCAGCTCGTCGGGTGGGCTCGACGACACCAGTACCAGCTTCGGCGCTCTGGCCGGCACCGCGGCCCGGGACGCGACTTCGAAGGCTCCCGGCAGCAAGATGTCGAGGAGGAGTACGTCGGGTGCGTGGCGTGTCGCCATCGACAGTGTCTGAGCGGCGTCGGCCGCCTCCAGCACCGGGGCGAAACCTGGTGCTCCGTCCAGGGCCAGCCGTACCAGCAGCCTGTAGTCGGCGTCGTCGTCGGCCACGAGGACGGTGGTCGTCCCGGTGGCCGGTGCTCCGGCCTCGTCCGTCTCCCTCACGGGCTGGCCGCTGGCAGCGTGAAGCGGATGGTCGTCCCCGTTCCCCCCGGCGGGTCGGACCAGATGGTGCCCCCGTGGCCCTCGACGAGGCGCTGGCAGATGGCCAGACCCGCAGGCGCCCGGGCTGCGGTGGTGCTATCGGGCCGGTCCGCACCAGCCACCGGCAGCAGGGTGAACAGGCTCGGCCGCAGCTCCGGTGGGATCCCCTTGCCATCGTCGGCCACCGTGACGGTGACCGCCGCCGGGCCCGTCGCCGCTCCCACCGTGATGGTCAGCGGTCGCACGCCTGCGTGCTGAACGGCGTTGTCGAGCAGGCACTCGAACAGCTTCACCAGGCGGGCGCGGTCACCCTGCACCGGGGGGAGCTCACCCACTACGAGGTTGACGCCGACGGCCAGCGCCCCCGTCAGCGCCTCGGCTGCTTCCGCCACCACCTCACCCAACGCCACCGGCTCGAGCCGGAAGCCCTCCGCCGAAACCCGGGCGAACTCCAGCAGTGTGGCCACGCGGTCGCGCACCCTGGCCACGTTGACCTCCGCCCGTGACATGAGGAGAGCCGTCTCCTCACCCAACGCCTCGCTGTGGCGCGCCCGGAGCAGGTCGAGCAGGCCGGCCACGTTGTCGAGGGGCTCCTCGATCTCGACCGCGGCTGCAGCTGCGAACCGCGCCAGCGTCGCGTTGGACCGCTCCAGATCGCCGTTCAGCTGCGCCAGCTCGACCAGCTGGTCTGCCAGCTGGGCCCGCTGGCTGGCGAGCTGGTCGCCCCGGCGCCAGAGATCCAGGAAGACCGAGACCTTGGCCCGCAGCGCCTCGGGCGAGAAGGGCTTGTAGATGTAGTCGACCGCCCCGCTCTGGTAGCCCCGGAGGTGGTGCTCGGCCTCGCCGCTGATGGCCGTGAGGAAGATGATCGGCACGTGGCGGGTCTTCTCCCGGGCCTTGATGAGGTCGGCCGTCTCGAAGCCGTCCATCCCCGGCATCTGCACGTCGAGGATGATGACGGCGAAGTCGGCCGCCAGCAGGGCCCGCAAACCCTCCTCGCCCGACCCGGCTCGTACCAACTCCGCGCCGAGCGGTTCGAGCACGGCTTCGAGGGCGAGAAGATTGTCGGGACGGTCGTCGACCATGAGGACCCGGCCGGGGGGCCCGTTGCTCCCCCTCCCGGGGTCGGGCCGGTCGGTGGCCGTGGCGGTCACCGGTGGACCCAGACCCGCAGAGTGTCGAGCAACTGGTCGATGTCGACGGGCTTGGTCACGTAGTCCGAGGCACCGGCCGCCAGCGAATCCTCCCGGTCGCCGCGCATGGCTTTGGCCGTCAGGGCGATGATCGGCAGCTGCTCGAAGTCCGCCTTGGCCCGAATGGCGCGTATGGTCTCGTAGCCGTCCATGTCCGGCATCATGAGGTCCATCAGCACGAGCTTCACTCCAGGGGTGGACTCGAGCAGAGCGATCCCCTCCCGGCCCCGGTCGGCGCACACCACGTCGAGGCCGTGCTCCTCGAGGGCGCTGGTGAGGGCATAGAGGTTGCGGATGTCATCGTCGACGATGAGCACCTTGTGCCCGGCCAGGTCGGTCGAGCGCCCGTTGGCCGGGAGGTGAACCGACGGCACCGGCAGCCGCTCGGCCGCGACGGGCAGGGCCGAGGCGAGGGCCGACACGGTGGGAAGCAGCAGCGAGAACACGCTCCCCGCCCCGGGCGTGCTCGCCACCTGGATCTCACCCCCGAGCATGCGGGCGATCTCCCGGCTGATCGACAGGCCGAGGCCGGTGCCCCCGTAACGGCGGCTGGTGGTGCCGTCGGCCTGCTGGAAGGCCTCGAAGATCACCATGAGCTGGTCGGGGTTGATGCCGATGCCTGAGTCGGCGACCGAGAACAGCACCACGCCGGGCGCGTCGGCGAGCTGTGGGTTGGTGAAGCGAGAGCCGGCCGGAGCCGCTCCCACCCGCAGCGACACGTTGCCTCGCTCGGTGAACTTGAGGGCGTTCGACAGCAGGTTCTTGAGGATCTGTTGCACGCGGTGCTCGTCGGTGGTGATCTCCTCCGGCGCATCAGCCTCCACGGTGACGTTGAACTCCAGCGCCTGCTGGTCGGCGATGGGGCGGAACACCTGCTCGAGGTCGTTGCACAACGACATCACCCGCACCGGAGCCACCGTGACGTCCATCTTCCCTGCCTCGACCTTGGACAGGTCGAGGATGTCGCTGATGAGGCTGAGAAGGTCGTTGCCCGCCTCGTAGATGCTGCGGGCGTATTCCACCTGCTTCGCGGTGAGGTTGTCGTCGGCGTTCTCGGTGAGCAGCTTGGCCAGGATCAGCAGCGAGTTCAGCGGCGTGCGCAGCTCGTGGGACATGTTGGCCAGGAACTCCGACTTGTACTTCGACGACAGCGCCAGCTGCTCGGCTCGCTCCTCGAGCTCCCGGCGGGCGAGCTCGATCTCGGCGTTGGTGTGCTGGAGCTCCCGCTGCTGACGCTGCAATTCCTCTGACTGGCTCTGCAGCTCCTGGGCCAGGCTCTGCGACTGGGCCAGCAGCTCCTCGGTGCGCATGGTGGCCACGATCGTGTTGAGCACGATACCCACGGTCTCCACGATTTGTTCGAGGAAGGCCCGGTTGACGTCGGAGAAAGGCCGGAACGACGCCAGCTCCAGGAGGGCCAGCACCTGGTCCTCGAAAACGACCGGCAACACGATGACGTTGACCGGCTCGGCGTCGGTGAACGCGCTCGAGATGCGAGCCGCCCCAGCCGGCACGTCGATGACGATCGTCTTCTTCTCCAGGGCGGCCTGGCCCACCAGCCCGTCGCCGGGCCGCCACTCGATGGGCAGCCCGCTCGAGTGTCCGCTCCTGCCCCCGCTGCGGTACCCGTAGCCGGCGATGAGCCGGTAGACGGTGTCGTCGGGGTCGCTGCCCGGGTCGGCCATGAAGAAGGCGCCCTGCTGGGCCTTCACCAGCGGAGTCAGCTCCGACATGATCAGCTGCGACAGGGCCCGCAGGTCGCGGTGGCCCTGGAGCATGGCGCCGATTCGAGCCAGGTTGGACTTCAGCCAGTCCTGATCCTGGTTGCTCTTGGTCGTCTCCCGGAGGGTGACGATCATCTGGTTGATGTTGTCCTTGAGGTCTCCGACCTCACCGGCGGCGTCGACGGTGATCGTGCGGGTGAGGGCGCCCTGGGTGACGGCGGTGGCGACATCCGCGATCGACCGTACCTGGGTGGTCAGGTTGGATGCGAGCTGGTTCACGCTCTCGGTCAGGCGCTTCCACGTGCCCGACACCCCCTCGACCTCGGCCTGACCGCCGAGCTTGCCCTCGGTACCCACCTCGCGGGCGACACGGGTCACCTCGGCGGCGAAGGCCGACAGCTGGTCGACCATCTTGTTGATGGTGCTCTTCAACTGGAGGATCTCGCCCCGGGCGTCCACTGTGATCTTCTGCGACAGGTCACCCTGGGCCACGGCCGTGGTCACCTGGGCGATGTTGCGCACCTGGTCGGTGAGATTGTCGGCCATGGAGTTCACCGACACGGTGAGGTCCTTCCAGGTGCCAGAGACGCCCCTCACCTCGGCCTGGCCGCCGAGCTTGCCCTCGGTGCCCACCTCCCGAGCCACACGGGTGACCTCGTCCGCGAACGACCCGAGCTGGTCGACCATCGTGTTGATCGTGTCCTTGAGCTCGAGCAGCTCGCCCCTCACCTCGACCGTGATCTTGCGGGTGAGGTCGCCCTTGGCCACAGCCGTGGTGACCTGGGCGATGTTGCGTACCTGCGCCGTGAGGTTGCCGGCCAGCTGGTTGACGTTGTCGGTGAGGTCCTTCCAGGTGCCGGCAACGCCCGGCACGGTGGCCTGGCCGCCGAGCTTGCCCTCGGTGCCCACCTCGCGAGCCACACGGGTGACCTCGTCGGCGAAGCCCCGGAGCTGGTCGACCATCGTGTTGATGGTGTCCTTCAGCTCCGCCACCTCACCTCGGGCCTCGACCGTGATCTTCTGCGACAGGTCGCCGCCGGCCACGGCCGTGGTCACCTGGGCGATGTTGCGCACCTGGCTGGTCAGGTTGCCGGCCAGCTGGTTGACGTTGTCGGTGAGGGCCTTCCAGGTGCCAGATACACCCGGCACCTCGGCCTGACCGCCGAGGCGACCGTCGGTTCCCACCTCCCGGGCCACCCGGGTCACCTCATCGGCGAACGATCGGAGCTGGTCGACCATCGTGTTGATGGTGTCCTTGAGCTGGGCGACCTCGCCCAGCGCCTCCACGGTGATCTTCTGGGACAGGTCGCCGCGGGCCACGGCGGTGGTCACTTGGGCGATGTTGCGCACCTGGCCGGTGAGGTTGCCGGCCAGCTGGTTGACGTTGTCGGTGAGGGCCTTCCAGGTGCCGGCCACGCCGGGCACGTCGGCCTGGCCCCCCAGGCGGCCCTCGGTGCCCACCTCGCGCGCCACCCGGGTCACCTCGCCGGCGAAGGCCGAGAGCTGGTCGACCATGGTGTTGATCGTGTCCTTCAGCTGGGCGACCTCGCCCCTGGCTTCCACGGTGATCTTCTGTGACAGGTCGCCCTTGGCCACAGCGGTGGTCACCTGGGCGATGTTGCGCACCTGGCCGGTGAGGTTGCCGGCCAGCTGGTTGACGTTGTCGGTGAGGTCTTTCCACGTTCCCGACACGCCCGGTACCTCGGCTTGGCCGCCGAGGCGGCCCTCGATGCCCACGTCGCGGGCCACGCGAGTCACCTCGTCGGCGAAGGAGCCGAGCTGGTCGACCATGGTGTTGACGGTCCGCTTGAGCTCGAGCATCTCGCCCCGGACGTCGACCATGATCGTCTGCGACAGGTCGCCCGTCGCCACCGCCGTCGTCACCCGGGCGATGTCGCGTACCTGGTCGGTGAGGTTGGAGGCCATGAAGTTCACCGAGTCGGTGAGGTCCTTCCACGTGCCGGCCACCTCCGGCACCCGCGCCTGGCCGCCCAGCTTGCCGTCGGTTCCCACCTCCCTCGCCACCCGGGTCACCTCGTCGGCGAACGACCGCAGCTGGTCCACCATCGTGTTGATGGTGTCCTTCAGCTCGGCCACCTCCCCCAGGGCCGGCACCGAGATCTTCTGCGACAGGTCGCCCCGGGCCACGGCCTTGGTGACCTGGGCGATGTTGCGCACCTGCCCGGTGAGGTTCCCGGCCAGCTGGTTGACGTTGTCAGTGAGGTCCTTCCACGTGCCGGACACGCCCTTCACGTCGGCCTGACCGCCGAGGCGGCCCTCGTTGCCCACCTCGCGGGCCACGCGGGTGACCTCGTCGGCGAACGAACCGAGCTGGTCGACCATCGTGTTGATCGTGTTCTTGAGCTCGGAGATCTCGCCCCGGGCCTCGACGGTGATCTTCTGCGAGAGGTCGCCGCCGGCCACGGCCGTCGTCACCTGGGCGATGTTGCGCACCTGGCTGGTGAGGTTCCCGGCCAGCTGGTTGACGTTGTCGGTGAGGTCCTTCCACGTGCCCGACACACCCGGGACGTCGGCCTGACCTCCCAGCCGGCCCTCGATGCCCACCTCGCGGGCCACGCGGGTGACCTCGTCGGCGAAGGCGCCGAGGGTGTCGGTCATGGAGTTGATGGTCTCGGCCAGGGCCGCCACCTCTCCCTTGGCCTCCACGGTGATCTTCTGAGACAGGTCGCCGCGGGCCACGGCCGTCGTCACCTGGGCGATCGAACGCACCTGGTCGGTGAGGTTCGAGGCCATGACGTTCACCGAGTCGGTCAGGTCCTTCCACCGGCCGGCCACGCCCGGGACATCGGCCTGGCCTCCCAGGCGCCCTTCGGTGCCCACCTCCCGGGCCACGCGGGTGACCTCGTCGGCGAAGGCGCCGAGGGTGTCAGTCATGGAGTTGATGGTCTCGGCCAGGATGGCGACCTCGCCCTTGGCCTCGACGGTGATCTTCTGGGACAGGTCGCCCCGGGCCACCGCGG
>JBPCNP010000093.1:0-9971 GCA_051001215.1 Acidimicrobiales bacterium
GGTCGAGACCGCCGACGCCGCAGCCCCGGTCGAGACCGCCGCCGAGCCGTCCCCCGAGGTCGCCGGCCCCGGACCAGTCCCCGCCGACGAGCCGCCGGTGCCCACCGCCTTCGAGGAGCCCCCGGCACCTCCCACACCCGACGAGCGCGCAGGGGAGCAGGACAGCTGATGGCAGAGTTCACGGCCAAGGACGTGCAGGCCCTGCGCCCGTCCACCGGCGCCGGCATGATGGACGCCGAGCGCGCCCTGCAGGAGAACGACGGCGACCCGGCCGAGGCGGCGCAGTGGCTGAGGGAGAAGGGCCTGTCGAAATCGGTCGAGCGGGCGGGACGGGCCAACGACCAGGGCGCGGTTGCTGTGGCGGGCGACGGATCGTCGGCGGCTGTGGTCGAGCTGCGCAGCGAGACCGACTACGTGGCGAAGTCCGCCGACTTCAAGGCCCTGGCCGACGAGCTGGCCCGGGCGGTGGCGGCCGACGGCGAGGACGCCGCGGCCAAGCGCCAGGAGCAGATCGACAACCTCAAGATCACTCTCAAGGAGAACATCGACCTGGGCCGGGTGGTGCGCTTCGAGGCCGCCGACGGGGCCGTGCTCGACGCCTACCTGCACGTGCAGAACGAGCGGGGGGTGAACGGGGTGCTGGTCGAGGTGGTCGGTGGCGACGCCGGCCTGGCCCACGACATCGCCCTGCACGTGGCCGCTATGCGTCCCGAGTGGCTGTCGCGCCACGAGGTGCCGGCCGAACGGGTGGACGAGGAGCGCAAGGTGCTGGAGACCCTCACCCGCAACGAGGGCAAGCCCGAGCAGGCCGTGACCAAGATCGTCGAGGGTCGCCTAAACGGCTGGTTCCGCGACCACTGCCTGCTCGAGCAGCAGTTCGTGAAGGACCCGAAGCAGACGATCTCCAGCCTCCTCGACGGCGCCCGTCTCACCCGCTTCGCCCAGGTGGAGATCGGGCGCTGACCGCGGAACGGCGGGAGCGGTGGGACCGGGTCGTCCTCAAGCTGTCGGGTGAGGCCTTCGCCGACGTCGGCACCGGCTACGGCATCGACGGGGCGGTGGTCGCCCGCATCGCAGGGGAGGTCTCCGACGTCCGCCGCGACCTGGGCACCGAGCTGGCCATCGTGGTCGGCGGGGGCAACATCTGGCGGGGCATGGCCGGCGCCGGGGCGGGGATGGACCGGGCCCAGGCCGACACCATGGGCATGCTGGCCACCGTCATCAACGCCCTGGCCCTCCAGGACGCCCTGGAGAAGCTGGGTGAGCCCACCCGGGTGATGACCGCGGTGCAGATGGCCCAGGTGGCCGAGCCCTACATCCGCCGCCGGGCCCAGCGCCACCTCGAAGCCGGTCGTGTGGTCATCATGGCCGGCGGCACCGGCAACCCCTTCTTCACAACCGACACCACCGCTGCCCTTCGAGCGGCCGAGATCGGTGCCACTGCCGTGCTCAAGGGCACCCACTCGGGCGTGGACGGGGTCTACACCGACGACCCCCGCACCAACCCCGAGGCCACCAAGTTCGCCGAGGTCCACTACATCGAGGTCCTCAACCGGGGCCTCAAGGTGATGGACGCCACCGCCATCACCTTTTGCATGGACAACAAGCTCCCCATCGTCGTGTTCGACCTCATGGCGCCGGGCAACATTCGCCGCGCCATCCAGGGGGAGGCAATAGGTACGCTGGTCACATGACGTCGCCGAGCGGGAAACCCAACCCCGGCCCCCTCCGATGATCGACGACATTCTCGCCGACACGGCCGACAAGATGACCAAGGCGGCCGCTCACACCAGGGCCGACTTCTCCTCCATCCGCACGGGCCGGGCCACGCCTGCACTCGTCGAGAAGCTCAAGGTCGAGTACTACGGCAGCGACGTGCAGCTCCAGCAGCTCGCCGGCTTCAGCGTCCCCGAGGCGCGTGTGCTGGTGATCGCCCCGTACGACAAGGGCGCCATCAAGGCCATCGAGCGAGCCCTGCAGAACTCGGACCTGGGCATCACCCCGTCCAACGACGGCCAGGTGATCCGCCTGACGTTCCCCCAGCTCACCTCCGAGCGACGCAAAGAGCTGGTGAAAGTCGCCCGCCACAAGGCAGAAGACGGCCGGGTGGCCACCCGCAACCTCAGACGTACGGCCCGCCACGAGCTGGAGGCGCTGGAGAAGGACGGTGAGATCTCCTCCGACGAGCTCGACAGGGCCGAGAAGGACCTGGAGAAGCTGACCCACGAGCACGTGTCCGAGATCGACCACGCCCTGGCCCGCAAGGAGCAGGAGCTCCTCGAGGTCTGAGCACCGCGTCGCGGGTTTGCCACCCGGGGCAGGCAGACTGCAGTCGTAGCCGACAACCGACGGAGAGAGGAGGCCCTTCCATGGACGACGGCCCCACCGACGACCAGACAGAGGCGCTCGACCTGCCGGCACCGGACGGCGAACCTGACGGCGACGTTCTCGGAGGAGCCGGTGCGCGCCGCGGCCCCCGCCAGGCTGCCGAAGGGGTTCGGATCATCGGCGCCGAGGAGGCGGCGGCGGCCATCGAGGCGGGCCAGGTGGCCGGTCGTCGCCCCGGTGACGCCCCCCGCTTCGGTGATGTCCCCGTCTCGCCGAAGGGGCCCCGACCCTCGTTGCGCTTCCCCGGCGCCGATCCGGCGTCCGTCTCCAAGCCGGCGGTCGTCGAGCCCCCGCCGCGGCCGGCGGTGTCGCGCCAGCCCCTGGCAGAGAGCCACTTCTGGGGCGAAGGATCCGAGCCGGCGCCGGACGTGTCACCCGGGTCGCCCGAGCCGAGCCGCTACGCTGAACCCACCATGGGGATGGGGTCTGGCGACACCCGCGGCCTTGCCGGTCCCGACGACCGCGACCGTGCAGGTCCCGGTGAGCACGACCGTCCCGGCCCGGGCCAGGACGATCTGCCAGGACCCGAGGAGCACCGGTTCTGGGACGGGCCAGGCGGAGAGGCCGAGGCCGATGGCGGGAACCGGTTCGCCGCCTATCCCCCCGATGACGAGGGGACCGGTTCCATCCCGTTGCCACACTGGACGGAGCCGCCCAGCGGCGAGGTGGCCAGCATCCTGCCCGACGCCGACCCCCCGGCCGACGACGACCTGAGGGCGTGGTCGTCGTTGTCCGACGGGCCCCGGTGGCGCGACCAGCACACCGACTGGGACCAGGCCGACTTCGGCGAGGGATTGCTCGGCGACCCTGACATCGCCCTGCGGTCCGACCCCCTCCCCGGGGTCGAAGGCGATGACGAGCTCGACTACCCCGAGGCCGAGCTCGAACCGGAACCGACCGCAGTTCCCCGGCGCCTGACGGGTGGCCACGACCAACCGCGCCGGCGCGCTTCGTCGATATCGCGCTCCGACCCGGTCCCGCCCCGGGATGTCACCACGTCGGTGGTCACCGGGTTCGTGGCGCTCGTCGTGGTGCTGTTGGCCGCGGCGATCGGCCCGAAGGCCCTGCTGCTCCTCGTCGTCGTGGCTCTGGTGATGGCCGCAGCCGAGCTCTTCGGTGCCATGCGCACGGCCGGTCACCACCCGGCGACCCTTCTCGGAGTCACGTCCACGGCGGCGCTCTCGGGCGCGGTCTACTGGCGCGGCGTCGACGGCTTCAACCTGGTCATGCCCCTGTTCATCGTGTTCGCCCTGCTCTGGTATCTCACGGGAGCGGTGCGGGGGCGGCCGCTGATGAACGTGGCCGTCACCACGTTCGGGTTCTTCTACGTGGGCATCCTGGGTTCGTTCGCCGCGCTGCTCCTCGGGGCCCCGCACAACGACGGCATCGGGCTCCTCCTCGGCGCCGTGCTCACCACCGCGGCCTACGACGCCGGCGCCTTCTTCGCCGGGCGCTTCGCCGGCAAGACGCCGCTGGCGCCCGACATCAGCCCCGGCAAGACCGTCGAGGGAATGGTCGGTGCTTGCGCGGCCACGTTCGTGGCCGGGCTGGTGGTGGGCCAGATCGCACCGTGGGACGTGAAGCGTGGCGTGGTGCTGGCCCTGGTGGTGATGGTCGTCGCCCCGCTGGGCGACCTGTGCGAGTCGATGCTCAAGCGCGACCTGGGCGTCAAGGACATGGGGGCCATCCTCCCGGGCCACGGGGGCGTCCTCGATCGCATCGACGCCCTCCTGTTCGTCGTACCGGCCACCTGGTATCTCATCCGCATCCTGAACTTCGCCTAGGCCACCTCATGAGGACGGTCAGCCTGGTGGGCTCCACCGGGTCCATCGGCACCCAGGCGATCGACGTCATCGAGGCGGAGCCCGATCGTTACCGGGTCGTGGCCCTGGGGGCGGCGCGGTCGGTGGAGCTCCTGGCCGACCAGGCCCGCAGGTTTCGGCCGCTCCGGGTGGCGCTGGCCGACGCCTCCCGGGCCGGGGAGCTGGCCGACCTGGTCCCGCCCGGCACCGAGGTGCTGTCCGGGCCCGACGCCCTGGCCGCCATCTCCGTCGATGCCGACGTGGTGGTCAACGGCGTCGTCGGCTTCGCCGGCCTGCCCGTCACCCTCGCCGCGCTGGAGGCGGGCACGCGCCTGGCCCTGGCCAACAAGGAATCGTTGATCGCCGGCGGACCGGTGGTGCAACGGGCTCGGGCCACGCCCGGCGCCGAGATCGTGCCCGTCGACTCCGAGCACTGCGCCGTCCACCAGTGCATGGGATCGTCGGGTGGATGGCCCATGCCCGGGGGCCCGCGTCGGGTGTCCCGGATCGTCCTGACCGCCAGCGGGGGGCCGTTCCGGGGCCGGTCGGCCGCCGACCTGCGCCAGGTCACCCTGGACGATGCCCTGGCCCACCCCACGTGGACGATGGGACCCAAGGTCACCATCGACTCGTCCACCCTCATGAACAAGGGCCTCGAGGTCATCGAGGCCCACGAGTTGTTCGGCGTCGACTACGACCGTATCGACGTGGTCGTCCATCCCCAGTCGATCGTGCACTCCATGGCCGAGTTCTCCGACGGGGCCACTCTGGCCCAGCTGTCCCAGCCCGACATGCGCCTGCCGATCAGCTACGCCCTGGCCTGGCCCGACCGCGGCGGGGTGGCCTTCGGTGCCCTCGATTGGTCGACGGTGACTCGGCTCGACTTCGAGCCTCCCGACCGCCGGGCCTTTCCCTGCCTGGACCTGGCCTACGCCGCGGGCCGGACCGGAGGTACGGCCCCGGCCTGGCTCAACGCGGCCAACGAGGTGGCGGTGGATGCCTTCCGAGAAGCGCTCATCCCGTGGTCCTCGATAGCCGACATCATCAAGGAGACTCTGGAGAGCCATGATGGAGCGTCGGCCGAAAACGTCGAAGCCGTCATCGAAGCCGACCGCCGCGCTCGCCAGCGGGCCGAGGAGACGGTACAACGGAGGATGACCACCGTCGGGTGAGCTGATCAGTCCGGGGGGGCCGACGACGGAGCACGCACGAAACCGGAAGGAACCCCACGAATGACCCAGACCCACGACAGCCAGCCGCCGGCCTCGCCCGACGTCCCGGCCGGCTCCGTGCCCGAACGGCATGCCGGCTCCGTGCCCGAACAGAATGCAGGCTCCATGCCCGCGACAGAGACCTGGCGGCAACTGACGCCGGTCGTCGGGTTGCTCGTCGCCGTCGTGGTCGCCGCCGTGGTCACCCACACCTTCGGGGTGGTCGGGTTCGTGCTCGCCATCCTCGCCGTGGTCATGGCCCACGAGGGTGGTCACTTCATCGCCGCCAAGGCATCGGGCATGAAGGTCACCGAGTTCTTCGTCGGGTTCGGCCCCCGCTTGTGGTCGATGCGCCGAGGCGAGACCGAGTACGGCGTCAAGGCCATCCCGCTCGGTGGCTACGTGAAGATCATCGGCATGAGCAACCTCGAGCGCGACATCGACCCTGCCGACGAGCGCCGCACCTACCGCCAGCAGTCCTACCCGAAGCGGATGATCGTGGCTGCCGCAGGCATCGCCATGCACTTCGTCATCGCCGTCCTCGTGCTCACGTTCGCCTGGACGGTGGTGGGCATCCCCAACGCCGACAAGCCCACCACCACGGTCGGGGACATGAGCCGCCTCAGCGCCGGCCGGAGCCCGGCCCAGAAAGCCGGCTTCCGGGTCGGCGACAGGATCATCTCCTACGACGGGATCGAGGTCCACGACTGGCGGGACATGCCCCCCTACATCCGGGCCCGCCCCGACCAGCCCATCACCTTCGTCGTCGAGCGTGACGGGAAGCCCCTGACCCTGACGGCCGTCCCGGAGCCCGTCGACCAGGACGGGGCGACGACGGGGTTCATCGGCATCGGAGCCAAGATCCCGACCGAGAAGGTCAACCCCGCGGTGGGCTTCGTCAACGGGGTGAAGGACACCGCCGACATCGCCTGGCGGTCGATCGCCGCCCTGGGCTCGTTCTTCTCACCCCACTCGATCGGCAACTACGCCAAGCTGGTGACGGGCGGCAGCACCCACCAGACGACGGCCCAGGCCGACGCCGCCCGGCCCGTGTCCATCGTCGGCGTGGCCCGGATCGCCGGGCAGGCGGCCGACACGGGGATCTTGAACGTCCTCCAGCTGTTCGTCGTGTTCAACATCTTCCTCGGCGTGTTCAACCTGGTCCCGCTCCTGCCCCTCGACGGCGGCCACCTGGCCATCGCCACCTACGAGCGCATTCGATCCCGCAAGCATCGCTACCAGGCCGACGTGGCCAAGATGATGCCGTTCACCGCCGCCGTCATCGTCGTGCTGGTCATGCTCGGGGGCGTCTCCATCTGGCTCGACATCTTCCGCCCTCTCGCCAACCCCTTCCAATGACCGAGCACCACTGTGCCCCGTCGTTCGAGCGGCGGCCGACCCGCCAGATCAAGATCGGCGGCGTCGCCGTGGGCGGCGGCGCGCCGGTGAGTGTGCAGTCGATGACCATCACCAAGACGGCCGACGTGGAGGGCACCCTCGCCCAGATCTACGCCCTGGCCGGCGCCGGGGCCGACATCGTGCGCTGCACCTGCAACGACGCCGAGGCGGCCGAGGCCCTGGCCCGTATCGTCCCCCGGTCGCCGGTGCCGATCGTGGCCGACATCCACTTCCAGTACCGCCTGGCCCTCGCCGCCCTCGAAGCTGGCGTGCAGTGCCTGCGCCTCAATCCGGGCAACATCCGCAAGCCCGAACAGATCAAGGCGGTGGCCACCGAGGCCAAGGCGCGGGGCGTGCCCATCCGCATCGGCGTAAACGCCGGCTCCCTCGACCCCGACCTCGCCGAGCGCCACGGCGGCGCCACACCCGAGGCCCTGGTCGAGTCGGCCCAGCGCGAGCTCGCCTACCTGGCCGAGGTCGATTTCCACGACGTCAAGATCTCGGTGAAGGCGTCGAACCCGGCCCTCATGATCGCCGCCTACCGCCAGCTGTCCGAAGTCACCGACCACCCACTGCACCTGGGTGTCACCGAGGCGGGCCCGCCGCCGCAGGGCCTCATCAAAGCCACAGCCGGCATCGCCACCCTGCTGGCCGAGGGCATCGGTGACACCATCCGCTACTCGCTCACCGCCGATCCGGTGGAGGAGGCCCGGGCCGGGCGCCAGTTGCTCGAAGCTCTCGGCCTGCGCGAGCGCAAGGGCCTCGACCTCATCGCCTGCCCGTCGTGCGGGCGGGCCGACGTCGACGTGATCGCCGTGGCCAAGGAAGCCCAGGCGGCCCTCGAGGAGCGCAACCTGCCCATCCAGGTGGCGGTGATGGGCTGCGTGGTCAACGGTCCCGGCGAGGCCCGCAGCGCCGATCTGGGCATCGCCGCCGGCCGGGGCAAGGGCCATCTGTTCGTGCGCGGCCAGGTGGTGCGGGTCGTGCCCGAGGCCGAGATGGTGTCCGCCCTGGTCGAGGAGGCCGAGCGCCTGGTGGCCGAGGGTTTCGAGGCTCGCCTGGCCGCGGCCGACGCGGGAGCGGCCGACGAGGCCGAGCGCACCCGGCGCGAGCTCCTCGACCTCCAGGGCGACGACCCCAACGCCGTGGAACAACGTGTGGAGCTGATCCACAAGGATTTGACGGCAGACCCAGAGCTCGGCGGCTGACCCCGCCGGTCGGTGCCCGTACCCTCGCCAGGCGACGGCAGGAATTGACGAGCGCGCACCGGTGGAAAGGCGCTACACCGGAGGAGTGACCGACCGGATCAGACCTGTCGTACCCGACGAGCTGGTCGCCTTCGCCCGGGTGGTCGAAGGGGCGTTCGGCAACCAGCCCTCGGATGCCGAGATCGAGGGACACCTGGCGGCCGTCGAGGTCGACCGGGCCTTCGCGGCCGTCGACGACGGCGCCATGGTGGGCAGCGGCGGGGCGATGTCGTTGGAGCTCACGGTGCCCGGCGGGGCCATACTGCCCGTCGCCGGCATCGCCCTGATCGGGGTTCTACCCACCCATCGGCGTCGAGGCCTGTTGACCGCCGTGATGGCCTGTCTTCTCGACGATGCCCGGCGGCGGGGGGAGCCGGTTGCCGCTCGAGGAGGTGATCGCTACCACGGCAGAGGCCGAGGCCGCCCTGTGGCGCTACTGCCTCGACGTCGACTTGGTGTGGCGGGTGCGCGCCGACAACGTGGCCCTGGACACGGCGCTGCGCTGGTTGCTCGGCGACGCGCGCCGCCTCCAGGTCAGGGCCATGCACGACCTCGTCTGGGTGTGCCTGCTCGACCCTGCGGTAGCCCTGACCTCGCGCACCTATCAGGTCGCCGATCGCGTCGTGATCGAGGTGGTCGGACCACCGGTGCCGGTCCTCCCAGGCCCGGCGCCTCCGAGCCGCTGGGCCCTCGAAGCCGGGCCTGGCGGCGCCGAATGCCATCCCACGGCCGACCTGGCCGACCTGGCCATCGACCTGGCCGACCTGGGCTCGGCCTGGATGGGAGGAACCCGTGTCGACACCCTGGCCCGGGCCGGGCGTGTGGCCGAGCTGCGCCCGGGGCCGGTGGCCAGAGCCGACGCCCTGTTCGCGACCGACCGATCGCCGTGGTCGGCGACCCAGTTCTGAAACGAGCCTGACCTCCGGCCAGCGGACCGCCGGTCGTCGCCGTCCGCCACGCAGGCATTGCCGTCTACCCTCGGCGGCCATGACCGACACGCCCACGACCGGCCACGCCAGAACCGGTGCCGGTGAACCCCGGCGGGCGCTGGTGGTGAGCGCCCATCCCGACGACATCGAGTTCGGGTGCGCGGGAACCGTCGCCACATGGGTCGACGCGGGCTGGGACGTGCGCTACGTGATCGTCACGTCCGGCCAGAAGGGCGTGCAGGACGCAACCTCGGACCCCGAGGTCTTCGGCCAGGTGCGGGAGGCCGAGTCACGCCAAGCGGCCGAGGCAGTGGGCGTCACCGACGTCACGTTCCTCGGCTACATGGACAGCGAGGTGGCTGCCGCCGACTGGTTTGGCCTGCGGCGCGACCTGTCACGCCAGTTCCGCCACCACCGGCCCCACCGCCTGGTGGTCGGGGCCCCCGACATCCTTCCCACCGACCGTTTCGTGAACCACCCCGACCATCGGGCCGTCTCGGTGGCCATGCTCGACATCACCATGACCGGTGGGACGACGGCCGCCATCTTCCCTGAGCTGGAGCTCGACGAGGGCCGGCCGCCGTGGCGGGAACTCGAGGAGACGTGGCTCACCGGCCCGGGCCTTGGGTCCCACGTCGTCGACGTCTCCGCCACCTTCGAGCGCAAGATCGCCGCCCTGCGCGCCCACGTCAGCCAGATCGGCGAGTGGGACGTGGCCGCCTTCATGGGCCAACGCCTGGCCGAGGCGGGCAAACCCCACGGCTACGCGTACGCCGAGTCTTTTCGCGTCATTTCCTATCGGTTCTGAGCGACCGCCGAGACCCCATGCCGGCTGACACCTACGGTGGGCCGGTATACTGGCCCGGATCTAGGAGTTCGAACAGGTTGGTGACCACAGCGTGGGCGGTAGGCCCACGCTTTTGTATGCCGGACGCGAGGAACCCAGGAAGGAGGTGCCAGAGGTGAGTGTGAGCGATCGCGTGCGCGATCTGATCG
>JBPCNP010000094.1:0-23558 GCA_051001215.1 Acidimicrobiales bacterium
TTGCCAGGACGCGTGGGGTGGTGCCGGTGCGGACCTGGGACCTGTCCTCGTCGAAGGTGACGTCGCGGACCCAGTGGAGGCTGTTCTCGATGCTCCAGTGTCCGTTGACGAGGCGGAGGAGGTTCGCCGCGTCCGCTTGGTCCTCCGCGAGGTCGGTGATGTAGATGCGGGGTACTTGGATAGCGCATCGCCGCCCGTACTCGGGAGGTTGATCAGACCGGCGGGGGCCGGGTGAGCGGCAGGTTCAGAGCCGCCACCTTCGGCACCGGTGATCGCAGCAGATCCGCGAACAGGGCGATGACGTCGAGTCCCTGTTGAGTGGCGGTGCGAAGCACGGTGGCCAGCACCTCCTGGGTGAAAGCGCCGATGTCAGTCCGGTTGCCGCCCCACACCTTCCGATTCACGACGGCCGGTCTCACGCCTTGCTCGGAGCGCCAGTTGGTGGCGTCGACGCTGGGATCGGTGAGGAAGGTGAACAACGCGTCTCGTTCTCGTCGCAGGTGGTCGAGTAAGCGCCGGGTGGCGTCGTGGCCGGCGGGCAGGCCAATCAGGGTGTCCATGCAGCCGTGCAGCGCTCCGATGGCCTCGGCGACGACGCTGTCATCGATGGCCCCGGTTCGGCGGGCGTCTCGGATCCGAAGAGCATCGCGCAGCACCTCGGCCACCTCCCGGGGGATCCAGCGGTCGGGCTCTGGCAGGGATTCGACGAGCTCACCCGATCGGCGAATCAGGTGCGCCAGGCATGTTTGGTGGGTGGCCGAGCCGTAGCGGCGGTAGGGGGCCCAGCCGTCGCGCACCAGCGTGCCGGCGTAGTCGGGCGGCAGGACTTCGACGGCCTGGTCGAAGCCACGGCCCCGGGCCACGTGATAAAGCGTCAGGGAGGCGGTGGCGAAGACCCACAACCACGCCCGGTGACCCCCGATGCGCCACCCCGTCTCGTCGGGCGAGATCACCGGGGAGGCCACCAGCTCGGCCTTGACTGCCTCGTAGGTGGGCTCCGCCCGCCGAGCTGCCCGGGCCACGGCCTGGCACACCCCACCAGGGCTGATCGAAACACCCAGACGACGAAGCACTCTCGCCGTTCGGGCCAATGACAGACCACCGCCCTTGTGCAGCTCCACCGCCAGCGCCGTGGCGCGGGGACCGACCTGCGAGGATGCCGCCCCCAGGGCATCGGAGGTCTGGGACGGGTGGCGTCCCTGGGTGCGGTGCCCGCAGCGTCGGCAACGACACACCGGCACCCGGACGCGAGTGACGACGTTGGCGATGTCGGGGATGTCCACGATCCACTGATCGTCCGTGCGCTCCAGATCGAGCTCGCCGCCGCAGTCGGGGCAACACTCGGGTCGTGGAGCCTCGATCGTCTCGTCGACGTGATCGGGTGGAGGGCGCATCCCGTGGGTGCCGTAGCCCTCGCCCGGCTTGCGTCCAGGCTTGGCCGGGTGCTCCTTCGGTGCGCGCTTGGAGAACGGCGCCGACTGGCGCTTGCCGGCACGACGGAGCTCGTCGATCAGCGCCTCGAGTTCGGCGATGCGAGCTTCGAGCTGGTCGACGCGAACGGCGAGCACGTCGTTGTCGGCCTGCAGGCGGACGTTCTGCGCCCGCAGCACCACCGCCTCGGCGGCCAACTCGTCGTAACTGGGTTGGCGCTCCGACCCCCCGGAGGAAGCGCCCTGTCGATCCTGCATGGGCCCTCCTCGGAAGGCCCCCCTCTTCGCAGGGTCGAAATTACACGCCTGTCGTTCTCAGGTGGTGGACCCCGCTAACGAAGTACTCTGTAACTTCAGTGGCGGGTTCTGCGGTGGCTGATCAGCGCATCATGTCGGAGGGCTGAGATGAAAGCGAGATACGTGCTCGCCGGTTTGACGGCATTGGCGCTGATCGGGGCTGGGGCAGCTGTCGCATCAAAACCCCCTGACCCACTTCGCAGCCTAGGCGTCGGCAAGAGGACCACTTCGGGTCCCACTGTCAAGGGATCGCTGGACACTTCGGCTTCGGACACATGGAACTCCAGGGCGCAGAAATTGTTGGATCAGGCAGGCGTGAGGGCGTCCCTCGACGGTAAGACCTTCAGCACCACGGAGGTAGCGAACGCCATGTTCGGACTGGCCCAACAGAAGGCCAGTCGTGCAGAGTTCGATTCCGTCACGAAGAGCGGGCTGCAGCAGCCGGGCCCTGACTTGATGAAGTTCATCGGACCGCCCGACTTGGCATCCGCAAAGGCCGCGGTGGCTGCGGTGGTGCTCGACGGCATGATCTGGGACGAGGCCGTCAAGGGCCATCGTGAGGCATCGATTGATGAGGCGAAGGCAGTTATTGCCCAATCCACAGCGGCCTTGAAGGGTGCCGACCCCAAGACCAGGGCAGCCGTCGCGGCATCGTCTCCAGGCAAGACGCCCGAGGAGGCAATGGCCAACCCGAAGATGCTCGAGATTGCCCGTCAGCGCATCACGGTATCGAAGGAGCGAGAGGCCATCTTCGCCTCTGCCGGTCCGCAAGCTCAGGCGGCGATGAGTGCTGCTGCGGGTGACCCCGACCCGACGGCTGCAGCCCAGCAGCACGAGAAGGCGCTTGCCGACTGGATGGCCGCGACGGTTGGGCGTCATCAGGTGGTCGTCAGTGGATTGGGAGCGTTCGGGGCCGACGATCTTCCTGTTGCTCTGACTACAGCGTAAGTAGGCTATGGGTTCAGGAGGGATCCGTTCTCGAAAGAAGAAGACTGACGTTCGGAGAGTGAGGGGCCGGACGCCCGACTTCGGAACGAACGACATCCCTCCAGTCATGTGGCCTGAAGCTGGCTCGGGGTTTGAGGCCAACCAGTACAGCCCCGCTGGCGCCCTCCAGCGGGGCTGGAGGGTAGTACGCGCGGCCAACGCTTCCGGGGCTCGTTCGCTTCTGGGACGAAGCCTGCTGATCATTGGGATCTTGCCGGTCCTCGCCGTGCTGGCCTGGGGGGTAGTCCAGATCGTGCGTGACGTCCTGTTGTAGGCGACCATGAGGACGCGAGCGACGCTTTGTCGACGCGTTCCTGCAGGATCGTAGCGCGACTCGGCCGAACCAAGTCTCGCCCGGGTCGGTCGTGCGCGGCTAGCTTCGCACGCCAGAAGGGCCGCAGGCGCTCGGGTACCCTTCGGGCATGCGGGTCGTAGCCGGCATCGCCGGTGGCCGCCGGCTCCAGACTCCGACCGGGCGCCAGCTTCGGCCCACCAGCGAACGGGTCCGCGAGGCGATCTTCTCATCGCTGTGGAGCATGGGAGTCCTCGACGGTGCCCGCGTGCTCGACCTCTACGCCGGCTCGGGCGCACTGGGGATCGAAGCGCTTTCCCGGGGGGCAAGCGCCGCCACCTTCGTGGAGGCCGACCCGGCGGCGGCGGCGACGATCGAAGCCAACCTGGCCGGCACCGGCCTGGTCGCATCCGCAGGCCGGCAGCTCCCGGTGGCCACGGTGGTCCACGCCGACGTGGCTCGGTTCCTCGATGACCCGGGGGGATGGTTCGACCTGGCCTTTGCCGACCCGCCCTACGCCTTTTCTGACTGGCCGACGATCCTCGGGCGCCTGCCCGCCGACCTCGGGGTCCTGGAGTCCAGACGCCAGGTCGAGCCCGGGCCGGGGTGGATGACCGTGAGATCGGCCCGCTACGGCGGTACGGTGGTCACCACGGTTCGGCGCACAGAGACAGACGAGAACAGTGAGGCCCACCCGTGACCACCGCCGTGATCCCGGGCTCGTTCGACCCGGTGACCTTCGGGCACCTCGACATCGTGGAGCGCACGGCCCGCCAGTTCGACGAGGTGATCGTGGCGACGGTGGCCAATCCGGCCAAGGGCACGGCGTTGTTCAGCGCCGAGGACCGGCGGACGATGCTGGTCGAGGTCACCGCCCACCTGGCCAACGTGCGCATCGAGATCTTCGGGGGCCTCCTGGCCGACTTCGCCCTGGGCCACGGGGCCCGAGCGATCGTCAAGGGCCTGCGGGCCCTGTCGGACTTCGACTACGAGCTGCAGATGGCGCAGATGAACTACCGGCTGTCGGGGGTAGAAACCCTGTTCATGCCCACGACGCCCGAGCACTCCTTCCTGTCGTCCAGCATGGTGCGGGAGGTCGCCGGCTTCGGCGGCGAGGTGTCCTCGATGGTGCCGCCCGAGGTGGCCCGCCGACTCAAGGAGCGATACTCCCCATGACCGCCAGATCCTCGGACATGACCGCCCGGAACACACCGTGACCACCTACGACCGGGCCTCCGAGCGCGGGGCCGACCAGGTCGACACCGAGATGCTGCTCCGCCGGGCCCTCGACCAGGTCAACGCCGCCCCGAAGATGCCCCTGTCGTCCACGGTGCGCCTGGAGAAGGACGACATGGTCGCCCTCCTCGACGAGGCCGTCGCCCGCCTGCCCGACGAGCTGCGCCAGGCCCGCTGGCTGCTGAAGGAGCGCGAGGAGCACCTGGCCAAGGTCCAGCGCGAGGCCGACGACATCCTCGCCGCCGCCCGCGAACGGGCCGAGCGCATCGTGCAGCGCACAGAGCTGGTGCGAGAGGCCCAGCGCCTGTCGCGTCGCATTCTCGAAGACGCCAACGAGGAGTCACGACGCCTGAAGCACGAGGCCGAGGACTACTGCGACCAGAAGCTGGCCCGCTTCGAGATCGAGCTCGATCGGGTCATGAAGACCGTGCAGGCCGGGCGGGACAAGCTCAAGGTGGCACCGCTGTCCACGCCGGTCTCCGACAGCGTCGGGATCGCCGACGCCGCCCTCGACAGCGGGGAGGTCTTCTTCGACCAGGACCAGGGCTGAGTCGTGAGGCCGTTCACGGTTCCCGTCGCCGCCCTCGTCCACCGACCCGGCGCCCGTCGCCGGGAGCGGGTGAGCGGATCTCTCAGTGGCCTGGCCGTGGTGGGCACTGCGGTGCCCGACGATGCCCAGGTGACCCTCGACACTGTGCTGTCGTGGGTGACCGACGGGCTCCTGGCCACCGGGACGGTGTACGCCCCCTGGACCGGCGAGTGCCGACGATGCCTGGCGCCGGTGAGCGGCGAGCTGGCGGTGGAGTTCTGTGAGCTCTTCGAGGACTCACCCCGCGACGGCGAGAGCTACCAGCTCCGCCTCGACGCCATCGACCTGGCCCCATTGGCCCGCGAGGCGATCCTGCTCGATCTTCCCCTCGCCCCGGTCTGCGCGCCCGACTGTGCGGGGTTGTGCCCGGTGTGTGGTGCCGACCTGAACGACGGCGCCTGCGGTTGCGCCGCCACACCGGTCGATCCCCGGTGGGCCGCCCTCGACGTGCTGCGCGGGCCCGTGGGCCCCGAGGGCAATGCCGGGGCCGCCGGTTCCTGAGGCGGTGCCGGGCCCGCCGGGCGTCCCGACTAAGCTGCGCCCTACGCCGTCGTCCCGGTGTCGCCGACCGCTGGTCCGCGACCCACACCCCGTATGCCTGAAGGTGCACGCCCATGGCCGTTCCCAAGAAGAAGACCTCGAAGTCCAAGAGCCGGAGCCGGCGGGCGTCGGCCTGGCGCCTCGGGCCGCCGGCTCGCAGTGAGTGCCCCCAGTGCCACAAGGCCAAGGTGCCCCATGTCGTGTGCCTCAATTGCGGCTGGTACGGCGGCCGCCAGGCCCTCGACGTCGACTAGAACGTCACTCCCGCACCCGAGCGCGGCGATTTGAGCGAGCACCACGGCATCCCTGAGAGACACGGTGGAGCGGAGGAGCACAGCTCACAGCAGGCACGGGGCGAGCAGGCACCGGGCGAGCACGCCCCGCGGCTGCCCATCGCCATCGACGCCATGGGTGGCGACCGTGGCCCGGGTGAGGTCGTCGCCGCCGCACGCCAGGCCCGTGACGACCACGGCATCGACGTCGTGCTGGTGGGCCGCCCCGACGCCCTGGGCGACACCGACGGCATCGAGGTGCTCCCCGCCTTCGATGTCATCGACATGGGCGACGACCCGGCCACGGCCGTGCGCCGCAAGCGCGATGCGTCGGTAGTGCGCTGCGCCGAAGCGGTTCGCGACCGTCGGGCCGCGGCCATGGTGAGCGCCGGCAACACGGGTGCAGCCATGGCCAGCGCCCTCCTGCGCATCGGGCGCATCCGAGGCGTCGGGCGTCCGGCCATCGCCACCGTGCTCCCGGTGCCCGGCTTCAGGCCCACCGTGTTGCTCGATTCGGGGGCCAACGCCGAGTGCACGGCACCCTTGTTGGTGCAGTTTGCCCAGATGGGCGCGGTGTTCTTCGCCGAGCGATTCGGCGTGCCCGATCCCCGGGTGGCCCTCCTCTCCATCGGTGAGGAACCCACCAAGGGGACACCGTTGGTGAAGGAGGCCCACGCCCTCCTCTCGGCGCCCGGGTGCCTCGAGGTGGGCACCTTCATGGGCAACGTGGAGGGTCGCGACGTGCTGAGCGACGCCGTCGACGTGGTCGTGACCGACGGGTTCACCGGCAACGTGGTGCTCAAGACCCTCGAGGGCGGGGTGAGCTTCGTGGTCCGGACCTTCCTCGCCGCCATGGGCTCCACCGACGAGGCCCGCCGGGCCACCGACACCCTCCTGCCCGTCCTGACCCCCATCTACACCGAGCTCGACCCCGATACCTACGGCGGGGCCATGCTCCTCGGCGTCAAGGGCGTCTGCATCATCAGTCACGGGTCGTCGTCGGCCCGGGCCCTGGTCAACGCCGTGCGAGTGGCCCGGGAGATGGCCGACGCCGACCTGGTCGACCACCTCCGGGCCGCTGTCGGTTCGTAGCTCCGCCATTCACAAGCGCACAATCTCCACCATCACTACACTCCCCACGTCCTGTCCCATCCGAGGAGCGTGACTGTGGCGCCTGAAACCGATTTGGAGCAAGGTCCGATGGGCCGCCAGGCCGTCCTCGACCTCGTTCGCGACCGGCTGGCCGACATCCTGGAGATCGACCCGTCCGCCATCAGCGAGGGGGCGTCGTTCAGCGACGACCTCGACGCCGACTCACTGGCTCTGATCGAGTTGGTCGAGGCCCTCGAGGAGGAGCTGGGGGAGCGCAACGCCGGGTTTCGCATCGACGACGAGGATCTGGAGGACCTGAAGACGGTGCGCGACGCAGTCGATCACGTCGTGGCACGCGTCGATGGGACGTCTTCGTCCTGAATGACGTTCCCGAGGGGGATGCGCTGGCAGCGCGACTGGGGCGCCCGTTCCGCGACCCCGAGCTGCTCGACCGCGCCATGGCGCACCGCTCCTGGTGCGCGGAGACCGCCGGTGTCGAGTCGAACGAGCGGCTCGAGTTCCTCGGCGACGCCGTCCTCGGCCTGGTCGTCACCGACCACGTCTTCCGTACCTACCCCGCCCTGCCCGAGGGTCATCTGGCCCAGGTGCGGGCGGCAGTGGTGAACGCGGGCGCACTGGCCGAAGTGGCCGAGGACCTCGAACTGGGCCGAGCCCTGCTGCTGGGCAAGGGCGAGGACACATCCGGGGGCAGGGAGAAGGCGTCGATCCTGGCCGATGCCATGGAGGCGGTGATCGGCGCCGTCTACCTGGACGGGGGGTGGCAGGCGGCGGCCGATCTGGTGATGAACCTGCTCGGGCCACGGATCATCGAGGCCGCCGCCGTTCCCGGCGGTCACGACTTCAAGACCCGGCTCCAGGAACTGGCGGCTCACCGCTTCGACCAGCTTCCTCGCTATGAGGTGTTCGGCGAGGGCCCCGACCACGCCAAGCACTTCACCGCTGTCGTCCACCTGGCAGGACAGGCCGCCGGCTCGGGCGAGGGCCGGTCGAAGAAGCAGGCCGAGCAGGCCGCGGCCCGCGCCGCGTGGGACGCCGTGGCCCTGTCGTCGATCCCGGCCGCCACCACGGCCACTGCCGCTCCCGGCACGGTGGCCGCCACGACCGCGGTCGTTGACCCGCTGCCCGCGAACGCCGCGGCCAGTCCGGCGGCCGGCAACCCGGCGGCCAGCCGGCCGTCGACGACCACCACTCCCATCGCCGGCGTCGTCGACGACCAGCCCGTCGGAGGCACCTGTGCCTGAGCTCCCCGAGGTCGAGACCGTCAAGCGCGATTTGGAGCGTGAGGTCGTCGGCAAGCGCATTCGCTCCGTCGACGTCACCGGGATGCGCTCGATCCGCCGCCACCCCAACAAGAAGCACTTCATCGCCAAGCTCGAGGGCCGCAAGATCGGGGGAGTCAAGCGCCGGGGCAAGTACCTGCTGATCAAGCTGGACAGCCCCGACATCCTCGTCGCCCATCTCGGCATGAGCGGCCAGCTCCTGCGCTCCAAGGGCACCAAGGACCCACTGAACAAGCACACCCACGTGGTGATCACCTTCACGCAGGGCGGTGCCCTGCGCTTCGTCGATCCCCGCACATTCGGTGAGCTGTTCGTCACCGCATCCGACGAGCTGGAGCACCACGTGCCGGAGCTGGCCCACCTGGGCTTCGACCCTGTCGACGACATGATGTCGTGGAACCGGTTCGGCGAGCTGCTCCAGGCCCGCAAGGCCAAGCTCAAGACGCTGCTCATGGACCAACGCTTCGCGGCCGGCATCGGCAACATCTACAGCGACGAGATGCTCTTCGCCGCAGGGCTGCGCTACGACCGGTCCTCGGACAGCCTCACGTCGCAGGAGGTCCGCCGGCTGTGCCGGGCCATGGTGGAGACCCTGCATGAGGCCATCAAGCACCGGGGGTCTTCCCTCGCCGACGAGCAGTACCGCGACCTGTTCGGCGAGCCCGGGGGCTACCAGGGCATTCTCAAGGTCTACGACCGCGAGGGCCAGGCCTGCCGGCGCTGTCGCAGCACGATCATCAGGGTCAAGGTGAACGGCCGCTCGTCGTTCCTGTGCCCCCAGTGCCAGGTCTGACGGGTCCACCGGTCTGACCCCCCGGGTCGGTAGCCTCGGTCGGTGTTTCTCCGGTCGCTGACCCTCAAGGGGTTCAAGTCCTTCGCCGAGGCGACCACGCTCGAGTTCGAGCCGGGCGTCACCGTCGTGGTCGGCCCCAATGGCAGCGGCAAGTCCAACGTGGTGGATGCCGTGGCCTGGGTGCTGGGCGCCCAGGGGCCACGCTCGGTGCGCTCCACGCGCATGGATGACGTCATCTTCGCCGGCAGCGGCCGGCGGTCGCCGCTGGGTCGGGCCGAGGTCTCCCTCACGATCGACAACTCCTCGGGCCTGCTGCCCATCGAGTTCAGTGAGGTCACCATCAGCCGCACGTTGTTCCGGTCGTCGGGCGAGAGCGAGTACGCCCTCAACGGGGTGCCCTGCCGCCTGCTCGACGTCCAGGAGCTGCTCTCCGACACCGGCGTGGGCCGCCAGCAGCACGTCATCGTGTCGCAGGGCCAGCTCGACGCCGTGCTCGACGCCCGCCCCGAGGACCGGCGCATGATCGTCGAGGAGGCGGCCGGCATCCTCAAGTTCCGGCGGCGCAAGGAGAAGGCCCAGCGCCGCCTGGAGGCGACGGAGGTCAGCCTCACCCGCCTCGGAGACCTGCTGCGGGAGGTGCGCCGTCAGCTCCGCCCGTTGGAGCGCCAGGCCGAAGCCACCCGCCGCTACGGCGACCTCTCCACCCAGCTGCGCGATCTGCGCCTCCACCTGGCCGGCCGGCAGGTGGCCGGGCTGCGGGCCCGCACCGCCGCCGCGGCCCGGGCCGTGGCGTCGCTGGCGACCGAGGAGGCCCAGGTCAAGGCCGAGCTGGTCGGGCTCGACACCTCCATCGCCGTGGCCGAGTCGCTCCTCGCCGCCACCGCCGACGCCCGCCTCGACGAGCAGGTGGCCCGTCTCGAGGCCCTGTACGAGCGAGCCCGCGGTCTGGTCGCGGTGCTGGCCGAGCGGCGCCGGTCGATCGAGCGAGACCGCCAGGCCTCTGTCGACGCCGCCGTCATCGCCTCCCTCGACGCCGACGCCCACAGCCTGGCCGTCGAGCTGGCCGAGGTCGACACCGCCCTGGCCGGGCTGGGCGCCGAGTTCGACCATCTGGGCGGGGCCGAGGCCGACCTGGCCCGCGACCGGGTGGCCCTCGAGCAGCGGCGCCTGGGCAGCGACACCGCCGCCGCCGCACGGGTGGCCGAGGCCCGCGGCGAGCTGGCCGCCCTGCGAGCGGCGGCTCATCGCGACCGGGCCGAGCGCACCCGCCTCGAGAACCGCCTGGCGGCTCTCGAGGCCGAGCTCGAGGCCCTGAGCGCCGACGCCGGCGCCCGGCGGTCCGACCTCGAGGAGGCGAAACGGGTCAGGGCGCGCCTGGCCGTGGCGCTCGAGGAGGCCGAGACCGCTCGTGTGGCCTCGGCCGCCGAGGTCGACGTCGCCGAGGCCGGCCTGCGCCACGCCGAGGGCGAGCGGGCGGTGTGGGCGGCACGCGTGGAGGCGCTGGCCCTCGCCCTCGACAACGGAAGGACCGACGGGGGAGGCCTGGCCGGCGTGGCCGGCGTGGTCGGCACCCTCGCCGAGCTGGTCACCGTCGATCCCGGGTGGGAGGCGGCGTTCGAAGCGGCGGCGGCCGAGGCCCTGAGCGCGGTTGTCGTCGACGGCGTCGACGCAGCCCGTGCCTGCCTGTCGGGACGGGCACTCGACGACGGTCCACTGGCCCTGCTGGCCCTGAACGCGGTCTCGCCCCCGCCAGCGACGGCGACGGCGACGGCGACGGCGACGGCTGTTGCCGGTGCCCGCCTGGGCGACCACGTGAGCTCGACCCATCCGGGCGTGGGTGCTCTCCTCGACACGCTCCTGGCCACGGCGGTGGTCGTCGAGGGTTGGGAGGAGGCCGTCGACCTCGTCGTGGCCCACCCGGGCGCCGTCGTCGTGACCCGCACCGGCGACCGTTTCTCGCCCAACGGGTGGAGGGTCGGCGCCCGCGGGCCGGCGGCCACCGAGGCCGCCCTGGGCCAAGCCAGGGCCCGCACGGACGAGGCCACCAGAGCCGCGACGCAGGCCTCCGAGCGGGTGGGGGAGGCCAGCCGGGTGCTGGCGTCCGACACCGCCCGGCGCGACGCCAGGGCCCGGTCCCTGGCCGACCACGACCGCGAACTGGCGGCCCTGGCCCACGGCGCCGCCCGTCTCGACACCGAGGCGCGTGACGCGGCCATGGCCGCAGACGGGGTTCGCAACGGCCTGGCCGAACAGGATGCCCGCCTGGCCCTGGCCGAGCGTCGCCTGGCCGACCTCGAGGGCGTCATTCCCGCCCTGGAGGCCGAGGAGGCGGCGGGAGCCGAGGAGGCGGCCGCACTCGGAGCCGAGCTCCGCCGCCTGCGGGAGCGGGCCGACGCGGTGGCAGCCATGGCCACCGAGTTGGAGATCCGCCGGGCCGGGCTGGCCCAACGTCGCCAGTACCTGGCGACCCGCCAGACCGAGGTGGAGGAGCGCCTGACCCGGGCGGGCGCCGACCGCACCGAGGCCGAGGCCCGCCGCACCGGGCTCGACCGGGCGGCCGTACGCACCGAGCGCCTGGCCGAGGCCGTGGAGCGCCGCCTGGCCGAGGTGAGCGACCGGCTGGCCGACACGCGCGTGCGTCGCCAGGCCCAACTCGAGCTCATGGGGGCGACCTCGCACCGCCTCGACGGTCTGCGCCGTCGCCGGGGTGACGCCGAGCGTCGGCTCGAGGAGGTGCGGGAGCGGGCCCGCCGGGCCGAGCTGGAAGGGGCCGAGGCGCGGATGCGCCTGGAGGCGGCGGTGGAGGCGGTCCGCCACGAGCTCGATGTCGAGCCCGAGGTGGCCGAGGCCACTCCCGTGCCCGACCTCCCCCCGGGGACCAGCGCCGAGAGCCGCACCCGGGAACTCGAGCGGGAGCTGCGACTGCTCGGGCCCGTGAACCCGCTGGCCACCGAGGAGCTCATCGCCCTCCGGGAGCGTCACGCCTTCATCGAGGCCCAGCTGGAAGACGTGAAGAACACCCGTCGGGAGCTGGGTCGGGTGATCCGGGCCGTCGACACCGAGATCGTCCAGCTCCTGGGGGCGGCCTACGCCGACGTGGCCGAGAACTTCGAGCACCTGTTCGAGACGCTCTTCCCCGGGGGCCAGGGCCGCCTGCGTCTCACCGAGGCCGACGACATGCTCGAGACGGGTATCGAGATCGAGGCCCGACCGGCGGGCAAGAACGTCCGGCGCCTGTCGTTGCTGTCCGGCGGTGAGCGCTCGCTGTGCGCCCTGGCCTTCCTGTTCGCCGTGTTCCGCAGCCGTCCCTCGCCCTTCTACCTGCTCGACGAGGTCGAGGCCGCCCTCGACGATGTCAACCTGCACCGCTTCCTCGCCCTCCTGGCCGAGTTCCGCCAGGAGGCCCAGCTCCTTGTCGTGAGCCACCAGAAGCGCACCATGGAGGCGGGGGACTGCCTGTACGGAGTCAGCATGCAGCCGGGTGGATCGTCGCGGGTCGTGTCGCAACGGGTGGGCGCCGTTCCTGCCTGATCCCGCCGCCGATCTTCTGTCGCCGGTGTTGATGGGGCGATCTGGTCGGTAGGGTGAGCGGCCATGGAGATCGTCCTCGGCGCGCTGGCCGTGCTCCTCGTCACGGGACTCGTCGCCGCCGTCGTCGCCTCGCGCGGCCTGCGTCGACGGCGCGACGACACACTCGACCCGCCCGCCGCCCCACCCCTGACGCCCAAGGCTTCGGCCCGGCCGTCGACCGAAGCGCCGCCCGAGCCCCGACCATCTCGGCGTCCGACCCCCGAAGAGCTCGACCGCCAGGCCGCCGAGGTGGTGGCCGAGGCCGAGGCCCTCCTCTCGGAGTCCCGCGCCGAAGAGGCCCGCGCCGAGGAGGCCCGCGCCGAGGAGGCCGAGGAGGCCGACGAGGTCGAAGCACCCCCCGAGGAGGTCGTTCGACCCCGATTCCGCGACCGCCTGGGCAAGGCCAGGGCGCTGTTCTCGGGCTACCTGGGCTCGGTCCGCTCCCGCGCCAAGATCGACGAGGAGACATGGGACGAGCTGGAGGAGGCCCTGGTGCGAGCCGACGTCGGGGTGGGCGCCACCGGCATCCTGCTCGACGACCTGCGCACCCGGGTCAAGGCCGAGGCCATCGCCACGCCCGACGAGCTGGTCGAAGCCCTGAAGGCCGACCTCAAGAAGACCCTTGCCGTCGCCGATCGGAGCCTTCGTTTCGAGCCGGGCTCACCCAACGTGTGGCTGTTCGTCGGGGTCAACGGCGTGGGAAAGACCACCACCATCGGCAAGGTCGGGCGCCAGCAGCTGGTCGCCGGGCGCACGGTGATCATGGCTGCGGCCGACACGTTCCGGGCCGCGGCGGCCGAGCAGCTCGAGCTGTGGTCGAAGCGGGTGGGGGCCCAGTTGGTGCGGGGCACCGAGGGTGGCGACCCGGGTGCGGTGGTGTTCGACGCCGTGGAGCGGGCCGCGGCCAAGGGCACCGACCTGGTGCTGGCCGACACCGCCGGGCGCCTCCACACCAAGGTCAACCTCATGGAGGAGCTGAAGAAGGTGCGCCGGGTGGCCGAGAAGGGCACCGGTCGGGTCACCGAGGTGCTGCTCGTCATCGACGCCACCACCGGCCAGAACGGCCTGGTCCAGGCCCGCCAGTTCACCGAGGCCGTCGAGGTCACCGGCGTCGTGCTGACCAAGCTCGACGGCACGGCCAAGGGAGGCATCGCCCTGGCCATCCAGACCGACCTGGGCATCCCCATCAAGTTGGTCGGCCTGGGCGAGACGGTCGACGACCTGGTCGACTTCGACCCCGACGAGTTCGTCGAAGCTCTGTTCTCGTAGTCGGGCACCGGCCGGCAGCGGGTGGGCGTGGTCCGCAGGACCCGGGTGCCCGCCGCAGTGACGTAGCCTGAAGATCCCCATGTTCGATTCTCTTTCCGACCGATTCGAGACCATCTTCCGCCACCTCAGGGGGCGGGGACGCATGGGAGAGGCCGAGGTCGACGAGGTCCTGCGGGAGATCCGTGTCGCCCTGCTCGAGGCCGACGTCAACTTCAAGGTCGTCAAGGGCCTGATCGGGCGCATCAAGGCGGACTGCCTGGAGGCCGACCTGTCGTCCAGTCTCACGCCCGCCCAGCAGGTCATCAAGATCGTCCACCAGGAGCTCATCACCTGCCTCGGTGGCGAGACGCTGAAGATCACCTACGCCTCCCGGCCTCCCACGGTGGTGATGCTGGCCGGCCTCCAGGGCTCGGGGAAGACCACCGCGGCGGGCAAGCTCGGCCGCTGGTTCAAGCAGCAGGGTCGCAACCCGATCCTCGTCGGTGCCGACCTCCAGCGCCCGGCTGCCGTCGAACAACTCCGGGTGCTGGGTGGCCAGGCCGGCGTGCCGGTGTGGAGCGAGCCCTCCGACCCCGTGGCCGTGGCCAAAGGGGCGATCGAGGAGGCCCGTCGCCTCGGACGTGACGTGCTCATCGTCGACACCGCCGGGCGCCTGCACGTCGACGACGACCTCATGGACGAGGCCCGCCAGATGTCGGAGGCGCTGACGCCCGACTACACGTTCCTGGTGGTCGACGCCATGACCGGCCAGGACGCGGTCAACGTGGCCGAGTCGTTCCACGCCGTGCTGGCCATCGACGGGGTGATCCTCTCCAAGCTCGACGGCGACGCTCGCGGTGGCGCTGCCCTCTCGGTCAAGGAGGTCATCGGAAAGCCCATCGCCTTCGCCTCGGTGGGGGAGAAGCTGGCCGACTTCGAGCCCTTTCACCCCGACCGCATGGCCTCGCGGATCCTGGGCATGGGCGACATGCTCACGCTCATCGAGAAGGCCGAGCAGGCCTACGACCGCGACGAGGCCGATGTCGCTGCCGCCAAGCTCCAGTCGGGGAGCTTCAACCTCGAGGATTTCCTCGATCAGATGCAGCAGGTGAAGAAGATGGGGCCTTTGCAGAACATCGTCGGTATGCTGCCAGGGATCCCCAAGGAGTTGCGCAAGGCCGAGATCGACGATCGGGAGATCGCCCGGGTGGAGGCGATCATCAAGTCGATGACCCTCGAGGAGCGCCGCACCCCTGAGATCATGAACGGCTCCCGGCGCCTCCGGGTGGCCAACGGCAGTGGCGTCACCACCAGCGAGGTCAACCAACTCCTGAAGCAGTTCAAGGAAATGCAGAAGATGATGAAGATGATGGGTCGAGCAGCAAAGGGCGGCAAAGGGCGGGCCGCCAGCCTCGGCCTCCCCGGCATGTGACCGGGTCCATTCGAGAGGAAGAAAGACAATGGCAGTAAAGCTCCGCCTCATGCGCATGGGGAAGAAGAAGCAGCCCACGTACCGACTGGTGGTGGCCGACGGGCGTTCGCCCCGCGACGGCCGCTTCATCGAGTCCATCGGCACCTACGAGCCGCGATCCGACCCGTCGGTGATCAAGGTCGACAACGACAAGGCCGTGGCCTGGCTGCGCAAAGGCGCCCAGCCCACCGAGCCCGTCGCCAAGATCCTGAAGATCTCCGGCGCCTGGGAGCAGTTCACCGGCACTCCCGCAGTGGCAGCGGCCCCGGTCGGTGCCGACGGCGGGGATTCATGAGCGACGTCGGCGAGGCGGTCGACGACGAGGATGTCGACGATGACGAGGCGCTCGACGACGACCTTGCCGACGATGACGAGGTGGACGGGAACCGGGCCGCCGGCGCGGTTGCGCAGATGGTGCTCGAGTACCTGGCCAAGTCGATCGTCGACGATCCCGACTCGGTGGTCGTGGAGGTCGAGCAGGGCCGCGGCGGGCTGAGCCTGCGGCTGCACGTGGCCCCGTCCGACATGGGCCGGGTCATCGGCCGCCGAGGCCGGGTGGCCCAGGCCATCCGCACCGTGGTGCGGGCCGCCGGGGCCAAGGAGGGCGTCGATGCCGAGGTGGACATCGTCGACTGACCCGGCTCCGCCCCCCGGGCCGGTGCCTGCCGCAGAGTCGGGACCTGCCGCATGTTCGGGGCCCGCCCTTCTCGAAGTCGGCGTGGTGGTCAAACCCCATGGCGTGCGGGGCGACGTCATCGTTGACCTGTTCACCAACAGGCCCGAGACGCGCGTCGCCCCGGGAGCGGTGCTCGCCACCGAGCGCGGCCCCTTGGAGGTCGTGTCCTCGCGCCCGCACCAGGGACGCTGGATCGTGGTCTTCGCCGGCGTGGTCGGTCGTGACGGAGCTGAGGCCCTGCGCGGCACGATGCTGTCGGCCGAGGCGCTCGACGAGGAAGGGGCCCTGTGGGTCCACGAGCTCATCGGTGCCGAAGTGGTCGACGTCGGCGGGCGCCCCCACGGGCCGGTCCTCGCCGTGGAGGCCAATCCCGCCTCCGACCTGCTGGTCCTGAGCGACGACCGCCTCGTGCCCCTCACCTTCGTGGTCGAGAGGCGCGCTGACGGAACGGTGGTCATCGACCCTCCGGCCGGCCTACTGGAGTAGTCATACCGGTTCATGGAGATCCACGTCTTCACCGTGCTGCCCCGGGTGCTCGAGCCTGCCCTGGCCGCAGGGCTGCTGGGGAGGGCCCAGGAGGGCGGGGTCGTGAACGTGGTTGTCCACGATCTGCGTGAGCACGCCACCGACCGCCATCGTTCGGTCGACGATGCCCCGTTCGGCGGGGGCCCGGGCATGGTGCTCACGCCCGACCCCATCTTTCGCGCCGTCGACGCCGTCCAGCCCCCTCGGCCCCTGTTCCTGCTCGGTCCCGGTGGACGTCGCTTCGACCAGGCCCTGGCCGCCGACCTGGCTGCCGGTCCGGGGTTTTCCCTGCTGTGCGGGCGCTACGAGGGCATCGACGAGCGGGTGTGCGAGCACCTGGCCGACGACGAGCTTTCCATCGGTGACTACGTGCTGGCCGGCGGGGAGGCTGCCGCGTTCGTCGTCGTCGAGGCCGTGACCCGGCTGGTTCCGGGGGTCATGGGCAACGTCGCCTCGGCCGACGACGAGTCGTTCTCCTCGGGCCTGCTCGAGTACCCCCACTACACCCGGCCCGGCGACTTCCGGGGCTGGACGGTGCCCGAGGTCTTGCGCTCGGGCGATCACCCCCGGGTGGCCCGGTGGCGGCGGGCCCAGGCCCTGCGACGCACCCTCGACCGTCGCCCCGACCTCATTGCCGCCCGGGGCGGGCTCGACTTCGATGACCGGCGCCTCCTCGACGAATTCGGTCTCGACACCCCCGCCCCGGGCCCGGTGTCTCCCCGCTCGAAGGGCGGCACAGAGGTGGTGACCGCGCCCCAGCCAGGGGTGGCCTATCCTGGGTCAGCCCCGTTCCCTCCGCAGGAGCCGACCGCGCCATGAATCCCACCGACCTCGTCGATCGCGCCGCCCTGCGTTCCGATCTGCCGACCTTCAGCCCCGGCGACACCGTCAAGGTTCACGTCCGAGTGGTCGAGGGCACCCGGGAGCGGGTGCAGGTCTTCCAGGGAGCCGTCATCCGCCGCCAGGGCTCCGGTGCGCGCGAGACCTTCACGGTGCGCAAGGTGAGCTTCGGGGTCGGGGTGGAACGCACCTTCCCGGTCCACTCGCCCGTCCTGGCCAGGATCGAGGTCGTCACCCGTGGCGACGTGCGCCGGGCCAAGCTCTATTACCTGCGTGACCGGATGGGCAAGGCGGCCAAGATCAAAGAGAAGCGCACCGCCCCCTGAGCAACGTCGCCCCGCCCGGTCCCCCGGACCCCGACGTGGTCGGCGACCCGCGGCCCGGTCCCACCACAGCGCCCGCGGAGGCGGTGGGCACACAAGCGCGTCCGGCAGACCCAGGCTCGTCCGCGAACGACCCGGTCGCCGAGGACCCCGTCGCCCTGGAGCCGTCCGGCGACGAGGCTCACCCGCGGTATCGTCAGCGGCGCCACCCGTTGTGGGAGCTGCCGCTCATGGTGGGGGTCGCCGTGCTCGTGGCCTTCGTCGTCAAGACCTTCGTGGCCCAGGTCTTCTACATCCCCTCCGGCTCGATGATCCCCCAGTTGGAGATCAACGACCGGGTCGTGGTGTCGAAGCTGGCCTACCGGTTGCACCCGCCCCGTCGCGGCGACGTCGTGGTCTTCGATGCCCCGGGGGGTCACCCACCCGATCCGTCCTCGACGCCGGTGCGAGCCGTCAAGGCGGTACTAGGGGCCGTCGGCCTCTCGGCGCCGTCGACCGAGGAGTACATCAAGCGGGTCATCGGATTGCCCCACGAGCGGGTCGAGGGCCACGACGGCAAGGTGTTCGTCGATGGCCGTCAGCTGGTCGAGCCCTACCTCCCGCCCGGCGACGTCACCTCCGATTTCGGCCCCGTCGTCGTGGGTGAGGGCCAACTGTGGGTGATGGGCGACAACCGGGACAACTCGGCGGACAGCCGCGTCTTCGGCACCATCCGCCAGTCGACGATCGTGGGCCGGGCGCTGGCCCGCCTCTGGCCGCTGGGCAGGGCGGCGTTCCTCTAACCGCCTGTGCCCCGTAGAGTGGGGTGATGAGCGCCGAGGACCTCGAGCGGTACGAGACCGAGATGGAACTCCAGCTCTACAAGGAGTACCGCGACGTCCTACCGCTGTTCTCCTATGTGGTGGAGACCGAGCGCCGGTTCTACCTGGCCAACACGGTCGAGATGCACGTGCGCGACGACACCCGTCGCGACCACCTCGAGCTGGAGCTGCGGGATGCCTGGGTGTGGGACATCTACCGGCCCGGGCCGGCCCGCTTCGTGAAGTCGGTCCGGGTGGTCACCTTCAAAGACGTCAACGTCGAGGAGATCCGCGCCGAGGAGTAGGAGGGGGGCCGCAGCCGTTGACCCACGCCCGTCGGGCCCTGGGGGCGAGTGGAGAGGACGTGGCCGCCGCCTGGTACGAGGCCAACGGCTACCAGGTGGTGGCCCGAAACTGGCGTTGCCGGCAGGGTGAGCTCGACCTCGTCGTCCGCCGTGGTCGCACGATCGTGTTCTGCGAGGTCAAGACCCGGTCGTCGACGGCCTTCGGTGCCCCGGTCGAGGCGGTGACCCGGGCCAAGCAGGCCCGCCTGCGACTTCTTGCCGCCCGCTGGTTGGAAGAGTCGGCGCGACCAGCGGGCGAGGTCCGCTTCGACGTGGCGTCGGTGCTGGCCGGCCGACTCGAGGTCTTGCAAGGCGCGTTCTAGAGGCCGCGACAGGCGGCGACACCCGAGGGAGTGCCGGCGGGTCAGCCCTGTGCGCACTCCTCGTCTTCGATGGCGCGGAGTTGGTCGATGCGGGTCTGGTGGCGCCCACCGTCGTAGTCGGTGGTGAGGAAGACCTCGAGGATCACCAGCGCGTAGGCGTCGGCGAGCAGGCGGGCCCCGAGCGACAACACGTTTGCGTCGTTGTGCTGGCGAGCCAGACGGGCCGTCCACTCGTCGTGGCAGAGGGCGGCCCGTGCCCCCCGCACCTTGTTGGCGGCGATGGCCTCGCCCTGGCCGCTGCCGCCGATGACCACTCCGAGGGAGGCGTCGCCGGACACGACGGCACGTGCCGCGGCGGCGCAGAACGACGGGTAGTCGACGGACTCCTCGGAGTCGGTGCCCAGGTCGACGACCTCGTGTCCCTGCTCGGCCAGCCATTCGGCGACCACCGTCTTCAGGCGGTAGCCGGCGTGGTCGGACGCCACGGCGACCCTCACAGGAACGCCCAGCCCAGGAGCGCGACCATCACCAGGAAAGCCGCGGCGACGAAGGCGTAGTCCGACTGTCGGCGTCGCTGGGGCCGATACGGGTTGAATCCCACGCCCCGAGTATCGCCGCTCCCGCTCACGCGTGCACGGGGGGTCCGTCCCGAGAGGTGCGATGGTCGCCTGGGCCACACCACCACCGCCACACCACCACCGCCACGTCCGTGGCTGTCGTACCCCGCCGATACCCTGTGGTCAAGCGCTCGAGCGGCCGGCGGTCACGGCCCTCCTCCCGGACAGCCTTCCGAGGAGCCACCTTGATCGCCACCATTCCTTCGGCCACCCTGCTCGGTGTCGACGGCACGCCCGTGCTGATCGAGGTCCACGTCTCGACCGGGATCCCCGGGTTCACCATCGTGGGCCTACCTGATGCCGCCTGCCGAGAGTCACGCGACAGGGTGCGGGCCGCCCTGCTGTCGAGCAAGCTCGTCTGGCCGCTTCGCCGCGTCACCGTCAACCTGGCCCCATCCGGTTCCCGCAAGGGTGGCGCGGGCCTCGACCTGCCCATCGCCGTGGCTCTCCTGGTGGCGTCCGGAGAGCTCGACGTCGCGGCTGTCAGCGGCCTGGCCATGATCGGCGAGCTGGGCCTCGACGGCTCGATCCGCCGGGTTCCGGGGGTGGTGCCTCTGGTGGAGGCCATCGAGACCGACAGCGTGGTGGTCCCCTCGGAGTGCGGGCACGAGGCCGCGCTGGTGGGCCGCCATCGGGTGCGGGTGGCGTCGACGTTGGGCGAACTGGTTGCGTGCCTGCGGGGTGACTCGCCGTGGCCCCCGGTCCCGGATCCGCCTCACCAGCCACCGCCGGGGGGCGGGCTCGACCTTGCCGAGGTGCGGGGCCAACACCTCGGGCGGACGGCCCTCGAGGTGTGCGCCGCCGGCGGTCATCACTTGTTGCTGTCCGGGCCTCCGGGGTCGGGCAAGACCATGCTGGCCGTGCGCCTGCCCGGCCTACTGCCCCCGCTCGGGCGACACGATGCCCTGGTGGCCACCCGGATCCATTCGGCCGCCGGTGGCTCACTACCCGGAGGCGGGCTCGTCGATCGAGCGCCGTTCCGAGCGCCCCACCACGGGGCATCGGCCGTGGCCCTCATCGGCGGCGGAAGCGCATGGATGCGCCCGGGCGAGATCTCCCTAGCCCACGGTGGGGTCCTCTTTCTCGACGAGATGGGCGAGTTTCCGGCCTCGGTGCTCGACGCGCTGCGCCAACCGCTCGAGGAAGGCGTCGTCCGGGTCTCGCGGGCCAGGGGCAGTGTGAGCTTCCCGGCACAGTTCCTGCTCGTCGGGGCCACCAACCCCTGTCCGTGCGGCGAGGGCGGTCCTCGAGGTGCCTGTCGGTGCAGCGACGGGGCCCGGGCGCGCTACCACCGACGGTTGTCGGGGCCCCTCCTCGATCGCTTCGACCTGCGCGTGGTGGTCGGGCGCCCCGAGGTGGGTGCGCTCCTGGGCGGTCCGGCAGGCGAGCCCACGTCAGTGGTGGCCGATCGGGTGGCGGCTGCCCGAGAGCGCGCCCGAGCCCGGGGGGTGACGGCCAACGCCCATCTCCCGGCCGACCGCCTCGATGAGCTGGTACCTCTCACGCCAGCGGCGGCCCGCCTGCTCGAATGTCGTCTCCGGAGCGGGGCTCTGAGCGCCCGGGGCCTTCACCGGGTGCGGCGGGTGGCCCGTACCGTCGCCGACCTGTCGGGAGCACCGCGGCTGGTCGATGACGAGCACGTGAGCCTGGCCCTCGGGCTGCGGGCTGAGATCGTCACCGCGGAGAAGGCGGCGTGACCGGCTGCGTGCCCGAACGCAGTGCCGGCTGCGTGCCCGACCAGCTACCGGACGAAGCCTGGGCGGCGGCGCTGGCTGGTCTGCCGGCGATGGGCCCGAGTCGCCTACGGGCGCTCCTGGCCCACTGGGCCCCGGCCGAGGCGTGGCGGCGGGTCCTGCAGGGCAAGGCCGTCTCCCATCCCACGGTCGCCGCGGCCTGCCGGTCCGACCGGTCCACCCTCGGGGCGGCCTGGTCACGGGCGGCGCTCGGCTTCGATGTGGCCGAGCAGTGGGCGACATATCGACCGATGGGGGTCGACGTGCTCATCCGCGGCGGCCCGGGCTATCCGACCGTGCTGTCCGATGATCAGGAGGCGCCTGCGGTGCTGTTCGCCCGCGGCTGGTCTGGCGCGCTGGCAAGCCGGCGAGCGGCCATCGTCGGCACCCGCAGCTGCTCGCGTTACGGCGTCGACGTGGCCAGGGAGCTCGGTCGCGACCTGGCCAGCGCCGGGGTCGCCATCGTGTCGGGTCTGGCCCTCGGTATCGATGGCGCCGCTCATGCCGGGTCCCTCGATGTCGAGGGCGCTCCCCCGATCGCCGTCGTCGGCTCGGGGCTCGATGTCGTCTACCCGCGGGCCCACGGTCATCTCTGGGCCGAAGTCGGGTCGCGTGGCCTGCTCCTGTCCGAGGCCCCCCTCGGAGCGAGACCGGAGCCTTGGAGGTTTCCCGCTCGCAACCGGGTGATCGCCGCCATGGCCGAGGTGGTGATCGTGGTCGAGTCCCATGCCCGGGGTGGGTCGCTGCACACCGTCGATGCGGCCATGGCTCGGGACACGCCCGTGATGGCCGTGCCGGGGTCGGTTCGCAGCTCGGCGTCGGCGTTTCCCAACGCCCTGCTGGCCGACGGATGTGCGCCTGTGCGCGATGCCCTCGACGTGCTCGTCGCCCTCGGGCTGTCGTCGCCGCACCCGAAGGACGAGATCGATCTCCGGGCGCCCCCGCAGGGCGACGCGGTCGCCGTCTTGGCGGCGTTGGGTTGGGAACCGGCGCCGCTCGACGACGTCGTCACCCGGACCAACCTGGGCCCGGCGCCGGCCAGCCTGGCCCTCGCCCGTCTCGAGAGCGACGGTTGGGTGATCTGTCGCGGGGGTTGGTGGGAGCGGGTGGCGACGGACGTGAACCGGGGACGGTCGTCACCATGACCGCCTCCTCCCGTACATCCCGACGACCGCTACGCTTGCGTCATGATGAACCGGCAGGTAAGGGCGACCAGCGGCTGGCTGGCCGGGGCCATCCGACCCTAGGCGATGGTCGCCACCGCCGGTCCCGAAGGCGACGAAGTCACCGAGCTCTGGGAGGACTACAAGTCCACAGGTTCGGTCGAGGCCCGCAACCGCCTCGTGCTCCACTACTCCCCGTTGGTGAAGTACGTGGCCGGCCGGGTCTCGTCGGGACTGCCGCACAATGTCGACCCGGCAGACCTGGTGAGCTACGGCATGTTCGGGCTCATCGATGCCATCGACAAGTTCGACCTGGGCCGGGGCTTCAAGTTCGAGACGTATGGCATCAGCCGGGTGCGGGGAGCCATCATCGACGAGCTCCGGTCGATCGACTGGGTCCCCCGCTCGGTCAGGGCCAAGGCCCGCACCGTCGAGCGGACCTACGCCAAGCTCGAGAACGAGCTTCGCCGGACACCGACCGACGCGGAGGTGGCGGCGGCCATGGGCATCTCCGACGACGAGCTCCAGGCCCTCTTCGCCCGGATCTCGTTCTTCGGCATCGTCGCCCTCGAAGAGACGCTGGCCGTCGGGCCCGACCGGGCCGACGCCGTCACCTTGGGAGACACGATCCCCGACACCGGGATCGGGCCGGTCGCCGCCTTCGAGGAGGAGGAGACCCGTCAGATGCTCGTGGCTGCCATCAACCGCCTTCCCGAGCGCGAGAAGGTCGTTCTGGCTCTCTACTACTACGAGAACCTGACCCTCAACCAGATCGGCCAGGTCCTCGGTATCACCGAGAGCCGGGTGTGCCAGATACACACGAAAGCGGTGCTGCAGCTGCGTTCGAAGCTCGGTCGCTCACAGCGCGAACCAGCCTGAGCCTTCCCCCGACCTGGCGACGGCAGGTCTCACCCGGCTGAAAGAAAAATTCCATGGCGGGCCCTGGTCACGCGACCGGCACTGGTTTATCCCGGATCCACCGATTGGGATCGGCCGACCGTCGTGAGGGCCCGGGAGTGATCTCAGATGGGTGAACGCACCGAGCGGGGGGGTCAACGCCGCATTGAGCCGCTGAGAGGGCGTAGCCGACCAGCGC
>JBPCNP010000095.1:0-13775 GCA_051001215.1 Acidimicrobiales bacterium
CGAGCGTCCGCACCCAGACCTCGCCCAGCCAAAGGGCGGCACGCGACACGTCGTGGTTGGCCAGGGGGTCCGTGGCCGGCACCAACACGTCGACCCACGTCACCTCCCCCGGCGCCAGCCACACCGCTCCCCCGCCGCTTCTGCGCCGCGCCACCTCCACCCCGGCGCGCTGCGCCCGGACGGCATCGACTGCTGCGATGGCTTGCGTGCTACCGAGCACCACCGCGGGACCGTCGACCTCGAACGCCCAGACGCCCCGGCCGAACGGCTCCGGCAACGGGCGGGCATGGAACGTACTCGCCCTCCCCCGGTAACGCTCGATGGTCCACGGATCGTCGGAGCGCCCGCCCTCGGCGGGGTCCGGCCCCGGGGTGGTCACCGGGTGAGGAGGAAACGGTCGACGGAGAACTCGTCGACTCTCCCGGCACGGGGCACCCGACCTATCCCCGCACCGGTGGGGACCATCAACCGCCCGGCCTGGTCGACCACCAACGGGTCGGTGATGTCGGTGGCGAAGTACCGGCTCGATGGGCCGAGGTCGGTGGGCAGCGCGCACCCGGGCAGCACAGCAACCGCTACCGCCGCGGCCCGGCCGACGCCGGTTTCCAACATGCCGCCGACGAACACGTGCCAGCCGCCGTCGACCGCCGCCGCCACCAAGTGGGCGGCGACCTCCAGACCTCCCACCCGGGCCGGTTTCACGTTCAGGACCGACCCGGACCGAAGGGCGATGGCCGCATCCAGGGTTCCCCGGCTGGTGACGGACTCGTCAAGGGCGATCGGGGTGTCGGTCCGCTGGGCGAGGGCGGCCGAGGTCACCAGCGCGTCGGCCGGGGCCGGCTGTTCGAGGTAGGCCAGACCGAGGCGGTCGAGGCGGGCCACCAGGGCCTGGTCGGCCGTTCCGTTGGCGTCGGCGGCCAGCACCAGATCCGGCCAGTTGGCCCGCACGGCTTCGATGGCCGCCACGTCCGCAGCAGCCGGGGTGACCTTCACCTTGACCATGGCCACGCCGGCATCGACGTGAGCGGCGACCGCCGCCATCACGTCGGCGACCCGGTCGGCCCGGCTCACGACCGCAGTGGTCAGGATGGACCGGGTCGGCTGGCCCCCGTGGAGGGCGGCGAGGTGGACGGCCAGGGCGCGGCCGGTCCGGCGTAGCTCGGCATCGATGGTGGCCGCCTCGACTGCGGCGACGGCCATCGGGTGCCCGACCACCCCCGGCGGGTGACCAGCCAAGAGTGCAGGACCGAGCTCGGTGCGCAGCACCGCCCAGGCGCCGTCGGTGTACTCGGCGGTGTAGGTGGGGCGGGCCAACGCTCCGCACTCGCCCCAGCCCACGTTGCCGTCGGCCAGGGCGATCCGCACCAACGCCACGTCGCGCACCACCTCGGTGCCGTGCGCGGACCAGTGCGGGCGCACCAGCGGCACCCGCACCCGCACCAGCTCCACCTCGACCACCTCGGGCGCGCCCGCGTCGGCGCGGCTGGTCACGCGGCGGCGGGGAGCCAGGGCCGCCACTGGTCGGGCACGGTCCCGATGGCGACCGACACCCAGCTCAGCCGGCGGGGGACCACCGGCACCCGGGCCAGGCAGAGGCGCGTCTCGGGCAGGAGGCGGTCGGCCTTGCCCACGTTGCACGGTCGGCACGCCGCCACCACGTTGTCCCACGAGTGCCGGCCGCCCCGGCTGCGCGGCACCACGTGGTCGAGCGTCTCGGCGCGGGCTCCGCAGTACTGACAACGCCCCTGATCCCGGGCGAACACGCCCCGGCGGCTGATGGCAAGCTCCCGCGATCGGTCCACCGACACCACCCGGTGCAGGCGCACGACCGAGGGGACCTCGACGGCCATCCGTTCGGCGTGGAACCAGTCCCCCGATCCGTCGAGGGCCTCGGCCTTGTCGGCCAATACCAAGACCACGGCCCGACGAGGGGCGACGATGGCCAGCGGCTCGAACGTCGCGTTAAGCACGAGCGCCCGCAACATGGGCGGCAGGTTACCCCCGCCACCTGCGCCGGGCCGGCCACATTCGACCTCAGAGGGCGCGGCCACGCGCCCGGGTCACCCGCCGCTCGGCCAGTCCTCGACGACGACGTCGTCCGTCGAGAAGTCGGCCACGTTGCCATGGCCAGCCCGGCACCAACGCCCGCCGCCGCTGCCGCAATGAGGCAGTCGGCCTGGTGGAACGTCATCCCCCGTTCGAGAACGTTCGGCGCCAACGAGCGGCCCGGACCCCTTCAGACTCGCCAAGCGGTGCCGGGCAGAGGCCTCGGAACAGCCGCTGAGCCACCGGCTCCTCGTTCAGGTGGAGACCCCGCCAGGTCAGCCCGTCCGGCGGGCGTCGCCGCTTCGCTGCCTGCGGGACCAGCCGGCCGGATCTCGTCCCACTCGTGGCTGCGGTCGTCGATCCGCCCGAGGGCCGATTCGATGTCGTCCCATCGGCACTCGTCGTCGAGGCTGCCGCGCCGCCTCGGCGATGAAGGCGCTCCGCTGTCGTGCGCCCGCCCGCCGGTCGAGCTCCGCGACCAATTCGTCTTCGAGCGCGACGTGCAGGCGCATAGGGCCGACGTAGCCCGCAACCTCGAATCGGGAAGGGCGTCGGCGTCAGCGGGTGGTGTGAAAGGTCTGGCACCAGTGGAGGTAGGCGACGAGGTCGACGGGGTCCGGGGCGCGGTCCGATCCGTACTGGGTTTCGAGGCGGAAGCGCAGGTAGGCAGGATCGGGACGCGGCAGAAACGGTGGTCGGTGCCACCAACCCGTCGGCGCCAACCGCACCACCTGGGTGGCCGCCATGGCCCACAGACCCGGGTGGCGAGCCACCGCGAAAGCCGCCCTGGCCCACCACGCGAACCCGAACCGCTGCACCGACCGAGCATGGCACGCCGCCCGTCGGCTACCGACGACCGTGGTCGGTCGGTCGGCCGGCCCGGCCCCGGGATGGCGCGTCCTCCCCTCTATCGTGGCTGGGTCGGTCGGCTGATCGGCTGGACCGACGAGGAGCCCACGGCGTGAACCACGAGCCGCCGCCGCAACCGCCCCAGAGCTTCGCCGAGATCCACGGACGGCTCGTGGACAACATCGCCCGGGTCATCCAAGGCAAGGCCGAGGCGATCGACCTGCTCCTGTTGGCCGTAGTGGCCGAAGGGCACGTCCTGGTGGAGGACGTGCCCGGCGTGGGCAAGACCACCTTGGCCAAGGCCCTGGCCGCGTCCATCGACCGCCCCTTCGGCCGCATCCAGTTCACCCCTGACCTGCTCCCCACCGACGTGGTCGGCGTCAGCGTGTGGAACCGGTCCGCAGCCCGCTTCGAGTTCCGACCCGGCCCGGTGTTCGCCGGGGTCGTGCTGGCCGACGAGATCAACCGGGCCTCGCCCAAGACCCAGTCCGCACTGCTGGAGGCCATGGAGGAGGGCCAGGTCACCGCCGACAACACGAGCTACCGGCTGCCGCAGCCCTTCATGGTCATCGCCACCCAGAACCCCATTGAGCACGAGGGCACCTTCCCCCTTCCCGAGAGCCAACTCGACAGGTTCCTCATGCGCATTCGCATCGGGTACCCGGCCCGCGCCTCGGAGCTGGCCATCCTCGACACCCACGGAGCCGCCGAGCCCGCCCTCGACGGCCTCGGCCCAGTGGCCAAGGCGACCGACCTCGAGGCCATGGTCGCCATGGCCCAGGCCATCCACGTGGCCCAGAGCCTGAAGGGCTACATCGTCGATCTCGCCGATGCCACGCGCCGCCGTCCCGAGCTGGCCCTGGGCGTATCGCCCCGGGCCGCCCTGGGCCTGCTGCGGTCGGCCCGGGCCCGAAGCGCCGCAGCCGGGCGCGACTACGTGGTCCCCGACGACATCAAGGCGCTGGTCGTGCCCGTGCTCGAGCACCGCCTGGCCCTCACCCCCGAAGCCCAGATGCGGGGGACGGCCCGTCACGAGGTGTTGGCCGACGTGCTGGCCAACGTCGCCGTCCCCAGGGCCCAGTCCTAGTGCCCACCCGGCGCGGTTGGGGCATGGCCGCCGGCGCCGTCGCGCTCCTCGCCGGGGGCAGGATCCTGGGCATCTTCGAGCTGTACGTGCTGGCCGCGGGCGCGGCCGGTCTCGTGGTCGTGGCGGCCGTCACCGTCCTGGGCCGCGGCCTCGACCTCGAGGCCAGTCGGACGGTGCACCCCACGCGCATCCACGTGGGCACCGACAGCCGGGTGGAGCTGGCCGTCACCAATCGGGGCGACCGGCGGTCGCCCGTCGTTGCCGTGCGCGACACCTTCGCCCTGGTGCGGTCCACCACCGGCGGCGCCGGCTCCGAAGCCTGCGTGCAGCGTCACGCTCGCTTCCTGCTGGCGCCGGTCGCCGCAGGCCGAGAGGAGCGGGCCACGTACCGTCTCCCGGCCGATCGTCGGGGCATCTTCGCCGTCGGGCCCCTCGAGGCCGAGGTGAGCGACGCCTTCGGCCTGTGGTCGAGGGTCACGACGGTCGCTCCCTTGATCGAGCTCACCGTGTACCCGGCGGTGGAGGAGCTGGCCCCGGCGGGGCACTCCCGGGGCGACGACCCCACCTCGGGGGCGCCGCGGCCGGCCACCGTCGGCCCCAACGGTGAGGACCTCTACGGTCTTCGGCCCTACGAGATGGGCGACGACCTGCGACGGGTCCACTGGCCATCGACGGCCCGCACCGGCGAGCTCGTCGTACGTCAGCTCGAGCTGCCCTGGCAGGGCCGGGCGACGGTGCTGCTCGACATCCGCGCCTCCGTGCACAGCGAGGCCACTCTCGAAACGGCCGTGTCGGCGGCCGCCAGCATCCTGGCCACGGCCTGGGCTCGAGGGGCCCTCGTGCGCCTCACGACGACCGACGGCACCGACTCCGGCTCCGCCGCCGGGCACGCCCATTTCGAGGCCGTCATGGAGCACCTCGCCGTCGTGGGCCGGGGCCGTGCCGACGGCCTGGACACGGTGCTGGGCGCATTGCACCGAGCCGGCAACGGAGGCGGCCTCACGATCGTCACCACCTCCACCGCCCTGCTCACCGATTCGGACCGGATGGCCGGTCTGCACGGCCGGTTCGCCACGCCGACCATCGTGGCCGTGGAGGACGCGACGGACCCGTCGAGGGCCGGTCATCAGCCGCCCGGGGTGACCCTGCTGCGACTGAGGACCGGCACCCCCCTGGCCCCGAGCTGGAACCGGGCCTTCGCCACCACCCGGCCCGCCACCGCCGCGGCGCCGGGCCTGGGGTTCCGATGAGCGCGAGGCGAGCGCTGACCGCCCGGCCCACGGCCGGAGAGGTGGCACTCGGGGTCGTGACGGCCACGGCGGTCGTGGGCATGGCCCGCCTGTTCTCCGACACGTCGTTTCTCGCACCCCTGCTGGTCGTGGTCGTGGCCGGGCACGGGCTGGCTGTAGTGCTGCGCCGGTTCGGCGTCAGCCTGGCCCTCGCCGCCGTCGCTTCCGGTCTCGGACTGCTCGTCGTCATCGGTTGGGTGGTCGAGCCCCGGACCCTCACCTTCGGCCTGCCCCTTGCCGGCACCTGGCATGCCATCCGTGTCGACCTGACCTCGGCCTCCGACCTGTTCGCACGGGTCCGGGCCCCCACTCCCACCACACGTGGCTTCGTCGTGGCCTGCGCCGCGGCCGTCTGGACCGCGGCGTTCGCCGCCGACACCTTCGCCTTCCGGGCACGGGCCCGCTTCGAGGCCCTGGTGCCGTCGTTCGTGCTGTTCCTGTTCGGTGCCATCCTCGGCGCCTCGCGCTTCCGCCTGGCCGCAGCAGGGCTCTACCTGGGCGGCGTACTCGCCTTCGTGGTCCTGGCCGATCCTTCCCGGCGCACCGGCCAGGCCTGGTTCGGGGGACGGTCGGTGGTCGGGAGCCGGGCCCTGGCCCGCTCCGGGCTGGTCACCTCCCTCATCGTGGTGGCGCTCGCCCTCGTGCTCGCCCCCCGGCTCCCCGGTGCCCGGGCCGCCGGGGTCGTCAACCTGAACAAGGGGTCCGACGGGTCGGGGTCGCGGGTGACGGTGAGCCCCCTCGTCGACATCCGCTCCCGGTTGGTGGACCAGTCGGGGACGGAGCTGTTCTCGGTGAGCAGCGACGTGGGCACCTACTGGCGCCTCACCTCACTGGAGCGCTTCGACGGGACCATCTGGTCCTCGGTCGGCAGCTACGAGCCCGCCCGGGGACGACTGCCCAGCGGCGTGGCCTCCCGGTCGGACACCCAGACCGTGGTGCAACAGTTCGACATCGGGGCGCTGTCGGCCATCTGGCTCCCCGCCGCCTACCGTGCCCAGCGCCTCGACGGCATCTCCGGCGTGCGCTTCGACGCCGATTCGGCCAGCCTCCTCACCGAGGCACCCAGCGCCGACGGACTGCGCTACTCGGTGGAGTCGTCGCTGCCCCGCCTGACCGTCGACGACCTGGCGACTGCCAGTCCGACACTGGCGGGCGATCAGTCTCGCCGCTACCTCGACCTGCCGCCGGGGTTCCCGACTTCGGTGCGCGACCTGGCCCGGCGGGTGACCGATCCCGCCGGGTGTCGGGTCCTCGGCTGCTCGGCCGACGAATCGACGAGCGGGCGGCTCACGGCATTTCACCAGGCCCGGGCCCTCCAGGACTGGTTCCGCACCAACTTCACCTACGACCTGAACGTGCCTCCCGGCCACGACGACTCGGCCATCCAACGGTTCCTCGCCATCAGGCGGGGGTACTGCGAGCAGTTCGCCGGCACCTTCGCGGCCATGGCCCGGTCTCTCGGCCTCCCCAGCCGGGTCGCGGTCGGTTTCACCACGGGCACCCTCGGCGACGATCACCGCTACCACGTGACCGGTCGTGAGGCCCACGCCTGGCCCGAGGTGTACCTGGACCCGTACGGGTGGGTCGCCTTCGAACCCACTCCCGGCCGGGCCCACCCCGGTACCGAGGCCTACACAGGCGTCGGCGCCACGGCCCCGGTGCCCGGCGGCGGTCAAGCGGCCGCGGCGACGACCGCACCTCCGGTCACGACCGCCCCGGCCGCCGGCCGACAGGCTCCCACCACCGGGGCCCCCGTGCCGGCCCGAGCCGCAGCCGGAGCCGGTGGCACGGGGTCGGGCTGGCCCCTGCCGGCCAGCGTGGCACTGGGCCTGGCCGTCGCTGCCATCTACCTGGGCGGGGTCCCCCTCGCCTACCGCATCCGCCAGTCGCGGCGGCGGGGTCGGGCGGCCACACCGACCGACAGGGTCATGCTGGCCTGGTCGGAGGCCGAGGAGGACCTGGCCCGGGCCGGGCTGGGCCAGCGGCCGGCGGAGACACCTACCGAGTACGCCACGCGCGCCCGAACCGGGCTGGCCACCACCCCGGTCGGCCTGGCCATGGTCGACCTGGCCGGCCAGCTCACCTCCGCCGCCTACTCCCCCGCCGGAGCCGACGACGCTGCCGCCGGTCGGGCCGAATCCGCGGCAGCCACGGTCCGGACGGCGGTGCGGGCCCAGGCCGGGCCGGTCGCCAGGACGCTGTGGTCACTCGACCCGAGGCCGCTGGTGCGTGCCGCCGACCAGGCCTGGCCGGGACGGATCAGGCCCGGCCAGCGATCGAGCACGGCGGACCGACGCTGATCGCCGGACGTCTGGTGGCCGCCCAGAGGCGGGGCTGCTACCCCTCGCGCTTGAAGCGCTTTCGGATGCGCTTCCCGGCGTCACCCATGCTCTCGCGCAGGTTATGGGTCTTCATGTTGCCGGAAACCTGACGCCAGCCGGCCCGGCCCATCTTCCGCAGGTTGCGCTCGAACACGACGGCCGAGCCCAACATGACCAGGAAGCCGGCGAACCCGAGGATCAGCGAGGAGGCGAAAGCCACCAGGAGCAGGACGAACCCGCAGACGAACCCGAGGGTGGCCCACTTGAGATTGCGCCCGGCGTGGCGATAGAGGGTGGTCTTTCCGACCTCGCGCGCGAAGGCAGGGTCGCTCTCGTAGAACTGCTGCTCGATCTCGTGGAGGATCCGTTGCTCGTCCTCGGAAAGCGGCACGCCTACCCTCTCAACGTCCCTGCTCCTGCTCCTGTGCAGGGGCCATCTTCGCACAGGACGACAGCCTCAACAACGCAGTGCCGACCAATCATCTGCCTCCAGACTAGACCTGCGGGCCCCACTGCTGGTCCCCGCGCCGCCGGACTTCCAAACCTCTGTCGCCGACGAGCGACGCCGGCCCCACCGCCCGATCGCCGAAGCGGTTCCGGACCTGGTCGATCGCCCTGGCCACCCCCTCCCGACGGTCCCCGGCGGCCAGAACCTCCTCCAGGCCGAGCTGGCGCCCCCGGGCGGCCATGAGGTTGGACGCGCTGACTCCGAGGAGGCGGATGCCCGGCGACGCGTCGACGCCGCTCAACAGGTCGAGGGCGGCTTCGGCCAGCCCCGCAGCGGTGTCGAGGCCGTCAGGCTCGGTATGCGACCGCGTGATGGTGCGGAAGTCGCCGAAGCGCACCTTCAGGGTGACCGTCCGCCCCGACAGAGCGGATGTGCGCAGGCGGGTGGCCACGGCGTCGCACAGGCGCACGACCTCTCGGCGCAGATCATCCGGGTCGCAGTGGTCACGGGGGTAGGTCTCCTCGTGGCCGACGGACTTGGCCGCCCGGTCGGCCACGACGGGGCGGGCGTCCCGGTTCTGGGCCAGATCGTGCAGGGCCCGCCCCGACGCCCGGCCCAGGGCACCGATCAGCGTGTCCGGTGGCAGGGCGGCCAGATCGCCGACGGTCCGGACCCCGAACCGCTCCAGACGGTGGCGGGTCGCCGGGCCCACCCCCCAGAGCGCTCCGACGGGGTGGGCGTGGAGGAAGGCCAGCTCCTCGTGGGGCGCCACGACCTTGACGCCGAGCCCGGGGACGGGACCGGCCATCGACGGCGTGGGCTTGGCCGCCTCCGAGGCCAACTTGGCCATCAACTTGGTCGTCGCCACCCCGACAGACGCCCACAGCCCCATCTCGGCGTGGACCCGGGCGCGGATCCGCGCCCCGATCTCCGGCCCCGGCCCCCACAGGCGGCGGACCGAGGAGACGTCCAGGAAGGCCTCGTCGAGCGAGATCCCCTCGACGAACGGGGTGAAGGAGGTCAGGATGGCGTGGAGGTGGCGGCTGTGCTCGGCGTAGAGGTCGTGGCGCCCGGCCAGGAAGACGGCGTGAGGGCACAGGCGCCGGGCCCGGGCCGATGGCATGGCCGAGTGCACCCCGTAGGCCCGGGCTTCATAGGACGCCGCCGCGACCACCCCTCGACCGCCGGTGCCACCCACGATCACGGCCTTTCCGGCCAGGCTCGGGTCGGCCAGCACCTCTGCTGCGGCGAAGAAGGCATCCAGGTCGACGTGCAGGATCGACGGCTCGATCACCCCCGTCGTTCCGTTCGGGCACGGGGCCGGCATCGCCCCGAGCCTACGATGCCCCGATGCCCGACGACGGTCCTGGCCGGGAAACAACATCGCCGGCGGGGCCCGACGGCCCGCGCCAGGGGCCCACGGCTCTGCCCGGGGTGGGAGCGCGGGTCCTGGCCTTCGTCGTCATCTGTGTGGGAGGTCTGTCCGGCCTGTTGATCGGGTTGGCCTTCGTGCGCGTGCAGTGCCGGGGCGACTGCGACGTCCCCGAGGGCATCGGGGCGCTGGTGGGCGCAGTGGTGTCAGCCATGGGCGTGGCCGTGATCGCCGTCCTCGTCCTGCGGGCCATGGGCGAATGGCAAGCCGGCGGGCGCGGTTGACCGAAACGCCTAACCAAGGCTGAGGCGGCGGAAGCCCTCGGCCAGGCGGGTGTGGGCCGCCCGTCCGTCGTCTTCGGCTCGAGCCGTGATGACGGAGCGAAGCCATTCCTCGCCCTCGCCGAGCTGGCTGCGGTGGCAGGCCAGGGCGGCGACCTTGGTGTCGAGGGTGTGGGCGATGTCGACCCAGACATTGGGCACGAGCGTCGCCGACAGCAGGACGACGGGGACCGAATGGGCGGGACCGGCCTCGGGGAAGTAGTGGGGGTTGCCGGCCGCCGGAGCCACGGCATCGAGGGCGGCCCACCCCACCATCCGGTGGTCGCGATGGTTGAAGTAGGTGTCCCCGAAGATCACCGCCGTCGGGTCCGGGCAGACCACGACATCGGGGCGCACCCGGCGGACGGCGGCCACGATCTGCGATCGCACGCCCGAGGAGTTCTCGATCTCGCCGTCGTCGATGTCGAGTTGGTCGTGACCGGCCAGGCCCAGCACAAGTGCGGCGGCGGCGACCTCGTCGGCCCGTCGGGTCGACAGCTCGTCGGGGTCGACGGCCGGATCGGGTGAGCCCTTGTCGCCCCGGGTGCAGGTGAGCACGTGGACGGAGGCCCCCCCGGCCGCCCACGCCGCCAGGGTGCCGCCACAGGAGATCTCGGGGTCGTCAGGATGGGCGTAGACGGCGAGGGCCCGCCCCGGCACCGTGGCGAACAGGTCAGGCATCGGCCACCGTCATGGCCCGACGGTAGCGGTGCGTAGGGTCGGGACCGTGCCCGACCCGCCTGCCGTCCCCGATTCGACTTCCCTCTCCGACCTGACCGACCTCCCCGGCCTGCTCGACCTGGCCGTGGGACTGGCCCGGGATGCCGGAGCCCTGCTCCTCGAGGGGCGGAGGTCGGCCCGCTCGGACGTGGCCACCAAGACGAGCGCCACCGACATGGTCACCGACATGGACCGGGCGTCGGAGGCGCTGATCACTGACGGCCTGGCCGGGGCCCGCCCCGACGACGGGATCCTCGCCGAGGAGGGCACCAGCCGAGAGGGGTCGAGCGGCGTGCGCTGGGTCATCGACCCCCTCGACGGCACCACCAACTACCTGTACGGCCACCCCACCTTCGCCGTCTCCATCGCCGCCGAGGTCGGGGGGCGCACGGTGGTCGGGGTGGTGGCATCGCCCGCCCACGACGAGATATTCACCGCCGTCGCCGGGGGCGGTGCCTTCGCCACCGGCGGATGGTCCTTCGGCGACGGCCGGCGCCTGACCGTCTCCGACGCCACCGACCTGGCCGGCTCGCTGGTGGCCACGGGGTTCTCCTACGTGGCCGAACGGCGCGCCGCCCAGGGCCGCATCGTGAGCCGCCTGCTCCCACTCGTCCGGGACGTACGCCGCCTGGGGGCGGCGGCCCTCGACCTGTGCTGGGTGGCCAGCGGACGGGTCGACGCCTACTACGAGGCCGGGCTCCAACCGTGGGACCTGGCCGCCGGCGCCCTCATCGCCGCCGAAGCGGGGGCGAGCGTCGTCGGTCTCGACGGCCCCGTCCCCCAGTCCGGATCGGTGCTGGCGGCCACGCCCGCCCTGGTGGAACCCCTTCGCCGCCTGCTCATCGCGCCCGTCGATCCCTGAACCCCCCCCTTCTGGTCACCTCGGGGGGGCAAGGACCCCTCGGGCTAGCCGAAGAACTCCTCGGCCACGCCGTGGAAGAGGGCTGGGTCGACGGTCTTGGACCGGCCCACTGCCTCGGCCAGGGGCACCCGTACGATCTCTGCGGCCTGGAGCGCAACCATCTGGCCGAAAGCGCCGTCATGGACGGCGTCGATTGCGGCGATGCCGAAGCGGGTGGCCAGCACGCGGTCGAACGCCGTCGGTGTGCCTCCCCGCTGGACATGGCCGAGGATGGTGACGCGGGTCTCGAAACCCGTCCGCTTCTCGATCTCCCCCGCCACTTGGTTGGCGATGCCCCCCAGGCGCTCGTGACCGAACTGGTCGACGTCGCCCGACTGGACGACCATGGTGCCCTCCTTGGGCTTGGCCCCCTCGGCCACCACCACCATCGACGCGAAGCGACCTCTCTCGTGACGACGACGAAGGCGGTCGGATACCTCGTCGATGTCGAACTCCTCCTCGGGAATGAGGATCTCGGCGGCGCCACCGGCGATGCCGGCGTAGGTGGCGATCCAGCCGGCATGGCGACCCATGACCTCGACCACCATCACCCGGTCGTGGGACTCGGCGGTGGTGTGGAGGCGGTCGATGGCGTCGGTGGCGATCTGTACCGCAGTGTGGAACCCGAAGGTGACCTCGGTCGCGGACAGGTCGTTGTCGATCGTCTTGGGGACGCCGACCACGCTCACGCCCTCGCCCCCGAGCCTCTCGGCCACCCCGAGGGTGTCGTCGCCACCGATGGCCACCAGGGCGTCGATGCCCTTCTCACGCAGCACGGCCAGGGCCAGGGCCGGCCCGCCGTCGACCTTGTAGGGGTTGGTTCGGGACGTGCCCAAGATGGTGCCGCCCCGGGGCAGGATGCCGCGGCACTTCTCGACGTCGAGGGACGCCACCGCGCCCTCGAGGACCCCCCGCCAACCATCGCGGAAGCCCACCAGCTCGTCGCCGTAGTGGCGCTCGGCCTTGCGGACGACGGCGCGGATCACCGCGTTCAGCCCAGGACAGTCGCCGCCACCGGTGAGGATCCCGACACGCATGGCGCCACCCTACCTGCGAGCCAGAAGGCCCCTCGGAACCCGGCGGCAGGCGCTCCGGGGGAGGGAGCGGCCGGCCTGCCGCCGGGCCCGAGTACCTAGGCCGTGCGGCCCCCGGCCACCTCGGCCGGGGCCCGGCGGGCAGCCGTGGCCTCGAGGTTGGCCAACCGGTGATCGGCGATCCTGGCGACGGCCCCGAGCTGGCGACGTTCGCGGGCCCGGAAGGGCCGGCCTCGGCGCCCGACGACCAGAGCCAGGCGTCCGTCGGCCAGACCGGCCCAGGCCACGTCGTCGGGACCGCACTCCCCGGAGACGACGGCCGCCGACGACCGGCTCCCGTTGACGAAGGCGACCAGCCAGGCCGGAGGAGGGGGCGCCCCCTCGCAGGCCCGCAGGACGCGCTCGTCGACATTGACGACGGCCGACCACTCGGTCTCGAAGTCGAGGCGGGCCCGGGCCACGAGCACGTCGAGAAGCACCGATGGGCTCGTGGCCGCCACCAGGGCCGTCGCCGTCTCCAGGGCGTCGAGGCGGGGGTCGTGGAGCCGCTCGGGAGCCTGGCGCACGTCTTCGACGTCGACCCCGTCGACCTGGTTGATCTCCGAGACCAGCAGCGGCACCAGGTCGGGGTCGGGAACCTGGATGACCAACTCGTCGATGGCCTGGCCACCGTCACGCTCGAGGATGTCGATGCCGATCAGGTCGCCGCGCACGGCACCGACGCGGCTGGCCACGGCGCCGAGGGCACCAGGGCGGTCCGGCAACCACACCCGGAGGAGGTAGGTCTGCATGGTGCCTGCAGGCTACGGCCGGGTTGTGAACGGCCGGTTTCCAACCGACGACGATGCCGTTACTCCGCGGGAGGGTCGGGCGGGTCAGACCGGCGGGGTCGGGGTCACCGCCGGAAGCGGCGGGCGTGGTCCGAAGGGCCCGGGTGCCGGCCGCCTCGCGCACAGCGCGTCGTCGACGAAGAGCAGGAGCTCGTCGGCATCGGCCATCTGGGCCAGCTCCCAACGCCAGCGGGTGAGAACGGGCTCGTCGTCGGCCACCACACCGTAGACGAACGGGGCCCGGTAGGGCAGCCACGGTTGGCTGCCGAAGAGGGCGACGAAGGCGGGGTGTGTCGCCCAGGCCCGGCTCACGACCAGCTCGCCGGGTGAGCACGGGCAGTGATGGGTGAACACGACCCACCCGGTCACGCCCTGGTCATTGCGCTCCACGTCAGCCGCCGCCACCCGCTCCAGATCGAGGGGCCGCTGACACCCCGAGCACCTGAACACCGTCACCGCCAGGTCGTGGGGGGGGGGGGGGGGGGGGGGGGGAGAGGAAAGGAGAAGGCGGCAAGCACACCGGGGGGGGGACAAAAGAGAGAGGGGGGTGGAGAGTCG